>DAIQQA010000328.1:0-1961 GCA_036787045.1 Burkholderiales bacterium | reverse complement strand
AGCTCGCGAAGCTCCTTCAGCGTCTTCACGAGCGCCGTTCCTGTGGCCCCCGCAGGTGCGAGCTGCCCGGCCTGAATCGCTGCCAGCGTTTGGAGACACATGTTGACGAGGCGCCTTTGTTCCTCGGCTACTGCGCCCAGCCGGGCATGGAGGTCTGTGGCCCGGTCGAGGATGGCGGTTTCCCTCTCATCCCCGAACGCAGTCACCGCATCGGCAATGGCTTCATCGAGGCATCGGTTGAGCGTTCGGAATTCGTCCGTAGTGATAGGCGATTTTTTCCGGACGGCCAATTCCGTAACCGCCTGGCAGACGTCGCCATAGTGGTGTACGACCTGGTCAACCGTGTACCCGAGACGAAGCAGTTCCGTCCCGTGTACGGTTGCTGCGCGACCGATGTCGGTCGATACGGGAGAGGCGCCCGGTTCGCTCTCCGCTCGAGCCGTGGTCAACTGTTCCGCCTCAAGCGTATGAACCAGCTGCTCCAGGAAGAGCGGCACGCCGTGGTCGACCACTTGCGGCGTTCGTGCGGGGGCGTATCTTTTGGCGACCTTCTCGCGGCAATGCTGGATCAACTCATCGCGGTAAGTGGTGAGGAAGTCATGGAGCATGTACGAAAGCATATACGCAAGTGCTGTGCCGCGCTTGTGCGCTTGCGTACATATCGCGCGTGTCCGCTCGCTGCCGGGACTACTCCGCCGGCATGCCCGGCTCGGCGGCGGGCTGCGCATGAACCTTCACCCGGGCGCGCAGCCGCGACTTGACAGCCTAAGACCCTTGGGATGCGCTAGTGTGGCAACAATGATCCCGGTGAAACCGGTACCGCGAGACGCCGTAGACAACCTTAGACGGGCACTCAAATTCGTCGGGATGGTAGTCGCAGAAGTGGACAAAGAGCTCAGGTACCGCTGGATCGAAAACCCACATCCCGATTTCGATCCCGCTATGGTCGTCGGAAAGCGGGACGACGAACTCACGACGCCCGAAGATGCGATGGCCATCATGTTACTCAAACGCAGCGCTTTTGCTGCTGGCGCGCCCATGAGCAAGACGATCGTGTTCCAACGAGCCGACGGCACCCGCCCATACACGATTTTTGCTTATCCCATCATTGAGCGCACAGGCGCCATAGAAGCCCTGTTCACAGTCGGGGTGCCTGTCCCGGTCAAGTGGTAGCGTCCCCACGGGGATTCGACCCCGGCTAATACGTGAAACGGCAACAATGGCAGCGGCTAGCGAGGCAGGGTCTTCAGGACGCTACCGCAAGCCGCGATGCTGCGCAGGTGCGAGTCGCGCATCTTGATGAAGACGGCGAGCGCCTCGGGATCGAGCGTGGGAAATGCTTCTTCAAAGCGCTTCACGGCCCACTGGAGGCCCCGGATCAAGAACTCGATGCGCTCTCGCCGGCCTTCGATCGCCACGGCCTTGTCGTAGAACTCGCCGGTGGCGTGGCTGTAGGGCACGCCGGCTTTCTCGAGCAGGCGGCCGATGAGGGCGCAGTTGTGCGCTTCCTCGTTCTGCACCTGGCGCAGCACCTTCCAGGCTTCGCCGTTGCGCGGGTGCTCGTCCATGAAGACGACGAGCGCCTTCGCGCCGGCGCGCTCGGCCTCGAGCATGCGGTTCAGGAAGTCCGCGTTTTGCTTACTGGAGCTTGACGTATTCGTACTCCACCGGGAGGTTGTTGATGCCGCGGTCGGGCGGCGCGACCCAGCCGGCCATCTTGCCCGGCTCGATTACCCGCTGCATGAGCGAATGGACGAAGGCCCTGTCGGCCTCCGACGGGACCCACTCGGACATCCTGCGGGCGTGCTCTTCCTTCGAAATCAGCTTGCCCTGCGGGTCGACCGGCAGCCCGGCCCAGGCGCCGATCGAGCGGCGGAAGCGCGACGAGGGCAGGGTGAGGCGCAAAGCGTGGCCGGCGCGCTCGATCTGGCGGTTCCAGCGCTTCAGGCCGATCTCGCAGT
>DAIQQA010000327.1:0-1963 GCA_036787045.1 Burkholderiales bacterium | reverse complement strand
TCAAGGCGCACGACATCGGTTACTTCTTCTACAACGGCGGCGGCGACTCGGCCGATACCTGCCTGAAGGTCTCCAAGCTGTCCGAGCAGATGGGCTACCCCATCGTGTGCGTGCACGTGCCCAAGACCATGGACAACGACCTGCCCATCACCGACTGCTCGCCCGGTTTCGGTTCCGTGGCCAAATACCTGGCAGTGAGCGTGCGGGAGGCCGGCTTCGATGTTGCTTCCATGGCCCGCACTTCGACGCGCGTGTTCATCCTCGAGGCCATGGGACGGCATGCGGGCTGGACCACTGCCGCCATGGGTCTGGCTTCGGAGGCCGAAGGCGAGGCGCCGCACGTCCTGCTGTTCCCGGAGATCCCCTTCGAACAGGACAAGTTCCTGGCTCGCGTGGACGCGACGGTCAAGCAGTTCGGCAGCTGCGTAATCGGAGTGTCCGAGGGTGTGCAGAACACCGAGGGCAAGTTCTTGTCCGATGCGGGCCTGCGCGATGCGTTCGGTCACGCCCAGCTCGGCGGCGTGGCGCCGCTGCTGGCCAACCTCATCAAGGACCAGCTCAAGCTCAAGTATCACTGGGCGGTAGCCGACTACCTGCAACGCGCCGCGCGCCACATCGCCTCGAAGACCGACGTGGCGCAAGCCTATGCGGTAGGCAAAGCGGCAGTGGAGCTGGCGCTCAAAGGGCATAACGCCGTGATGCCCGCCATCGTGCGCAAGTCCGACAAACCCTACCGCTGGAGCATCGGCGTGGCCGACCTCAACGAGGTCGCCAACGTCGAAAAGAAGATGCCACGCGACTACATCAGCCAGGACGGCTTCCACATCACCGAGAAGTGCCGCCGCTATCTGCTGCCTCTGATCCAGGGCGAGGACTACCCGCCCTACCGCAACGGCCTGCCGGTGTACGTGCGGCTGAAGAACGTGACGGTGCCGAAGAAGCTCGAGGCCGGGTTCAAGATCTGACTGCGGCTCCTGCTGAAGCGCGAACGCAGAGTAACCTGAACCCAAGGCAGGAACGCTGAGGACGCGGAGGAAAACGGAGAGGACCCAGAGCCACACTCCCTCTCCCCTTGCGGGAGAGGGTTGGGGTGAGGGGAGAAGATCGCATGGGCTGCCAAGATTCCGGTTCTTCTCCGCGTCCTCTCTGCGGTTCATGTGTTTCGGGGTAGACGCCCTGCGGCTCAGCTGAGCAGCAGAGCCCCCAACCCTGCGGCAAGTATGGCGACCGTAGCCAGCGCCACGGGCCGGCGCAGGCCAGCGCCTGCGAGCGCCAGCACCATGGCGCATTTCACCAGCGTGTTGGTGAGGACGGCAATGACGATGGCGTTGACCGCGATCGTCGCCTCGCCTTTCTTCGCGTACTCCGCCATCGACAGCGTGATGGCATCCACGTCCGTCAGCCCGGCGATCGCCGCCACGAAGTAGACGCCGCCCCCCGGGAACTCCGTCTCGACGATCTTCACGACCAGCAGCACGGCGGCGAAGAACGCCGCCACCTTCGCCGCAGCAGTCAGGCTGAAGGGGTTGGTAAGCGGCACCTCCTCGGCGCCGGGCGCGGTTTGCTGGGCCGCAGCTTGCATCCCCTGGCGCAAGTACCAGCCGCCCAGCACCGCGGCGACCAGCCCCATCGCAAGCATCGGCACCAGCAGCTGCGCGACGAGCTGCATATTGACCACCACAACCTCGACGATGACGCGGCCGAACATCATGCACCAGGCGAGCAGGATGCCGCCGGCGAGCCCCGCGCCGGTGACCGCGCTCGCCCGATCCCGGCTCTGACGCGAGAACGACAGCGTCACCGCGGTCGAGGACACCAACCCTCCGGTCAACCCCGTCAGCGCCGTGCCCTTGTGCTCCCCCAGCAGACGCGTAGCAACATAGCCGACCAGTGACAGGCCCGAGATCAGGAGCACGAGAAGCCACAGGGTGTGGGGATTGAGCGCTCCCCAGGGATCGACGGC
>DAIQQA010000326.1:0-1966 GCA_036787045.1 Burkholderiales bacterium | reverse complement strand
GAAGGGCGTTACGGGCATCACCAGCAGATGCTCCACCGTCCCGTGCTCGCGTTCATACTGAGGCGCCGCGTCGAGCACCAGCCGCACTTCGGCGCCCAGGGCGATCCGCCCCGCCACCGCAGTGGGTAGGAAGAAGGTCATGTATACATCGCTGAGATCGATCAGGTTGAGTACCCGTCCCCCAGCAGCGAGGACTTCGCCGGGTTGCGCGACGCGGAATTGCACCCGGCCGTCGCGCGGTGCCTTGAGAGCCGTGTCGTCGATGTCGGCCTGAATGCGCTCGATGTTCGCCTGCGCCGCCGCTGCGGCAGATTGGGCACTGGCCACCTGGGAACGCCCGCTGCCGATGCCCGCCTCCGCGGCCGCGACTTGCGCGCGCGCAGCGCGAACGGTCGCCTGCGCGCTCTCCACCCGCGCCCGGTCATCGTCCACTACCTGGGGGGAAACGAAGCCTTCCTCGGCGAGCGCCGTCGACCGCGCCAGCTGCTGCTTGGCGGCATTGAGCTCCACCTCGCGCTGCGCCACCGCGGCCTGCGCCGCCGCTTTATCGCTCTCGCGCTGCGCAAGCTGGCTGCGCGCAGTCGCTACTGCGCTTTGCGCTTGCTGCAATTGCGCTTCCGCCTGCCGGCGCTGGGCCTCGAGCACATCGGTATCCATCACGGCCACGACCTGGCCAGCCGTGACGAATTCGCCTTCACTCACCAGAATCTCCTTCACCCGACCGGCGGTCCTGGTGGCGACGTCGATTTCGACCGCCTCGATGCGGCCATTGCCACTGACAAGCCCTTCTTCCCGCTCATGGGGTCCAAAGCGTTGCCAGGCCAGCACGGCCAGAACGATGATGGCCAGTGCCGCTGCGGATCGAAGCAACCATTTCTTCTGCTGTTCGGTCATCGGGGTCGTTAGATGGTCTACGGCTGGACGCGATCCGGGACAAGGGGTCGGTCATGCTAGCACTCAAACCCGTCGCCGCTCTTCGGCGGGAGCCTCGCCGGTGCGAATGCCCATCCGGGGCAAGAGGTGGGGGTGGCTGGAACGCCGGCGCCGGACGCGGTATGCTGAAGGGGCTAGTCAACCGCCGGACCCCGTCCGGCCCAAACCGCGAGGAGGATGAGGACATGCAGATCCTGCAGCACGACCTCGATCATGAGTTCCCGGAGTTCCTCAACCTGATTCACGAGCTCAAGGACAAGGACCAGAGTCTGGCGGTCCTGTGCGAAGAATATGAGCGCGTGAACCGGGAGATCGTGGACATCGAGGAAAACGACAAGATCTTCCAGGATTTCGAGTTCGAGGACCTCAAGAAGAAGCGGCTCAGGCTGAAGGACGATATCTACTTCGCATTGCTGGCGCACAGGCGCTGACCGATCCCGATTTCTCATTCTACGGCCGTTGCCCCCGCTGCGGCGGCAACGGCCGAGGCAGACCGACCGAAGCGATCTCCGCTGGTCGAATGACGCGGAGGGTGTGCGTTCTCTGCGATCCGACTCGCCGTTGCCACGCCGCACCGACAGCGCGGCCCTGATTCTCCTCTTCCCTCCGATTCGATCCAGTTGCGTCAGGTGTCCCACACCGGGATGAAGTCGGTGGTCGACCTCGAGACGGCGATCGCATGGGGATGACCTCGCGGCGCTTCGCCAGTCTCGGGCCGCACGGCTTTCACCGCATCGCCTACACCGACTGGGGCGCGTCCTCCCGGGTGGTGGTGTGCATGCACGGCCTCACCCGCAACAGCCGCGACTTCGACTGGCTCGCCCGTTCGCTGCAGCGCGACCGCCGTGTCGTCTGCATGGATGCCGCGGGCCGGGGTGAGAGCGACTGGCTGGAGCACAAGGAGGACTACACCTTCCGACAGTATCAGGCCGACGCCGCGGCGCTGATCGCCCGCGTCACCAGCAAGGAGCGCGGTCTGCTCTCCTCATGGTTCGGTGGGAACGGGTCCGCGGACGAGGCGGTCGACTGGGTG
>DAIQQA010000220.1:5887-7051 GCA_036787045.1 Burkholderiales bacterium | reverse complement strand
TCCCGCAGCCGGTGGTTTCAGCGCTGCGCTGCCCGGCCCATCATGCCGCCCCTCATGTTGCGCATCATTGCGGCCATGCCATCACGCGCCAGCTCGCTCACCTCCACGGCGTGAGCCTGCAGCGCGGCGACGACCTTGGGGTCGGGGGAGGTCTGCGTGACGATGGCGCCCTTCTCGGTCATTTCGACCGTCGTCCGGATGTTGTCCTTGTTCTCGAACAGTACCGGGAGCGTGGGGCTGAAGAGGTTGAATACGCGCCCCTCGTTGAGCCGCTTCTCCATGCTGGCGACATGCGCCTTGATGGACTGCGCGACCTGGGCGTCGTCGGCCTCGGTGACCGTGCGGATGCCATTGGGCAGATTCACGACGCTCCGTTTGATCTTGTCGTGGCCCTGCAGCATCTCGTGAACCAGCTGCATGTCGGCCGGGAAGGCGGCATCGCCATTTGCCATGTGTCCGGCCATGGGCCCGCCCATGCGATGTCCCATCATTCCAGGCCCCATGCCTCCGGGGTGGGCGAAAGCGCCAGCGATGGCAAGTCCCAAACCGGCGACCGTGGTAATGCCGAGGGCGATCCTGTGCGAGCGTTTCATGAGCGATTTCCTTCAGGGGTGAAGACCAGGAAGTACTGATTGGGCAAAAAGCCGTGCTCGCGGGTGAGCGTATAGCCCGCTTCCTTGAGCTCGGCGACGACCCGCTCCGGAGGGATTCGTGCTGCGCCCGGCGGACCTTCAGGCGAATCCAGGCGAAAGTCGATGATGGCGACTCGACCGTTCGGCTTGAGCGAGGCGCGGAGCTTGCCAAAGTAGCGCTCGCGCTCGTCGATGTGGTGGAACACGTCCACCATGAGGATCAGGTCGGCTTTTTCGGGAAGGCGCGGATCGTCCGGCGCACCGGCAACTGCAACCACGTTGTCGCGCTTCTCGCGCTTGGCCCGCTCCGACAGGTACCTGACCATGTCGGGTTCCACGTCCACTGCGTAGACCCGGCCCTTGGGAACCATGTTGGCCAGCCGTACGGCGAAATAGCCGGTACCGGCGCCGACGTCGGCGACGACCGCATCGGGTGTCAGGGCCAGTGCCTGGATCACTTCGTGCGGCTTCTGCCATGCGTCGCGCTTCGGATCGTCGAACACGTGCGCCCAGTGCTCCGCGCCCCCGAAGC
>DAIQQA010000220.1:0-5787 GCA_036787045.1 Burkholderiales bacterium | reverse complement strand
CAGTTTCTGGCGCTCTTCGGGCGTCCTGGCGTCATTCATCTTGGCCTGCAGGGCGGCGCGCTCTTCCGGCGTCATGAGCGAGTGGCCCGCGCCCATTCCCGCCCCCTGGCCCATTGCGCCATGCTGCATCCCGCCCATCATGCCGTGCTGCATGCCGGGCTTGCCGTGCGGGCCGTTCCCGTCGCCCATCGGACCGGGTTGAGCAAATGCCGCCGCAGCGACGCCGAGGCTCAAGGCGGCTACGATGCCGGCTGCTGTCTTGTGTGAACGCTTCATGATCAGATTCCTTTCAGGGTTGTGAGAGCGTGTCTCTCTGCGGAATCCATTGGATCAAAAAGTTGTAAGCGCGCCATGTCGGCGGGAGCGTGTTTTGTATCGCAGCCTTGTTCCCCATGCCGTTGTTACACTGGGTTACAGTTCTGCGGCTGAAAACGGGCCGCGTGACGCTATATGTCCGCCATGGCCGCGCAAGATCACGTCCTGATCGTCGACGACGACGCCGAAACCCGCAGCCTTCTGCAGAAGTATCTGCAGAAGCAGGGCTACCGGGTGACCACGGCGGCTGACGGCAGGGCCTTGCGCAAAGCGCTCGAAATCGGCCGCCCGGACCTGGTCGTGCTGGACCTCATGCTTCCGGGCGAGGACGGTCTCGAGCTGTGCCGCGACCTGCGCACGCGCTCCAACCTGCCGGTCATCATGCTGACGGCGCGCGACGAAGAAACGGACCGTATCGTCGGGCTGGAAATGGGTGCGGACGACTATCTCGGAAAACCGTTCAACCCGCGCGAGCTGCTTGCCCGCATCAAGAGCGTGCTGAGACGCGCCCGGTCGCTGCCGGAGAATCTCGAGCCCGAAGCCGTGAGGCTGGTCCGCTTCGCAGGCTGGACGCTCGATGCCGACACGCGCAATCTGACCGCACCCGACGGCATCGTGGTGCCGCTGAGCGGCAGCGAGTTCAAGCTTCTCCGCGTTTTTCTCGCGCATCCCAACCGGGTGCTCTCGCGCGACCAGCTCATCGACCTGATGATCTCGCGGGAGGCCGGGCCGTTCGACCGGGCGATCGACGTGCAAGTAAGCCGCCTGCGCCAGCGCCTGCGCGAGGATGCGCGCGAGCCTCGCATCATCAAGACGGTTCGCGGCGAAGGTTACGTCCTCGCGGCGAAGGTAGAGGCTCAGGCTTGATGCGCCTCGCGCCCCGCTCGCTGTTCAGCCGTCTCGTTCTTGTGCAGCTGCTGGTACTCGTCGTGGCGCTGCTGGCGAGCTTCGCCATCCACATGCACGAGCGCGGGGAGGCGCTGTCGCAGGCGACCGGCATGCAGGCCGCGCAGCGCATCGCCGACATTGTGAAGTTGCTGGAGCGGCTTCCGGCGGAAGAGCGTCGCCGCGTGGTCCAGGTCTTCAGCGCTCCCCCGCTGACCATCAGCCTGGATGAGCGCCCGTTGAAAGACCGAGTGCTGGAGTCGGAAGGCGGCGCGCGGGCCACGCTTTTCGGCGCGATGTTGCGCCGCTTTCTTGGCGACGCACGCCCGGCCACGGTCGCAGTGCGGGAGGCGCAAGGGGGCGTTGCGCCCGTTGCAACGATGAAGCCCGGAATGGCGCATCCGCCCTGGAGGGCGCCCGGCGCAGCGCTGCATTTCGGCATGCAGCCCGGGTTCTCCTTCGTTGCGCAGGTGCGCCTCAACGACGGTGCGCTGGTGACCTTCGATTCCCGGCAGCCAGCGCAGACTGCGGGTTGGCCCTACCGCCTCTTGTTCAGCCTCGCGGTGCTTCTTGCGGCGGTCGTCGCGGTTTCGCTGGTGGCGGTACGCTGGACCACGCGGCCTCTCAAGGCGCTCGCCGACGCTGCGGACGAGCTGGGGCGGGACATAGAGCGCGCGCCTATGCCGGAGAGGGGGCCGGTAGAGGTCGCGCGGGCAGCGCGCGCATTCAACACGATGCAGGAGCGTCTTGCCGCCCATATTCGGGAACGCACGGCAACGCTGGCAGCGATGTCGCACGACCTCAAGACCCCGGTGAATCGCCTGCGGCTGCGTGCCGAGCTGCTTGACGATGGCGAAGCAAAGCAGAAGATTTCCCAGGATCTCGCGGAGATGGAATCGATGATCCATGCGACGCTCGATTTCATGCGCGGCGGGCAGAGCACCGAAAAGGAGCAGCCCGTCGACGTGATGGCCTTGCTCGAAAGCCTGCAGGCAGACGCACAGATCACGGGCGCGCAAGTCGCAATCGAGGGAGCGGCTACGCGACCCTACCTTGGCCGGCCGCAGGCACTGAAGCGCTGCCTCGGAAACCTTCTCGACAACGCCGCAAAGTATGGCAACGCGGCGCTCGTGTCCGTGGATGACGCCGCCGACCGTCTCGCCATCCGCATTCGCGACCGCGGGCCGGGGATCCCCGAGTCAGAACTGGAGCGTGTCTTCGAGCCGTTCTATCGACTCGAAGGCTCCCGCAGCCGGGACACCGGCGGCACCGGATTGGGCTTGAGCATCGCAAGGCAGATCGCACGCCTGCATGGCGGCACACTGACGCTGCACAACGTAAGGGGCGGAGGACTCGAAGCCGTGTTGACCTTGCCCCGACGGTGATACGCGCTGCGCGCGCAAGCTTATCCGATCGTCCGAAAACGATGGCTTAGCGTTCATGTCTCTTGGGTTGTTCGGCGCTATCGGGTAGCTGCGGTCCGTGTTGCCAACAGCGCACACCGGGAACAGAATGCTCGAGAGACGCCTGCGCGCATTGCTTGCAGCCGAGGAAGGAGGAGGTGCCAATGTTCGATCAACTATTGGGACTCTTCGGTGGTAGTGCGCGCAATCCATTCCACGGCTTCCTCGGCGAGTTGTGGACTGTGTGGGCCAAAGATGCAGGCCGCGCTGTTCTCCTGGCGCGATGGTCGTGGCAGAACCTCCCCGAGGAGCTCGTCCAGCAGGCCGCCACGGTGCAGCAGCGCGCGCAGGCTGCGCAGGTCTCGAATCAGATGGATCAGCAGATCAATGCTCAGCTCGGGGCGATGGGCATCTTCCCCGGATCGTCGGGCGGCTCATCGGTTGGCTTGGGCATGAATCCGGATCACGCGATATTCGTTACCGTCATGGGAACGATCCGCGCGCACCAAGGCGACCCGCCAGCCCCGGCCGAAGTGGCGCAGCTGGCGGAGGGTGTTCTTCGAGGACAGACCGATCCCGTGAACGCGCTGCTCGCCGCCACGCCCGCCTTTACCCGCCAGCAGGTTGCCGCAGCAATCCAGGTGGCGAGGATGATGGGAATGGATCATCTGCTTCGACTCCAGGGCGTCATCGGCGCGGCGAGTGCCCTGCCGCGGGACCGGATTCCGCTCCTGATCCCCGAGCTGAAACACGCCTAGCACCGATGGACTTGGTCAAGCAGCGCGAGGCGGCGATGGATCGGGCGGAGCGGGCGCTCGACAAGGCCTGGCCCGAGCGCAAGAGCGAGGAATACCTGCGCGAGATGGCGGCTGCATCGAAGGAGCTCGAGCGGATTGCCGCGGCGATGCAGGCAACCGGTGCCCCGCCGGTCGAACACAGCCGAACCTATCGCTACCTGGGAAGCGTGTATTCCGATCTTGCGCCGGCTCTGGGCAAGCAGCTGTTCGTGAAGTCCAGGGATGCCTATCTGAAGGCGGAGGCGCTGCTCGGCGCTCATGGTGACGTGCTGGAGCGGGCAAAGCTCGACTTCAACTTCGGCAACATGCTGAGGCAATTCGACCCGAACGATGCCGGGCAGTTGCGCGAGGCCGAGCGCCGCCTGCTGTCGGCGCGAAAGGTTCTGGCCGAGCAGGCGCCTCAAAACCTGGCGAGGGTCGACGAGGCTGTGTCATCGGTAAGGCATCTTCTGAAGCTTGCGCCCCTGATCGATACCGTGGAGCGCAACCGCGCCGACCTGGCGAACGTGGAGGAACAGATGAAGTCGGGCGCAAGCCCTGCCGACATAGCCGCCCGCCTGCGGGAAATACGGCAGCGCGGCGGCGGGGTTGCCGGGCTTTTTGCGGCCCTCCAGGGTGTGATGAATGAGCTGCCCGATGCGGCGAAGCAGGGCGACAGGTACGCCGCGCTCCAGGAGCAAATGCGCGAGCTGACGTCCCTCGCGGCGGGCGGTACCGCCGCGGTGGGCTCCAAGGAGGGCGAGGCCGCCAAGTTGCTGCGCAACAGGCTCGAGGAGGAGCTCCGCGCCGGTCGCGTGACGCACGGACGGGCGAAGACGCTGGCGCACCTTCTGGACGGTATCGACGGAATCATGGGACGCGGAGGGAGCGACGTTCAGTCGCTGATGGCGCAGGTCCAGGAGACGCGGGAGAAGGCCAGCGCGCAATTCGCCAGCCTGCACTATTTGAGCCACGGAATCGACCGGCCGCCGCAAGGCTCGCGGGCAGCCCAGCTGGTGGAGTTGTGCTGGGCACTGCGGCTCTTTCTGCTGGAAGAATCGTTTCAGCCGGGGAAGGGCGAGCAGGAAGGCAGGGCGGTACTCGATCTCAACATACGCGCGAGCAAGGCGGACAAGAGGATCTACGAAGCGGGAGGCGATGATGCAGAAGCGCTGGTGGTCGAGAAGGAAGCGCTTCGTCCGCTTGCCCTGGAGATCCGGAACTTCGCGGCGCGGCATCACCCGTTGCTGGCGCGGCCGATCTGGCCGGTTGCCCGCGCACAGGTGGAAACCAACGCCGTCCTCTTTGCAGGCTCCGGCAGCGTGGGCGGGCAGGTGGCTGCGGTCTGCCGCAAGCGGAAGCTCGATCTGCTGGCCATGCCCAAGGGCGACGATGTCGCGACCGCCCGATGGAGGCAGCTGCAAGCAGCCAACGTCGCCGTCTTCGATCTCGGCGTGGAAGAAGGGCCCGGCAGGGCAGCGGTCGCCTACGAGCTCGGGATCGCACGCACGCTGGGCAAGGCGATCGTGGTGCTGGCGTTCAGGGACCAGGTCGTCCCGTTCGACGTGGACGTCGAGCCGGTCCTCATGTCCGGGTCGGCCGCCGACGCCGATGCCATTGGGGAGGCCATCGATCGAGCGCTGGTCTGGACCATGCCGCGGCCCCGCTCGAAGAGCGTCCCCCAGGCCATAGAGGATGTCCTGAGGCGTTATTCCCTGCCGGGCAACGACGTTTATCTCGAGCAGACGCTCAACCAGCTGCGTCAGCTGCAAGCCGAGCCGGACCCGGTGGCCGTGACGGTGACGCTGAAGACCCTGACCGGTTTTCTCGGCGCCGATGCTCCCATGTTGATACATCCGGTGTGGCCGCCGGCGTACCCGGCCCCGGGGACGCAGCGCTTGTTTCATGTGATGCCTTTCCGACCCGGCTGGGCGGATGCTGCAGCCGACCGCGTGGAAAAGGTCTGCCGCTCAATGAAGGTCCATTACGTGCGCGGCGATCGGGTGCGAGAGGCGAACGTCATCCGCTCGATCTGGGAGGAGATCAATCGGGCGAGCCACGTCCTGGCGGACCTCACCGGATTCAACGCCAACGTTGCCCTCGAGCTGGGGATTGCGCACACGCTTGGCCGCCCGACTGTCATGGTGGGCCAGGCGACTACGGTCAAAGCGCTTTTCCCCATGATTGCCAGGCTTCGTTTCCACCCTTACGAAAGCGCAGACAGCCCGGAGCTGGGCGCGATCGTGGGATCTCTGCTGGCTCGGCCGGAAGCGCAAAGCTGATACCCAGCCGTGGGGAGCTACCCCCTCGGCGTTGCCACGCTCCACAACGATGCTTCCGCCATGGCTTGCGTTGCACCGAGCAGCTTTCGTCGCTCCATCTGGATTGCCGCCGGGACGTCGTCGGTA
>DAIQQA010000081.1:11206-22331 GCA_036787045.1 Burkholderiales bacterium | reverse complement strand
TGGCCAGCACGCCCCAGGCATTGGCCACGGTGGTGTTCCAGTGGCCGCGCTGCTGCCGTCCCAGACTGCCGCGCGCAAGCCGCGGCATGTCCTCCTTCCAGGTCTCGCGATCGAGCATGGCCAGCAGCACGCGGTTGGCATTAACGTCGCCGGAGATCATGAGCCACCAGAGATAGTCGCTGCGCTCGGTGGAGAAACCCAAGGTGGTGCCCTGGAAGTTCAGCCGCGAGCGCACGATCTGCTCGGCTTCCTGGAGGCGCCGGTCACGCTGGCTCAGATCCGGTGCGCGCTTGAGCAGGTCGAACCAGTCGATCACAGCCGAGGTCGGCCACAGGTTCGGCTCGATCGAGATGCTGGCGAGATCCTCGTCGCCCACCGGTCGGCCCCAGCGTACCAGCGCCTGCAGGGCCGCGATCTTGCGCACGTTGAGGTCGGCCGTGCGCCACTCCTGCTCACGGACCACCTGCCCTCTGACGAAGCGCTCGAGCGCGGACTGCATGCGGTTGCGCGAATCGGCGGGGACATCCCAGCCGGCCTCGTTCGCGATGTTGAGAAGATATGCGGTGAGTGCGTCGCTGCCGTACCAAGTCCCGGGGAAGTACATGGCGAAGCCATCCCGGTCCAGGTAGCTGGGCAGGTTCGCCATGAGTCCATTCCAGCTCGCTTGGTCACGCAGCGCCACGGCTTGCGAGGCGAGCTGTTCCAGACAGGTGTACCGGTAGGCTCGCATGAACTCGCTCACCGCGGACAGCTCGCCTGCGAGCGTCGGCAGCAGGCCCACCTGCACACCGCCGCGACCTGGGATCGCGTCCTCCGGGATCTCGACCGCCAGCTCGAAGGCGCGATCGACCTGCGCGATCGTGGCCTGGAACGTGCGCACGGCCACGGCAGGGATCACTTTCTGCGTGGTGGACATGCGATCGTCGACCAGCCCTCCCGCCGGGGTCTTCGCGCTCGCCACGACCTCCCAGCGCAACGTATCGACACCCGCCGGCGCGCTCACGTCCCAGCCGGCCTCCTTCGACTCGCCCGGAGACAGGCTGAGGGCGACCGGCTCGTAGTTCTGCCCGCCGCCTGTGCTTGCGCGCACCTGCACCTCGAGTGGCGCCTCGCTGGCGTTGCGCACCGTAAAGCTCGCACGGAAGCGGTCCCGCTCGCGCACCAGCGGCGGCAGGCCGGAAAACAGCATCAGCTCCTGGGTGGAACGGATTACGGTTTGCCCGGTGCCGAACAGATCAGCGCCGCCGTCGGCCACCGCAACGATGCGGAAGGAGGTGAGCGAGTCGTTGAGTGGCACCTCCGCGATTGCCCGTCCGTTCTCATCCAGCTTGAGGCGCGCCTTCCAGAACAGCAGCGTGTCGAACAGCTCGCGGCTGGTCTTGCGCCCGCCCCCGCCGCCGGCCTCCCGCGCCTTGCGCCCGTAGTGACGCTTGCCCACGACCTGCATGGAAGCGGTGGCGGTGTCCACCTCGATACCACGCCGCTGCATCATCGTCTCCAGCAGCTTCCAGCTCTGGTTGGGCATCAGCTCTAGCAGCCCCTCGTCGACCGCCGCCAGCGCCACCTCCGCGCCCTTGGGAGGCGGCTTGCCGTCGGACGCGCGCTTCACCATCACGCTGACCCTGGCCTTCTCGCGCACACGATAAATCTGTCGGTCGGCGCTGACGCTCACCTTGAGCTCGTGTGCGCGCCAGCCCACGTTGATCTCGGCCATGCCCATCTTGAACGAGGGCTTGCCCAGATCCACCAGGGCCGTGGGCTGGACCCCGGCGACCCGGCCGCGCACCGCCAGCACCGAGACGAAGACGTTGGGGGCATGGTTGCCGCGCACCGGTACCTTCACCACTGGCTCTTTGCCCGACAGCGGTACCACCTGCACATCCATCACACCCTCGCGCTCTACGGTCACCAGCGCGGTGGCGGCGCGGAACGGCATGCGCACCTGGAACACGGCGCTCTCGCCGGGCTCGTAGCGCTTGCGCTCGGGGAGCACGTCCATGCGGTCGTCGTTGGAGACGTCGAACCACCATTCACCCGGGCCTGCCACCCACACGCTGCTGTTGGCCACCGCGACGTTGCCGCCCGCGTCGGCGGAGCGCACCTCCACCAGCAACTCCCCGGATACCGGGGAAACGAACTCGCAGAACAGCAGCCCCTTGGCGTCCGCCTCCCCCTCGCACACGCGCGCCAGGCGCTTGACCTCGGCCCCGCTCTGATAGGCATAGAACCCGCCCAGCAGCCGCTTGCGGTGCGAGAACGTCTTGCGCTCGAATAGATCGACCGTGAGGCGCTGGCCGGCGACCGGCTTGCCCATCAGGTCCAGCGCGACCGCCTGGAACTTCACCTTGTCCTTGCTGAGCGCCCACGAGTCGGGCTTGAGCCCCACCACCAGCCCGGCCGGCCACAACGGAATGCGCGTGCCCGTCGCGAGGACTTCGCCGTTGGGATCGGCATACTCCAGCTCGGCGACGATCTCCTGCGGAATGGGTTGCTGCGGCAACTCTTCCAGCGCGGCTTGCCCGCCGCCGGCGCCGTCCAGCGTGAAGGCGAGCGTCTTCAACGTCTTGGTTTGCGGCCCGCGCACCGCGCCTGCGGGCACCTGCGCTTCTTCGTCCTCGTCCGCCAGGAGATACTCGCCGCGATACCAGTCGGCGCGGCGATCGGCCTGCACGCCCTCCTGGACCGCGCCGTTGCTCAGCGTGAACTCCTCGTAACCGGGAAAGCTCACCGTCCGCGGCTGTACGACGCTACGCAGCTTGACCGGCGCGTTGGCGGCACCACCGCCGGCCAGATAGCTCACCTGCACCCCGAGTCGCACGCGGGTGGCGTTCACCAGCGGCTGCGCCGGCGTCTCGATGCCCGCGCGCATGAGCGGCACGCGAAACTCTTCGACCCGGAAGCTGCCGGCATCGCGGCGGTTGCGGCGCGCCCCCAGCATGTCCTCGAGCTGTACGCGGTATACGCCGGTCTTGGCGTCCCTGGGCACCTGCCAGGTCAGCTCGGCGCTATTGCGCGCATCCCACTTCACCGGCAGCTCGTAGCGCTGATCGCTGCCCTGGTGCTCGATGGTTGCCTTCCCAGGCAGTGCCGAGCGGCTCACGAAGCGCATTCCGCTGCGGGTGTGCTGGCGGTACATGAGCTTCATGTGGACGCTGTCTCCGGCACGCAGCAGCGTGCGGTCGAGCACTGCGGTGGCGATGTAGGGTCCGCTATAGCGCCCGGCCGGCAGGTTGAAGCGCCAGCGTGAGATGCCTTCGTCCCACTCCGACAGCACGAAGCTCACGTCTTTGCCCAGGCGCGCGAACACCATGTACTGGCGGTCGTACGGACTGAAGCAGCCCGGGAGTTGGTCCCGCGCGGGCAGCGCCTTGCTGATGCGTACCACGCCGCGCGCGTCGGTCACGCCGTTCCAGTGCTCCTTGCCATCGCAGTCCTGCACGGAGACCTGGGCTTTGGGAACCACCGCGCCGGTGTCCAGCGCGGTCACCCATACCAGCGAGGACTCGCGCCCTTGCTTGAAGTGCACCGCGAGGTTGGTGACCAGCGCCGAGGTCGAGACATGGTAGACCTGCGCTTTCGCCTGAGATTCGGGGCTGGCGCCGGTGAGCAAGGCCGCCCCCAGCTTCGGACTGGCCAGCTCCACGACGTAAAAGCCCGGCTGCGTCAACGGAATGCCCACCACTTCGAAGGCTCGCCCCCCCAGCGGCTTGGGCACGCGGATGGCGTGGGTGCGGTCCGACTCGCCGAACAGCGACTCGGCCGCGGCGTAACGGCGCCGCGCCGGAGCGTCTTCCTCTTCGGCCGGCTCGTATTCGACATCCTCGTGGCTGCGCACGCGCCGCATCCAGTCCACCAGCGTGCGCGCATCTGCTGTGCCGATGCGCAGCACGTTGCCGGGAACCGGCCGCCCGTCGTCCACCGCTTGCCACTCCCGTCCCTGAACCTCGGCTTCCAGGTTGCGCAAGGTGACGGGCAGCATGGGGTCGCCCTTCGCTTCGATGATCCCGAAGCGCGCCGGAAACTTTGCGAGCGGCGGGGCGACGTCGGTGCGCACAGCCAGCGGGAAGCGCTCCTGGTTGATCAGCTTGCGGCCGGCGTCGTCGCGCAAGTCGCGCGGCACTTCGAGCTTGAAGCCGGCTTCCTCGGGGAACGGCGGCACGAACTCCACGCCCTGCACGAAATCGCCCGCCTGAGCGGCCTCCGGGAGCTTGGGCCGGTAGACCTTCCCATCGCCGCCGCGCAGCACCATCTTCTCCGCGGCACTGCGCGCCACCGGCGCAGTGAAGCTCAACTGCATGGGCGCGAAGGGCAGGCAACCGGAGTCGGCGTTCACGCGCAGGCAGGAGAAGGTCGCGGTAAACGCAGGGCGCACGGTGAACTCCAGCACCTGATCCTGACTGGTCGGCACGCCCGACAGCGATTCGATGCCCTGCCCCCACACCAGCCGCAACTGGCTGCCGGGCGGCAACCTGCGCGCACAGCGCAGCAGCACCAGCGACTGGCTGGTTTCGTCGGCGCGCTTGAGCCGCTCGGCGCCCGTCCCGCGCTCCAACTCCGCCGCGGCGATGCGCGCCATGCGCCCGTCCTTGAACAGCGCGATCAGCCAGCGGTCGAGGAAGTCCTTGCGGCTGTCGAGGATCTGCCGGCGCTCCTCACCGGTCACGACGCGTACACCGATCTTCTCCGCAATGCCGCTGGCATCGCACCAGGCGTGCTCGACTACCGTGTGTTCTCTTACCGGAGCGTCCAGGCCGAGGAGGAACACCTGCTCCTCGTCGATCTGCCCGTATCGCCATGGCATCTGCTCGATCACCGCCGGCCCGCCAGTAGTGAAGGAGAAGCGCTGCTGCTCGACGGGAGCGCCCGCCAGCGTCTTGAGGCCCGGCTTCACGTCGAAGCTGCAACGCACCCCCGCGGAGAGATCGCGTTCGAAGTCGAACACCCAGTTCTTCTGGTCCGCCCAGCGCGCGGCCCCTTGCTCCGGGCAGTCGATGTCGAAGGGATCGGCAAGCCGCGGGTCGCCCAGCGCGACCATCGCCTCGGAGAAGCGCGCGGAAACCTGCCTCACGCCCTTGACTTCGCCCTGGGGCGAGAACACCTCGACCTGCGCGGCCGGCACAGCCGTAGCCGCAGCAAGGAGAAACGGCAGCAGCGCGAGCGCGCGCGCGGCGGCAGATGTCATAGGAGACTCCGTCCGGGAGGCGGTGGAAAGCCGGCAGCGTGCCGGCCGTACGCCATGTTACTGGACCTGCACCTACGCACAGGCAGCCAGCGCGGATTCCAGCCGCGGCAACACCACCAGGACCTGCCTGATGCGGGCCTCCTCCGCCAGCGCAGACAGCTCCCGCTGCAGGCCGGCGCTGCGCTCGCCGCGCGCAGCGCGCGCCAGCAGCATGCCGCGCTGCGCGTGGAACTCAGCGAACGGCAGCGGTTCGCGCGCAGTGTAGTCGAGCAGAGCCTGGGCGCAGCGCTGCGCGAGGTCCGCGTCGCCCAGCTCGAGCGCACATTCGATTCCCAGGTCATAGAAGTGCAGATAGGCATGGCTGACGCAGCCCTCGTCCAGGAGCCGTTCGCTTTCGGCGAGCGCTGCACTCCGTTTGTCTGCGTCTCGAGTAACGAGCGCCAATGCGGCCAGGACCCAGGGGCCCGTGTATCGCATACCCGCGGCGCGGGATGCTGCACAGGCCTGCTCCAGTGTCTGCTCTGCGTCCGTGCGCAGCCCCGTGCCGTTCTGTGCAAGGCCGAGCACACCCAGTGCATCGGCCTCAAAGCGCCGCGCACCGACGCGGCGTGCCACCGCCACCGCCTCTTCGGCTTCTGCGATCGCAGCCTCCCATTCGGCGCGATAGGCCCGCACCTGCCCGCTGATTACCAGTGCCACGAGGCCAGCGCGCAGGCTGCCGGCTCGCGCGGCCTGCGCGCGCGCCAGCCGGCAGTTCTCCAGCGCCTCCTCGAACTCGAGGCGATAGAACTGTGTCGCTGCCAGCATCGGCAGGCCGGTTGCCTCCAGGCTTAGGAGACCATGCTCGCGCGCAAGCGCCACGCAGCGCGCGAAGTATTCGCAGGCGGTCTGGATCTCGCCGCGCAGGTAGTGTGCATCGCCGAGGCTGCCCAGTGCCCGCGCCTCCAACGCGGGAGACGCTGCCTGCATGGCATAGGCGCGGGCCTGCTCGTGCGCGGCCAGGCACGCATCGGTCTCCCCGAGCGGGAAGTAGAGGTTACCGCGGAGAAAGTGGATCTGTGCCAGCTGGACTGGATCGCCGAGGTCGCGTGCCTGCTGTTCCGCGGCGTCCACCACCGCCAGCGCCTCGCGGTGACGATCGAGGATGCGCAGGCTGGAGGCGAGCCCGAACAGGGCGCGGGCGCGCTGCTCCGTATCCTCGGCCAGCTCGACTGCGGCTTCGAAGGCCTGGACCGAAGCCTCCGTCTGGCCCAGCTCCCGCAGGACCTCCGCGCGCAGGCACCCCAGCGAGAGCTGCAGCCATTGCTCCTCGGCCAGCTCGAGGCCGCGTTCGCACAGGCGCAGGGCTCGGTCGTACTGGTGCCGATCGGCCTCCGCCTGCGCGGCGCGCAGATAGGCCGCTGCCGCGCCGGAGTTGCTCGCCGCGTCCAGATGCTGGGCATGCAGCACCGGGTCGCGCGCGGCGAACCAGGCGGCAGCGCGCAGGTGCAGCTCGTGCCGACGCGAACGCAGCAGCGATGCATACACCGCCTCATGAATCAGCGCATGGTTGAAGATGTAGCCTTGCCCCTCGGGCCGCACCAGGCCCCGCGCCACCATCTCCTCGCAGGAGCAGGCGATGGAAGTCAGGCTCTGTACGGCCTCCAGGGTGAAGCGCTGGCCGAGAATCGAGGCAGCCTGCAGGGCCTGGCGGTCGCCCGGGTCCAGCCGGTCCAGGCGCGCCAGCACGATGCTCTGGATCGAGCTGGGCAGGGTACGGTCGCCCGACTGGGCGTTACGCATCAGCTGGTCGAGGAACAGCGGATTGCCTTCGGCTCGCTGCACGCACGATGCGACCAGCGCATCGTCCTCGCACGGGTAGGTGCCAGCGAGCTCTCGCGCCTCGGCTTGGGTGAGCGGAGCGAGGTCCAGTGTGAGCAACGGGGAGCCGCCCGATGCGGCACGCCACGCCGGGCCAACCGTTTCGGGTTCCGGGCGCGTTGTCAGTGCCAGGACAAGTGGCAGATCGCGCGCCGCTGCAGCCGCCCTTGCCAGCGTCTCCAGCGTGGTGCGATCCGCCCAATGCACATCTTCGACCACCAGCAGCAGCGGAGAGCTCGCGCTACGAGCGCGGACCAGGCTGTTGAGCACCGCCTGATGGCCGCGGGCACGCGCGTCACGGTCTACCGCCTGCGCACCGTCGGAAGGGTCTCCGGGCAGCGGCAGCTCGAGCAGCTCATAGAGGAACGGGGCGAGACCGTGGCTCACCCAGCCTGCATTGATGATCTGCTGCACGGCTGCGCCCACCCGCTCGGCCGCCTCGCCACCCGGCACACCGAGCAGCGCCCGCGTCAATACCGGAATTGCCCCGCCTGCGATGCCGCTGCCGAAGTCCAGCACCAGCGCACGATGACAGGCGTAGCCGCGCGTGCGAGCGCGCTGCAACAACTCCTGCACCAGCCGACTCTTGCCGATCCCGGCCTCGCCGCGCACCAGCAGGACATGGCCGGTCCGTGCTGCCAGGCAGGCATCCAACAGTCCTTCGATCTGCCGCAGCTCGAGCTGCCGCCCGACGAACGGGCGCCCCGTCTCGGCCCGGTCGGCCCAGCCGCGCAGACGCCAAAGCTGCACCGGCCGCGCCGCTGCACGAACCGCGACCTCGGAAACCGGATCCGCGTGCACGCTGTCCCTCAATGCCTGGTGCACCCAACCAGAGATCAGAATCTCGCCCGGTCCGGCCTGCTCCATGATGCGGGCGGCCAGACTGACCGGCTCGCCGGACACGACTGCCGTGCCCGAGGAACGGTCGACGAACAGCCCGCCGCTGGCCACCCCGATGTGCGGATCGAACCAGCGACCGCCCGCCGATGCCAGGCCAGGGACGTCCTCGCGTAGGGCCAGTGCCACACCCGCGGCACGCTCGGCATCGTTGTCGTGCGCCACGGCGGCACCGAACACCGCCATCACGCGCGCTCCGATGTAGTTGGTGAGCTCGCCTCCGCTCTCTCGCACCAGCTCGGCCACACGCGCGCGATAGCGCAGCAGATAGTCGTGCACTTCCTCAGGGTCGGTCTCACCGGTGAATGCAGTGAAGCCGTGCAAATCGACAAACAGCGCGACGCAGTGACGCACATCGGGCTGCGAGCGCGCCGCTTCGGAGCGCGCGGGCTGCACCTCGTCGGCAGCCGCTGGCCGAACGCCGGCAGGTGCGCGGCGTTGCTGGAGCATCTCGCGGTAAAGCTGCTCGGTCTGCGGCTCGGGCGTCACGCCCAGGTCCCGTGCCAGCGTCTGCCGCAACAGCTGATATTGCCTGAGCGCCTCGACCGGCCTTCCCTGCTGCAGGTACAGCCGCATCAGGACGCGGTGCGCATCCTCGCGCAGCGGGTCGATGGCGACCAGGCGGGTGGCCGTTTCCAGAGCCCGATCGGGCAGACCGGATTCCTGCTGGTGGTCCAGCAGGCTGACCAGGCCACGCACGGCCACCGCGCGCAGCCGTTCGCGCTCGGCGGCGAGCCACTGCTCGAAGCTGGCCGATTCGGCGCTCACGCCGTCCAGCAGGTCGCCGCGGTACAGCGCCAGCGAAGACTGCAGGGAGTCGGCCGTGCCCAGGTCAATGCCGTGCTCGAACTCGGCCACATCCAGCTCGAACCCGTCGCGCGCCAGCGCCACCGATTCCACATCGGCTGCGATCAGCTCGTCGGCGCCGTCGCCAAGCGCACGGCGCAGCGCCGTCAACGCCTGGCGCAGGCTGGTGCGCGCCTGCATTTCGCTGCTGTCGGGCCAGAGCAACGTAGCCAGCCGGTCGCGCGCATGCGCGCGACGCACGCCCAGCGCGAGGTAGGCGAGCAGGGCGCGAGGCTTGCGGGCGGTGAGGACGATCGGTTTGCGGCCTGCGGAATACAGCTGGAAGCCGCCGAGCAGCTCGAGGCGGACGCGGGGCATGGGGTTTCCTACGCAGAGGCGCTCATTGTACGGCGGGGCAGGCGGGCTGTCCTGCTTTCACGCCGTTTTCACGCGCACCGGCACGGCGGGCTCACGCCTGGGGAAGAAGATGGCACCCATCGCAGCCCCCCTGCAGCTGGATCCGAACGGACAACCTCATGCAACGCTGGTCACTCATGATTGCTGGACTCACCGGCGCCCTCGCAGCGGGGAGCGCCGCGGGCGCTGCCCCTGACTTGGCCTCATTGGGCCGCTCGCTCGAGGCGGCGGCTCGCCTGCCGGTCGCATACGCCGGACAGTCGGTCCGGCAGGCCCGCCCGCCTGTGCCTAACCCGCTGCTGGCAACCCAGCGGCCACTCCCAGTCCACGTTGCCCGCACCGACATGGAGGGGGCGGAACGGGAAATGCAGGCGATGCGACGTGGTTAGGCCAATGTTGACACCGATAACTTTTCCGTCCCATAATGTTTTCAGGGTTAACTTCAAGCCTTCCGGACCAGCCACTGCGTCCGCCAAGGCCGCGAGGAGCAGCACAGATGATGATGTACCCCGATCCCCAGCGGAACAGTCTGCACACGCCCGTTTCCGTGCCGCCTTCCGCTCGAGCCCCTGACCCAGCGGCGCGCCGCATCGAAATGGCGCGCCTCGAGCGGCGGGACGTCCGCCTGTCGAGCCGCGCGCTGAACTGGGGACCATTGCACCTGGAGCGCCGGGAGGCCGAGCCCGGCGGCATCGACTTCGCGGCCGGCGCGACCGAGCATCTGGTTTTCGTGAGCCTCGCGCATGCCCGCATGCGCTGCGAGCGCGGCGGTGAAACCGCAGAGCTCGACGCCGCGCCCGGCTACGTCGCCGTGCAGCCATGTGACACGCCGGTGCGCTGGTCCTGGCAGTCGCGCCTTTCCTTCGTGCTGCTCGCGCTGGACCCGGCGTTCCTGCACACTGTCGCCGCGCAGTCGATGGAACTGGATCCGTCGGCAGTGGAGCTGGTGCCCAGCGAGCGCGAGTCGGACCCGGTCATTTCCAACATCGCGGGCGTGCTTTCGCGCGAACTGATGGGTGGACAGCCCGGCGCACAGGTCTATGCTGAGTCCCTCGCGCAGATCCTGGCCGTGCACCTGCTGCGCAACTATGCCAAAGCCCGGCCGGTGGCGGATCTCCCGCAGGTCCGGGCACCCTCCCGCCCGGTGGCGCTCGCCATGCAGTACATCCAGGCCAACTTCGCGGAGGACATCGGACTCGCGGACATTGCCGGCGCCGCGCGGGTGAGCTCGTACCATCTGTCGCGGTTGTTCAAGCAGGTGACCGGCATGACGCCACACCAGTACCTGATCGAGGTCCGGGTGAACAATGCCCGTGCGCTACTGTCGGCGGGTGCGGGCAAGGGCTCGCTGGCGGATATCGCCGATGCGGTCGGGTTTGCCGACCAGAGCCACCTGACCCGCCACGTCAAGCGCCTGCTTGGTGTGACGCCGCGGGAACTCACCCGTGCAGTTGGACGGCCTGACACAAAGCTCGGCTGAGCCGCGCGCAGGTGCTGATTGGTGCCGGCGAAGTGACAGTCTTGTTACGAGCCACGGTCAGGATGCCTTGAGGTTCTTGCAGACGTAGTCGAACGTCGCGCCGCCGTGGGTGTTGTCCTTGACCTCCTCCCACATGCGTTGCTTGAGCCTGCCGGAAGACCACACGATTTCGCCGTCCATCCCGATCATGTCGATCTGCGTGACGCGGTTGATGTGCCGCCCGCAGTCGAGCTCCACGGTGCCGATGCTCTCCTTGAACAGCACCCGGCGTCCAGTGAAGTTGTCCACCAGGGGCGAGTTGAATACCTGGCGCTTCTGCAGCCGGATGGTATCGCCCTCGACCTCGATCGACTTGGGGTTGATGTAGTACCGCGCCTCGGTGTCGGCGCCGATCTCGAGCCACTCGACCTCCACAGCAAGCGCCGGCCAGGCCAGCAGCGCGGCCAGAATGGCAAGCCCAACCCGCATGATCATCCCTCCGGTTCTCCTGCGCCCGCGCGGCG
>DAIQQA010000081.1:0-11106 GCA_036787045.1 Burkholderiales bacterium | reverse complement strand
CTCGCGCCCGCGTAGTGGCTTCTGCAGCAGCCTGTTAGGGGTTATCCTGTGCCTTGTTACCCCTGAAACCCGGTCCAGAAGGAGGGTCAATGGCCAAACCCAACTACGCATTCGCGAAGCGTCAAAGAGATCTAGCCAAGAAGCAGAAGCAGGAAGAGAAGCGTCAGAAGAAGGCGGAGGCACGCGCTGGGCAGCCCCAGGAGGGTAGCGCCCAGGAAGGTAGTACCGCCCAGCCTCCCGGCGACGACACGGTCGCCCAGACCGTTCCGAAGTAGACACGGCCCTCGGTGAAGCGCAGGCGCGGTGGCGTCCAATACGCCGACCTGACGGTCGGCGATAGCCCCACAGCCGAGCGCGGCGATGACGACCTGCCCTATTCAGGCGGCAAAAAACCGTATTGCCGGTACACGGCCTGCCCCGCACTGCCACGCAGGAACGCCACGAAATCCTGCGCAGCCTGACGGTGCGGCGCATCCGCCAGCACACCCGCGGTGTAGGTCGCGTAATGGTTGTGGGCTTCCGGCAGCGTGACGAACGCCACAGGGTGTTTCGCCAGCATGGCGTGGTAGTACCCTTCCGTGTACCAGACTGCGCCGGCAGCGCACTTGCCGTCCATGATGCGCATGGGAGTCTGGCGGTGATGGATCTGGGTCAGAAAGGCCGAGCCGTCCTCGGCTTTCTCCTGGTAGATCCGGCGCACCAGGGCTTCGCCGCCAGCGGCACGCAGCGCCGGCATGATGGCGTTCACCGCGATACCCTCCCACTTGGGGTTGGGCATGCATACGGCCAACCCCGGCCGCGCCAGATCATGCCATCCTCCGATCTGATGCGGGTTGCCCATGTAGGTCATGATCGCCAGGCGGTTGCGCGCGTAATCGGTGAGCTGCGAGAAGCGCTGCGTGTCGCGCTGCATCCGTTGCATCCGGCCCCGGCCGGCGGCATAGACGTCTGCCTTCAGCGCGATGCGCATGTTCCCGATGATCAACGCGCCCTGCTCCAGCTGCTCCGCCAGGATGCCGGGCGGCAGCGTCTCGACGAAGATGCGCTCGTACTGGGGGTGGGCCTGCCGGAAAGCGGCGAGAAGATCCGGCACGACCATGTACTGGTTGCCGGCGAAGAACACCACGAGCTGAGGATCGGTGACGTCCCCGTACAAGTCGGGGACGTTGTCGATGCCCGGAACAGTGAAGTTCTTGCCATTCTCAGGCGGGGTATTCCACGGCGGATCGATCTCGCTGGCAGCGGCCGTCTGGGCCAGGGCCATGCTCAGGACCACGGTGGGAAGCGCGCGTCTCACCGCCATGCGGACCCGCCCATTCTCGCAGGCAGGCCTCCAAAGGTCGTCTCGCGCCACCGTGTCACAGCGGAACCAGAACATAACCCCGCTGCTGGAGCATGATGATATCGGTCACCGCGGCCAGCGTGATCTCGACCTGCGGGTTGACCCAGTCGCCGGGGAACTTGTTGTGTGCCAGCGCCTGGCCGCACACCACCACCTTTACCCCGGCCTTCTCCAGCGCACTGATGAGCGCAATGTTCGGGTTCTCGACGCCGAACTTCTCACGATAGTGCGCATCGTCCAGGATGGACGGTGTGGCCGGCCCGTGCACCACCGCGATGAAGTGCAGGCGCGAAAGCGGCACGCCGGCGGAGCTGAACAGGTTCACGGTGCGAGCCACGCGATCGAGGCCGGGGTTGACCTTATCCTGGCCAGCTGTGGTCGTGACGTTGAATACGACCTTGTAATCGGTGTTCCTGTCCGGCTGCATGCCCGACTCGGGCAGCGACACGATCGCGCCGAATCCCTCGATCGTCGGGTTGGTCCACTTCCACTCCTGCGCATGCACACCGTCACTCTGCACGGTGCCCAGGAGGGCCAGCAGCGCCGCGACGAACGCCGCGATGAGTCCTTTGGTCATGATGCTCCTCTCCTTGTCACTGATGAAATGGAAAACGCCCTTGAGCGGTCCCCGCCCGAGGGGCATAACGCCTATCCCCCGCGCGGCGATGACAGATCAGCCGGCGACGCCAGATCACGCGCGACCGCCCGGTCATCGAGCCTCGCCGGCACGGTCTGGCACTCGAGGAAGATGCGTGCCGTGCACTGGCGGCAGATCGCTTTGTCCAGGCGGGCAAACACCTTGCCGATGGCTTCATCCTTCGCAACGAACACGTTCCCTGGTCCGATCCGGTCGAGTTGACCTCCCCGCTGGAGCATCTCGCGCGCAGGCTGGCGCAGGCTGTAGAGATATAGATCGCCCCCGCCTGTGCGCCGGGTGTCCGCTTCGTCCGCGAGAAGGTCCGCGCCCGCGACGTCCACGAAGTTCATGCTCTTCGCCATGATCAGCAGATGCTTTTGCGCCGGGCTGACCTTGCGCAGGGTGTCGAAGTGGTTCGCCACGTGGTTGGTCGCACCGAAGTAGATCGACCCCTCGAGGCGCACGATCTTGAGCTGCGGGCACTCCACGCGCTTGCCTTCGACCTCCACCATCTTGCGCTCTGCGTCGTGCGGATCGGGCACCACACTGCGCATGGTCGGGCGCGACGTTCGATACAAATACGCCACAAGAGATAAGAAGACGCCGACGAGAATTGCCACCTCCAGGCTCAGGGTCATAGTGGCCACGAACGTCACCGCGAGGACGAACGCCTCGGGCCGGCTCATGCGTACAATCTTGGCGATGGCGGCGAAATCGATCAGTCCCCAGCCCACCAGCATCAGGATGGCGGCCACGGCAGCCAGCGGGATATAGGCGATTAGCGGAGCGACGGCGAACAGCACCGCGATCAGAAACGGCACCGACAATACCGCGGCGAGTGGCGTCCGGGCGCCGGCCTCGTAGTTCATGGCGGTCCGGTTCAGGGAAGCGCTCGACGGGTAGCCCGAGAAGAAGCTGGCCGCGATGTTGGACAGGCCCTGGCCAACCAGTTCCTGGTTGGCGTCGATGCGCTGCCCGGAGCGCGTCGCGATGGCCCGCGCGATCGGGATCGCTTGCGCGATACTCAGCAGCGTAATCGAGACGGCCACGCCCGCCAGGCTGCGCAGCGTGTCAAACGAGAGCTGCGGCATCGACAGCGGCGGCACCGCCGAGGGAACGTTGCCGATGACGCTCAGACCGGTCCGGTCGGACCCGAGCAAGGCATTCAGAAGGAATGCAAACGCGCTCCCGGCGACGAGCGAGACGATCATGTATGGCATCGTCTTGAGCCACCGCCGCGCGGCCAGAGCTACCAGGAGCGTGCTCACGCTGACGGTCACGACCAGCGGCTTGGAATCGCCGGCATGCAGCGTCAGCGCCTGCATCGTCTCCAGCAGGGATGCCCCGCGCGGGATCTCGATGCCGAAGAAGTTGCGCAGCTGAGACTCTGCGATGAGCAGTCCGGCACCGGCAGTGAACCCGACCACGACCGTATTCGAGACGAAGTTGACGAGCCCGCCGAGACGTGCAACTCCGAGTGCGAGCATCATGAGCCCCGCCATGAACGACAACGTGAGTGCGAGGCGGATGTATTCCGCGGACCCCGGAGTCGCAAGCGGGGCGAGGGTCGCGAACACCAGCAGCGACACCGCGGTGGTCGGGCCCGAGACGGCGTGCCAGGACGAACCCCACAGCGCGGCTATGACCGCCGGCACCATCGACAGATAGAGCCCGTACTCGGGAGGCATCCCCGCGAGCGTGGCAAAGGCCACGCCCTGCGGGATCACCACGACCGCGCCGATCAGACCGGCGATCGCATCGGCCCGCAAGCTCTGGGCGTTGACCCGCGGCCACCAGCGCAGGAAGGGGAACAGCCGGTGCAACCACTGGTCCGGCAGGGTCATACGGCAGCGCCGTAAGTGGACGGCCGGTTGATCGGGCGGCCCTTGGTCATTTGCTCCGCATGCGTAGCGCCACGGTCAGAATCGGCTTCACTCGGTAGGCATGCGGGGCGGTAGAATGACAGCGGTGCAGGAACCGAAAGGATGAAGCATGCGATTGATCGAGACCTTGCGGCGCCGCGCTGCCGAAGAGTCGAGCCCGTTTCGCGCGCAACTGTTCCGGGAAGACGTCGCACGGCTGGACAGGCTCCTGCAGCTTGCTCGCAACGAGCCGGAGCTTGCCGCCTTCAAGGCCGCCGGGCTACGCATCGGCTGGACCCCGGGCGATGCACGGACCCAGGAGCTGCGGGCGCCGCTGGAGCGTTTGCTTGACCTGATCCATGAACACCCGACAAGCTCGGTCGGCGCGGAGCTGGACACTGCGATCGAGCAGACCTGGCTCGACCTGCATCGGTTGCGCATGGAACGCCTGCTGGGCTGCCTTTCCACCCCCGTACCCAAGCCCGTCGACTAGGCGGTACCGCTCACCACTGCTGCATCCGGCTAGCCCGGGCTATGCCGCCTTCGCCCGCAGCCGTGCGGCAGGCTGCTTCGCCGCCTTCCGGCAGAACACCTCGTAGAGCGTCCCCATCACTGCCGCGGCTTCTTCGCTCGACAGGGAGTAGTAGATGGTCTGCGCGTCTCGCCGCGTCGTCACGAGGTTCTTGCTGCGCAACACGGCGAGATGCTGGGAAAGGCCGGACTGGCTCAGCCCAACGGCGCGCTCCAGCTCCCCCACTGACTTCTCGCCATCGGCGATCTGGCACAGGACCATGAGCCGCGCGGGATTGGCCATTGCCTTGAGGAGAGCGCAGGCGCGTGTCGCGTTGTCCTCCAGCTTGGCCATGTCCGCCGCTCGTGCGAGGCTCGTCCCGTTGTTCGACTTCGCTTTCTTCGTTCCCGTCCTGGAGTCTCTCGCGTGCATCAACCGTCCACCTAAGCTTCTTCGTTGCAACTACGTGTCGCAGGCGCATCCCGAAAAGCCGTCGGCGTCCATTTTCGCTTCGTACTTGGGCGCTACCTGCGGGCCGGGGGTCAAGGTCCCCTTCGCCGCTGGCCAATCGTCGGGCTTGATGATCACCATCCATCCTGCGGCGTAGGGGTCTTCGTTTGCGAGCCCTGGCTTCGCGACTAGGTCCTCGTTGACTTCGACCACCTCGCCGCCGGCTGCGGACTTGGCCGGTCCCACCCACTTCCCGGATTCGACCGTCGCACAGGACTTGCCCGCATCCACCTTGCGCCCGACCTTCTTCGGCGTGAACGCCACGAGCTGACCCGCCATCGCGGTGGCGATCGTGGTCATGCCCAGCTTGACGTTGCCGTCCGGCAGCTCCTTGAACCAGATGTGGTTGTCGACATCGTAGAGCAGATCGTCGGGCAGATTGCATCCGCGGACAGTCGGCATTGGCCCTTCCTTATTTTGCGACGATTCATTGCGATTCTATGCGGAGCGGCCGCGACGCACAACAGAACTCGCCCAGCCCCTCGACCTGCATCTTGCCGCTCACGAACAGCAACAGATGCTTCGTCAGCAACGCCATCATGCGCTGGCGCTGTGGCGCAAGCGGTGAATCGGGCTCGGCGGCGATCAGGTTGTAGTGATAGGCGATCTCGCGGCAGCTTTCGCGGCACGCATTGAAGCTGGGGACGCCGCCCGCACCCTGGCGATGCAGCGCGAGCAGCCGGAAGCCTTCCCTGGTTTCGCTGGTGGGGCTGCCGCCGCGCGCGACGATCCAGTGCTGGAGCACCTCCTCAGCCAGCACGACGAGCCGCTGCGCAGCCGCCGCCGACTCCGCCTGTGGCGCGAATCGATCGAGCTCCGACTCGATCTGCGCCAGGGAGGTCACGTCAGCCCCTTGCTGCGCAGCAGGTCGAGGCCGTCGGAGACGTTCTCGTGCACGCCGACCTTCCTGGGCGACAGCCCCAGCGCGACCCCCAACAGCTGGGTGAAGTACAGCATCTTCACGGTCGTCTTCTCGCCCAGGACCTTCTCGGCCCGCACCTGGTGCATCTCCAGCCCCGCATGGCAGGTCGGGCACTCCGTCGCGATCACATCGGCGCCGGCGGCCTCAGCCGCGCGCAGGATATTGAGAACGAGCTTGGTCGACGTGTCGCTGTCGGACAGCGTATGCGCCCCGCCGCAGCATGCCGTCTTCAGCGGAAACTCCACGTTTTGCGCCCCTGCCGCCTCCAGCAGGTCGTCCATGAAGTGCGGCTGCGACGTCGACTCGCTGCCCGGTCCGCGGTCCTTCTCGGGGAAGATGTGCCGCGGCCTGGTGTACATGCAGCCATAGTAGTTGGCCACCTTGAGACCCTTGAGCGAGCTCCTGATGCGCTTCTTCAGCCCGTCCTCGCCCAGGCCATGCTTGATCCAGTCCAGCGCGTGGATCGTTTCGACCTGCCCGGGCTGATAGGTGGCATGCCCGGCTTTCCGGGAGATGCGATCGACCACGTCCCGCGAAGTCTGATCGTGCGCAAGGTCGTGCTCCGCCTTCTTCAGGTTGTGATAGCAGCCGTTGCACGGAGCCATGACGACATCCGCACGCATCTCGTTGGCTGCGATGGACATCACGCGGGAGGACAGGTAGGTCTGCACCTTCGGGTCGATATTCTTCACTTCCATCGCCCCGCAGCAGTTCCAGTTTTTCACCTCGTCCAGCTCGAGCCCGAGCGCCTTACCGACCGCCTTGGTCGAGCTGTTGTAGGCGTGCCCCGTCCCTTCCAACGCGCAACCCGGGTAGTAGGCGACGCGCCGATACTGGCCCTGTTTGTCCTTGACTGGCGTATCCGACATTGCTTTCTCCGCGTCTAGCCCCGCTTCGCACCACCTGCCAGCTCATCCTGCGCCGTCCGGATCAGGTCGGTGAGCCCGAGCGCGTTGCGCTGCTTCGTGTGCTGCTCTTCCACGTACTCTTCGAGCGCCTGGCGCGCCCGGTTCCAGCCTCGCGTCCGCGGCCGGAACACCGCCGCCAGCCCCATCAGCATGCCGAGCTTGAACGGCAGCCGCCGCGCCACCCGCCTGGCCATCTCGATCAGCCACTCCTGGCGCAGTGGCTGCGCGGTCCGGGCGAAGAACCCGCGGATGATGCGCCCTTCTTCGATCTTTCCGGTGGCGATGACCTGCTCCGAGAACTCCTCGTCGAAGTGCATCGACTTCGACTTCGGGGTATGCCCCTTGAGCTCGAGCCAGTGCGCCGTCGCCTTCATCACGCCTTCGGGGACGACGTCGCGCGGGCAGGCGTAAGTGCACTTGTTGCACGAGACGCACTGCCAGATGATGTCCTTGTCCCGCAGCAACTCCGCCTCCATCCCGATCCGGATCAGATAGATCCAGTACCGGGGATTGAAGTCGGGGTTGATGGCGTTGACCGTGCAGGAGTTCGTGCAGGAGCCGCATTGCCAGCAGCGGTGGATGTACTCGCCGCCCGGCAGGGCGGCGATCTCGTCCTGGAGGTTCTCGTTGTAGTCCTGCACCACCCGAGACTCGATGAAGGTGCTCCAGTGGCCGGAGACGTCCACGCCGTCGATCACCAGCTTGTCGTGGGTCTTCAGGTTTTCCGGGCGGATCAGCGACTGTTCGTGGATCGGCATGGCAGGTCCTTAGTCCAGTAGCTTCACATCCTCGACGACGAAGGCCTGCCCGTCGACGGCTTTGAGTCGCGTCCGCCCGCCGGCATCCACGCCGTCGAGCCCCAGCAGGCGCCGGGTGTGCTGCATGGGGTCCTCGGGCGTAGCAAAGTCGGCCCGCAGATAGTTGCCGCCTTGCTCACAGATATAGTTCGCGTACACCTGCGCCGTAAGCAGATCGACATAGTCCGTCACATCGCGATAAATCCCGTTACCGGTCAGGTACTGCGACAGCTCCTCGCGCAGGACGAGGAAAGTGGCGTAGCTGTCGGGGATGTCGATCACGATATGGTCCACGTCCAGCGCGTGCCAGATCTCGCGGATCACCCCCGTGTTGGCGCGCGCATCCCACACCCAACGCGACATCAGGGGATAGCGCTCGGAATCGACGTTGTGCAGCAACTCCGCGGCGAGGTCGCGCACCCAGCGATGCTCGCGGTCGTCCGGGAAGCTGCCGCAGAACTCCGCGATGCGCCGGTCCGTCGTGGACGTATCCTCCCGGCCCTCGAGCAGCCTGACGATGGCGTCGCGCAGCCTTTCGAACCGGGACGGCTCGAGGTAAGGACCGACGCGGCGGCGCACGGTGGCGACGTAGGTGCACAACGCCCTAGCCGTAGACAGCTCGAGGCTGCGCACGTCGGCGAGCGCCTCGCGGAACATGCGCGCCTTCAGCTGGACGGCAGCGACGTAGCGCTCCACTCCCCCGTGGTCCTCCGATCGCGACACGAGGGTTTCGAGCGCCGCCGCCAGCTTGGGCCCGCTCAACTCGAGCGTTGGCCGGTCGCTTGCCGGCAGGCTCGCAGCCGCTGGGACGGGCGTCCGCGCCATCCAGGCGTACCCCTCAGGCAGCGACAGCACGCGCTTCCGCGCGGGTGACCAGCGCGAACGCGCTCATGGCTGCGGCGTGGCCCTGGGCGATGGAATCGTCGATGGTCTCCGGCCCGGTCGCCGCGCCGGCCACGAACACCCCCGCACGCGAGGTCTCGCCCAGCGTGCCGTACGCGTTGGCCTTGCCGACATAGCCATGCTGCTCCAGATCGATGCCGAAGATCCTGGCGATGCTCTTGTTCTCGACGTTCGGATCCATGCCGATGGCGTGCACCACCATGTCGAACGGGATGGTGATAGGGCGCTTCACCAGCGTATCCTCGCCCTTGATGATCAGCTTCTCCCCGTTGGAGGTGACCTCGGCGATGCGCGCCTTGATGTACTTGACCTTGAACTCCTCCTGGCTGCGCCAGTAGTAGCGGGTCTCGTACAGCCCGAACGTGCGGATGTCCATGTAGTAGATATAGACGTGGCAGTCGGGCAGCTCCTCGCGGATCTCCATCGCCAGGTTGGACGACACGGTGCAGCAGATCTTCGAGCACCACTCCCGCCCGATCTGGCGGTCACGCGAGCCGACGCACAGCAGGATCGCCACCCGCTGCGGCTTGCGTCCGTCCGAGGGGCAGCGCACGCCCTGGCCCGAGGAGATCATCTGCTCGACCTGGGTGGTGGTGACCACGTCCGGGAACGTGCCGAAGCCCCACTCGGGCTTGTTGACCGAGTCGAAGTGCGTGAACCCGGTGCACAGGATGGCGGCGCCGGCCGCGACCGTCGAGCCGTTGGACAGCCTGGCGTTGAAGCTGCCCGGCTCTCCGCCGAGCTCGGCGACCTTGCAGCCCTTGTGGACCGTCACCAGGGGGTTGCTCTCCACGCGGCTCACCATCCCGCCGATGGCGTCCTTGGCCCACTCGCCGGTGGGCACCAGCTTCGCGTAACCGGAAAGGATGGGTGCCCCCCCCAAACGCGACTCCTTCTCCACCAGAATGGCGCGCTGGCCGATGCTGGCGAGCGCGTGCGCAGCGGCGAGTCCGGAGGGGCCACCGCCGACGATGAGAATAGGTTTGGTGTTCATGTCACGCCCGCTTCGCGATCGGGATGTATCCGGGTCCAGAGGTGATCATCCGGCGCGGATCGTAAAGATTCTCCTGCTTTCCCGCCTTGACTTGCTCGAGGTAGGCAACGAACTCGGCCTTGCTTGCCTGCCAGTCGATACCGAGCTTCTCCATCAGGGTCTCGGTGGACGAGGCATGCCAGTGCGATTGCACGATCTTGTAGGGGTGGGCACCGCATACGAGGGCGGCGAACTGGCAGTCGGCCAGCACCGGAAGGTCGACCTCTTTTCCCGCAGCCTTGCCGATCCACTGGTTCTTGTCCAGGGTGGTGATGCAGCCGGTGTCATGGCCGATCATCACGTCGGCGTGCGCCTCCTCGATGGCCACCCGGATCTTGCGATCGATCGCGAACGAGCGGGTGAACTCGCGCTCCGAGATGATGTGGCGGAAGCCGAATCCGCAGCAGTCGTACCATGTCGAGTAGTCGATGACCTGCGCGCCGAGAGCCTGCAGGATCCCGGTGGACACCGCTACGCGATTGCCACCCAGAATCTGGTCATCGTAGATCGCATCCTCCGGCACCATCTTGTAGACGTGACAGGCCGGGTGGATTGTCGCGCGGATCTGGCTGCAGTCGATCTCCTGGAGAGTCGCGATGCGATCACGCATCACATGTACCCATTCCGAGTAGTGCACGACCTCTTCCGGGATGAGCAGCTTGCCATCGACCAGCCGGCCGAGCTTGCCGAGAATCTTCTTGACCCGCTCGCGCAGGGTGGCGGAATGCAGCAGGTACCCCCGCACTTCCTTGTAGTTTCCGAAGGAGGTGCCGCAGTGCACGAGCGGGTAGTAGTACGCATCGGGCAGACCCTGCGCGCGCGCCGCTACGTACGCCTGGTGGAAGTTTCGCAGGAACACCGCAGCCAGGCTCTCCAGGTTGCCGATGCCCGAGCCGTGGTAGTTCCAGGCTGTGCAGGAGGTCTGGTCGGTCTCGTCTAGATACTCGATGTCCAGGCGGTTCATCAACCACAGCAGCGAAGCCGGATAACCCGGGATGTTGCCGCACTGGCCGCAGGACTTGTGGTGCCACAACCGCCGGGTCGGAACCTTCTTGTCCCACCCGTAGAGGGTCTTCACCATCGCCGGCTCGTGCTCGTCGGAGACCCGGTGGACGACGATCTCGCCGTCCTTCTCCAACTGCCACATGATGTCGCGCACGTCCTCCACGCGCTCCTTGTTGGTCAGCATCGAGCGGCGGTCGATCTTCTGCTCCACCCAGGAGGTGGCGATGCGGGCGTCCTCACTGCTCAGGTTCGCATCGCGCCATTCCGGCCCGTGGCCGGTAAAGCGTTCGTTGCCGGTATCGCGTGTGGTCATCTGCTTCTCCTTGCAGGAGCGTGACAGGCGTCAGTCGTCCTGCTCGTCTTCCTGATCGGCCAGCCAGTCCTTCCAGTCTTCGCGCTTCTCGTCCATGATGTCGGAGATCACGTCGAAGAGATTCTCGTCGATGGTCTCGAGCTGCTTGAGCACCCCGGTCTCTTCCCAGATGGTGTACAGCTCGATCGAGGTCTTGAGATTGACTTCCCAGGCCGTGGCGGTGGTGTTGAGGGTCGGCATAGGGATCGCCTTGCGCAGCACCTTCAGCGGCGCATCGATCTTGGAGATGTTCGGGCCCCAGTCGGCGAAGTGGTCCCGGTTGATCATGTCCGGCGCGAGCTGGTTGCCGGTGGAGATCAGCTT
>DAIQQA010000018.1:0-51622 GCA_036787045.1 Burkholderiales bacterium | reverse complement strand
CGAGCCATCCTTGCTTGCACAGTGAGGACTACTCTCCACCGTCGCTCGCCCTGGTCAGGCAGGCGCCGTTGGTCGGGCCCCCAGGATGCGGACTTCGCGCTGCGGGAACGGGATCTCGATGGCGTTGGCGCGGAATGCCCGCCAGATCTGCAGGTACAGATCCGAGCGCAGATTGGCCCGGCCGCTCTCCGGGTCGGCAATCCACCGTACATCGAGCGGCAGGCGGCGCGCCGGATTCTATTTCGGTTCGGCGCCGGCGCGCCGCTCGAGGGCGGCAGCGAAGAACCCGTCCATGCCGTGCGAATGGGGGTGGACGCGCAGGTGCTCGCCGGTGTCCAGAGCGATGCCCTGGGCGGCCAGCAGTTCATCGCAGTGGAGCGGGCGAAACTGCGGATGGGCGCTCAGGAAGGCGGCCACCACACCGTCGTCCTCCTCGGGCAGGATGCTGCAGGTGGCGTAGACCAGGCGACCGCCGGGCTTCACCAGGCGTGCAGCTGCCGCGAGGATGGCGCCCTGCTTCACGACGAGCTCCGCAAGGCCCGGCTCGGATTGACGCCACTTCAGGTCCGGGTTGCGCCGCAGTGTGCCCAGGCCGGTGCATGGAGCATCGACCAGGACGCGGTCGATCTTTTCCGACAGGCGCTTGATCCGGCTGTCGTTCTCCGAGTCGATATGCTGCGGGTGGACGTTGGACAGGCCAGAGCGCTTCAGCCTCGGGGCGAGGTTGGCGAGCCGGGACTTCGAGGTGTCGAAGGCATACAGCCTGCCTTCGGAGCGCATGGCCGCACCCAGTGCCAGTGTCTTGCCTCCCGCCCCGGCGCAGAAGTCCACCACCATCTCGCGCCGGCGTGGTGCCACCAGCCAAGTGAGCAACTGGCTCGCTTCGTCCTGTACCTCCACCTTGCCTTCCAGGAACAGGGGGTGCTGCTGGAGGGCGGGCTTCTCGGCCAGGCGCACGCCGGTTGGGGAGAAGGGGGTGGCTGCGGCATCGATCCCGTCCGCAGCGAAGCGCTCGAGCACTTCCTCACGCGTGGCGCGGAGCGTGTTCACGCGCAGGTCCAGCGGCGCTGGCTCGAGCAGACCGCGCGCTAGGGCTGCAGCATCGACCTCGGTGTGGGTGGCGAGCAGGCGTTGCCACACCCAGTCAGGCAGGCTGAGTTGGACGGGCAAGGGCAGGCTGGCCCGGTCGGCGGCGCGCACCTGCGCGAGCAGTTCGCTATCCCCCGCTCTGAGTAGCGGCTCGAGCTGTCGCGTGCTGCGTCCCTCGAGCACCGACAGCGCAGCGAGCAGCAGCCGGCGCGGCTGACGGCCGCCTGCCAGGGTCTCCAGCAGCCGAAGCTGGCGAACCACCGCGAACGTCAGCTCGGCGACGAAGGCACGATCACGCTGCCCCAACTCGCGGTGCTCCCGGAAGAAGGCGCGCAGCACCGCGTCGGCTGGGTGGTCGAACCGCAGGATAGCGCGCAGCGCGTCCTCGGCGGCGCGCAGTTGCGGAATGCTGGGGAGAATCGCTGGCAGGCTACACCTAGCGATCCGAGGAGCTGATCTTGGTCACCACCGAGTCGAAGACCGTGCCGTCCTTCTCGGTGAAGCGGATGCGTACCGGCGCATAGTGCTGGTCTGGAGCGAGCCACACATCGAAAGCGCGCGGATCGTCGGGGCGCTGCACCTTCTTCACGTGCACCGTGTCGATGCTGCCCAGCTCGGTGTCGATCTTCTCGCGCCCGAGGATGGCGTACTTGTAGGGGCTGATGCGGCGCCCGTCGGTGAGGAACAAGTTCATCTCCTCTCCGGCTGGCGGGAAGAACGCGAAGCTGTAACCGAAACTGGCCATGTCCCAGGTGTTGTCCGGCAGCTCCACGGTCTGCCGTTTCTTGCCGTCGAACAACTCGGCCCGGCGCTTGTCCCAGTCGAACCGCACGCTGCGTTTCGGCTTTCCGTTGCGCGTCTCGTCGTAGGTGTCCGGGCGCAGGCCCTTGCCGGTGACGCTGCCGGTGGACACGCGCGTGACGTTGAGGCGGTAGATCAAGGCGGCGATTCCGGCAGTCTTCGACTCGCTGACGAGCTTGTAGGTCTTTCCGTCGTGCTCGAAGACGTCGTATCCCTCGCCGATGGAGAGCGAACCCAGCAGCACGCGGTACTTGATCTCGACTCGGTTGGGCACGTCGGCAGCGGATGCGGGCAGGGCCAGCGCGAGCGCGGTGGCTGCCAGCAGGAGTAGCACAACTCGTGTCATGGCTGTTCCGGACAGAGAATCGGTTGGGGCATGCGCACCGCGCCCGCGATCTGGACGCGGTTGCCCTGAATGGTGAGCCGTCCCTCGAGAAACCAGCGCACGGCCTGGGGGAGGATGCGGTGCTCCTGGACCAGCACACGCGCGGCGAGGCTTGCCTCGTTGTCCTCGGGCAGCACCGGGACGGCCGCCTGCACGATGATCGGTCCGTGATCGAGCTCCGCGGTGACGAAGTGAACGGTACAGCCGTGCACCTTGACACCTTCCTCCAGCGCACGCCGGTGCGTGTGGATGCCGGTGAAGGCGGGCAGCAGCGAGGGATGGATGTTGATGAGGCGTCCTGCGTAGTGTTGCACGAACCAGGGAGTGAGGATGCGCATGAAGCCCGCCAGCACCACCAGGTCGGGGTAGTGACTGTCGATCTGCGCGGCGAGCGCCCGGTCGAAGGCGTCGCGATCTGCATAGTCGCGGTGGTTCACGACCGCAGTCTGCACGCCGTGCCGCCTGGCGAAGTGCAGCCCCGCCGCTTGCGGGTCGCTGCTCAGCACTGCGCTCACCATTCCCGGCAGTCGCGCCTGCAACAGCGCCTGCATGTTGCTGCCGCGGCCCGAGATGAGGATAACCACCTGCCTCATGCGACCAGCGTCTGCGCCTCGCCCGGCCGGCGCTCGCGTATCGTGCCGATCTGCCACACCGTCTCGCCGGCCTGTCGCAGCAGCCCGGTCGCCCGCGCACCGTCCGCCGCGGCGACGACCACGACCATGCCGATCCCGCAGTTGAATACCCGCAACATCTCCTGCTCCGCCACGCCGCCTTGCGCTTGCAGCCAGGCGAACAGCGGCGGCCGTGGCCAGGCCCCGGCGTCGATCTCGGCGGTCAGGCCCTCGGCCAGGATGCGCGGCACGTTCTCCGTGATGCCGCCGCCCGTGATGTGGGCGAGCCCGTTCACCGGCACCTGGCCGAACAGGTCGAGCGTGGGCTTCACGTAGATGCGCGTGGGTTCCAGGATCACATCCGCTAACGGCCGGCCATGGAAATCGGCTGACAGGTCGGGCCGGGCGCGCTCCAATACTCGGCGGATCAGCGAGTACCCGTTGGAGTGGGCGCCGCTGGAGGCGAGCCCGAGAACGGCGTCGCCAGGCGCGATCTTGCTGCCGTCGATGATGCGATCCTTCTCCACCGCTCCCACTGCGAACCCGGCGAGGTCGTACTCGCCTGGCGGATACATGCCGGGCATCTCTGCGGTCTCGCCGCCGATGAGCGCGCAGCCCGCCAGCTCGCAGCCGCGGGCAATCCCGCCGACCACCTGGGTGGCCACAGCCACGTCCAGCTTGCCGCAGGCAAAGTAATCGAGGAAGAACAGCGGCTCCGCACCCTGTACCAGGATGTCGTTGACGCTCATGGCCACGAGGTCGATGCCGATGGTGTCGTGCCGGTTCAGCTCGAAGGCGAGCTTGAGCTTCGTGCCCACGCCGTCGGTGCCGGCCACCAGGACTGGGCTGCGGTATTTCTTCGGCACTTCGAACAGCGCACCGAATCCGCCGATCCCGGCCAGCACCCCCTCGCGCAGGGTGCGGCGCGCGAGCGGCTTGATGTTCTCCACCAGCGCATCGCCGGCGTCGATGTCCACACCGGCCTGGGCGTAGGTCAGGCCGCTGATGGGTTTCTGATCGCTCATGGTAAGAGGCTGGGGGAATAGCGCCGGGGAATGCGCCGCGGACGAACTGCGCTAAGATTGTGCAGCCGATTCCGCCGCGCCGATTTGACGAGCGGCCGGATTCTACTCCAATCCACCCGCATGCGCTGTCTCATAACAGGCCGATTCCTTGCGCCGGGCGCGTGCGCTCCACGGGCTTCTTGAGTGCAGCAACTCCTCCTCGATCTGGCGCCGATGCCGGCAGCGACACTGGGCAACTTCGCGCCCGGGCGCAACGCCGAGCCTGTGCGGGCGCTGCGCGCCTGGGTGTCAGGCGCGGGCGAGCCCGTTGTGTACTTGTGGGGTCCGCCCGGCTCGGGCAAGACTCATTTGCTCAGCAGCGCGGCCGGCGAAGCGCAGAGACGGGGAGTAGACGCGCGGTTCATCACCGCCTCCCAGTTCGATGCTGCCGACTGGATGCAGGCGCCCGCCTGGCTGGCGCTGGACGACGTGCACACCCTGCCCGCGCGGGGCCAGGCTGCGCTGTTCACGCTGCTCAACCGTGCTGGCCATGGCGAAGTGCGGCTGCTGCTGGCCGGCGCGGTCGCGCCCGCGGGCCTGACCCTGCGCGAGGACGTGCGCACGCGCGTAGGCGCGGCGTTGGTGTTCCAGCTGTATCTACTCGATGACGAGGAGAAGGCGCTCGCGTTACAGGCTCACGCGCGCGGGCGCGGGTTCGAGCTCCCGCGGGAGGCGGCTCAGTACCTGCTGCGCCACGGCCGCCGTGACCTGCGCTGGTTGATGACTGTGCTCGACGCGCTGGACCGCTACTCCCTGCAGACCCGTCGTCCGATCACGCTACCCTTGCTGCGCGAGGTGCTGGGGACCCAGCCGCGCTGACCCGCGCCGGCCGGGTCCGGAAAAGCCTGCTCGATTACCTATGATGCTCAGCCTACGCGACTGGGGTTGAGCGGCGTTGTGTCTGACGAGGGCCGTCGGACGCGCCCTTCGTCACGGGTGGCTTGCGGCCGCAGGCCCTCGCCAGATAGACAACGCCATTCCGGCTTGGTGGCGACGCCACGCGCGCCACCGTTGTTGCAGTTCCTGGCGACTATCGATTGCCCAGATAGCGCGTGTCGTCGAACGTCGCGACCCAATCCGGCCGGTATACCACCATCAGCGTGATCGCGGCGCCGGTGGTGAACGCCTCGGCCCAGGCCATCAGCAGGAACCATGGGGCGTACTCGGCGGCGAGGTACTCGAATGGGTAGATGCCCGCTGCACCCAGCAACAAGCTCGCTGCCAGCCCGGTCGCGATCATGGCGGCAGCGGCGCCGAAGAAGGCAGCGGCGAAGATATAGACGAACAGATTGGCAGGCAGCCAGCGCTCCACTGCGTGCAGAATCGCCGCGCTCACGGCGACGGGCACAGCACCCATCAGCAGCACGTTGAGCGGCAGGCTCCACCACTGCAAAGTACCGGCGGCAGCGGCGCCGAGCATCACCAGCGTCATGGCGATCAGCGCCAAGCGAGGGCCGAACATCAGGGTGCAAGCAGTCGCGCCGAGCAGATGGAAGCCCAGACCCGGGTGGATACCGGCGCGGATGCACCACAGCACAACCAGCGCGACGACAGTGCCCAGGAAGAGGTTCAGCCGGGCGCTGTCCGACAGCCACCGCCACTGGGCGCGCCAGGCGGCGTGCAGCAGAAGGATGCCCAGCACCGGCAGCGCGGCCCAATACCACACCGGGCCAAGCAGGTCGGCGGTGAGATCCATTCGTCAATTGTAGGTTATACTCAGATGCAGTTTTCTCCCACCTAACCGATAACCGATCGGTGACTGTTCTCCCGCGCGCTGATGCGCGCTCCCGCTGCTTCGCGTCTCCCATGCGGCTTGCCCTGTTCGATCTGGATAACACGCTTCTGGCCGGCGACAGCGACTTCGAGTGGGCGCAGTTCCTGATCGACCAGGGCGTGCTCGACCGGGAAGTCTACGAAGCGCGCAACCAGCACTTCTACGAGCAGTACAAGGCGGGCACGCTCGACATCCACGAGTTCCTCGACTTCCAGTTGAAGCCGCTGTCGCGCCACGCGCGCAAGCAGCTCGACGAGTGGCACCGGGAGTTCATGCGCACGCGCATCTTGCCGATCATCACGCAGAAGGCGCGCGACCTGGTTGCCAGCCACGCCCACGATGCCCGTGCGATCGTCACCGCCACCAACAGCTTTGTCACCTATCCGATCGCCCGCGAGTTCGGTATCGAGCACCTCATCGCGACCGAGCCCGAGGAAAACGCAGGCGAGTTCACCGGTCGGGTGCACGGCGTGCCCGCCTTCCGTGAAGGCAAGCTCGTGCGCCTGGAAGACTGGCTGGCCCAGCACGGACTCAGCTGGCGATCCTTCACCGAGACGTGGTTCTATAGCGATTCCTTGAACGACCTGCCGCTGCTGTCGAAGGTCACCCACCCCGTGGCCGTCGACCCCGACGAGACGCTGAAAGAATCCGCCCTCGAGCAGGGCTGGTCCATCATCAGTTTGCGCTAGCCCAGCCGGCACGCGGTTGCCAGGGCGGTCTCGGCTTCCCCCAAAGGGGGCATGTATAATCCCGGCATGCCGCCTGTCCCGGCCCCCGCTGCCCGTCGGCACCGTCCCCTTCGCCTCCCAGCCCCGGCTCATGCCCGCTGGCGGGAGTGCGTCCTCCACGCATTGTCCCCCGCGTGATACGCAAGCTCCTCGAACGGGTCTTCCCCGGCCGTGCATCCAGGCGCGAGCCCCAGGTCGTTCCCTTCGAGCAGCATGGTGTCGCGCAGGAACGGCTGAGCCCCTGTGCGCGCAAGGTCGTCCTCGGGCTGCAGGAGGCCGGCTATGCCGCCTTCGTGGTGGGTGGCGCGGTGCGCGACCTGCTGCTGGATCTCGAGCCGAAGGACTTCGACGTGGCCACCAGCGCGACGCCAGAGGAGGTGAAGGCGGTGTTTCGGCGCTCGCGAATCATCGGACGTCGGTTCCGCCTGGTGCACGTGATGTGCGGGCAGGAGACAGTCGAAGTGTCGACGTTTCGCGGCAGCGCCGCCGGGGACGACGACAACCAAATGCGCGACGAGCACGGCCGCATCCTGCGCGACAACGTCTTCGGCAGCCAGGCGGAGGACGCGGTTCGCCGCGACTTCACCGTCAATGCCTTGTTCTACGACCCGGCCACGCAGCAGATCCTGGACTACTGCGGCGGCTTTGCGGATCTGCGCAAGCGGGTGATCCGCATGATCGGCAAGGCCGAGGAGCGCTATCGCGAGGACCCGGTGCGCATGCTGCGGGCGGTCCGGCTGGCCGCGAAGGTCGGTGGCCACATCGAGGCGCGCTCGCGCGCACCGATCCGCGCTCTCGCTCCCCTGATTCAGAACGTCCCGCCGTCCCGGCTGTTCGAGGAGATGCTTAAGCTGCTGCTTTCCGGACACGCGACCGAGTGCCTGCTGCAGTTGCGCAGCGAAGGCCTGGCCCACGGGGTGCTGCCGCTGCTGGACGTCATCCTCGAGCAGCCCATGGGTGAGCGCTTCGTCATGCTCGCGCTGACCAAGACCGACGAACGCGTTCGCGAGGACAAGCCGGTGTCGCCCGCTTTCCTGTTTGCCGCCCTGCTGTGGCATGAAGTCCTCGCGGCCTGGAAGAAGCTAGAAGGCGACGGCATGAAGCCCATTCCTGCGCTCCAGCAGGCCATGGAAGACGTCATCGCCGTGCAGATCGAGAAGCTCGCCATCCCCCGCCGCTATACCACCGACATGAAGGAGATCTGGGGCCTGCAGCCGCGCCTGCTCAATCGGGCTGGGCGCCGGCCGTACAAGCTCCTGGAGCACCCGCGCCTGCGCGCCGGCTATGATTTCCTGGAGCTGCGCGCAGAAAGCGGCGAGGTGGATCGCGAGGTGGTGGACTGGTGGACGCGGTTTCAGCGCGCCGGCGAGGAGGAGCGCGCGCGCATGCTGTTGCCCGACAAGGGCGAGGGCAAACGCCGGCGGCGACGGCGCCGTCCGACAGGCGGTAGCCAGGGCGGCGAGGCGGCTCCGGCCGACGACGCGGTGTCTGCGACGTGAGGGCCGGTCAGTCCTCTGCCCCGCGCGGCCACAAGCAAACCAGATGGACAGGATCAGCGCCATTTCGCAGAGTTGACAGGATCTCCTCTCGGCATTCGAATGACGCTGGGTGCGGACCTGCGCCGATCTGTGAAGCCTGTCCACATTCTCTGCTAGCCTCATCGGCTGCGAATTCCTCTGCAGAACGGTCGACTCTCAGGTAACGGCCGCCGGCCTGCCAGGCTGGCCTATGTGGGGTTGGGTAGCAACCTGAAAGACCCCGTGAGGCAGGTGCTCACCGCCTTCGAGGCCCTGGACAGGCTGCCGCACACGCGCGTGAATGCCCGTTCGTCCCTGTATCGGACCGCACCCATGGGCCGCCTCGATCAGCCCGACTTCGTCAACGCCGTGGCACAACTGGAAACCGAGCTCTCCGCACGCGCGCTGCTCGAGGGGTTGCTGGCGATCGAGGCGCGCCACAGCCGCAGGCGCAGCACGCCCAACGCCCCGCGCACGCTCGACCTGGATCTGCTGCTTCTGGGCGAAGAAGTCATCAGCGAGCCCGGGCTCGAGGTGCCGCATCCGCGCATGCACGACCGCGCCTTCGTGCTGCTGCCATTGAGCGAGATCGACCCGGACGCCTGCGTGCCGGGACGGGGGCGGGTGGCTGACCTGCTCCAGAACGTGGCTGGCCAGCGTGTCATCAGGATCGATGCCGGCGCTGATGAATAGACGCCACCGCTACATCGTCGTCGAGGGGCCGATCGGGGCGGGCAAGACCAGCCTCGCGCGGCTGCTGGCCGAGCACACCGGCGCGCAGACCCTGCTCGAGCAGCCCTCGGACAACCCGTTCCTGGCCAGCTTCTACCAGGAGCCCCGCCGCTGGGCTTTGGCGACCCAGCTGTTCTTCCTGTTCCAGCGCGTCAACCAGCTGTCGGGGCTAAAGCAGCTCGATCTTTTCGAGCAGCCGACGGTGGCGGATTTCCTGTTCGAGAAGGACCCGCTGTTCGCCAGCCTCAACCTGTCGGACGACGAGCTGACGCTGTATCAGCGCATTTATGGCCATCTGGCACCGCAGGTCCCGGTCCCGGATCTGGTCATCTACCTGCAGGCGCCGGTGGAAGCACTGTTCGCACGCGTGCGGCGGCGCGGGGCCGCCTTCGAGCGGGGCATAAGCGAGGAGTACCTGGTGCGGCTGAGCCAGGCCTACACGCGCTTTTTCCACGACTATACCGGCGCCCCGCTGCTGATCGTCAACAGCGCAAACCTGAATTTTGTTGATCGGCCGGACGATTTTGCTTTATTGTTGCGGCGCATCAACGAAATGCGGGGAGCGCGGGAGTTCTTCAGCCTGGGCGCTTGAATCTCACTACAGAGGCACAGAGGCACAGAGGCAGAACGTCGGGGGCGCCCTCGCTCAAGGCATGTCGGTTGTCGATTTGCGAGTGGTTTCCGTTGCGGCACGCGAGCCGCTTCCTCTGTGCCTCTGTGTCTCTGTGGTTCGGTAAGTTATGGCAGATAGCAAAGTCACGATAACCACGCTGCAAAAAATGCGTGGCGCCGGCGAGCGCAGCACCATGCTCGCCTGCTACGACGCGAGCTTCGCCGCGCTGGTGGATCAGTGCGGCGTGGACATGATCCTGGTGGGCGATTCACTGGGGATGGTAGTGCAGGGGCACGACTCCACGCTGCCGGTGACGATGGACGACATGGTCTATCACACGCGCTGCGTCGCGCGCGGGGCCAACCGCCTGATGGTCGTGGGCGACCTGCCCTTCGCCAGCTATCAGGCGAGCCCGCAGCAGGCCTATGAGAACGCGGCGCGCCTGATGGCGGCGGGCGCGACCATGGTCAAGCTGGAAGGCGGGGCGGTGATGGCGCCGACGGTGGAGTTCATGGTCGCGCGTGGCATTCCCGTCATGGGACATATCGGGCTCACGCCCCAGTCGGTGCACCAGCTGGGCGGCTATCGCGTCCAGGGCAAGACCGAGGATTCCGCCAAACGGCTGGTGGAGGATGCCAGGCTGCTGGCGCAGGCGGGCGCGTCGGCCCTGGTGCTGGAATGCGTGCCGGCCGGGGTGGGCAAGCAGATCACTGACGCGACCACCATGGTCACGCTGGGTATCGGCGGCGGCCCCGACTGCTCGGGGCAGATACTGAACTTGTACGATATGCTCGACGCCTACCCGGGCAAGAAGGCCCGCTTCGTGAAGAATTTCATGGCGGGCGCGAGCTCCATCCAGGAGGCGGTGAGCAATTTCGTCAAGGAAGTGAAGGCCGGCACCTTCCCCGGCCCTGAGCACTGCTTTTGAGTCCGTCCGAACCACAGAGGCATAGAGGCACAGAGGACTGCGTGGAACAGAACTCGGGAGTACGGGCCTACGGGCTCCGCAACGAAGTGCAGCGTGGCACACCTCGGCCTCGACCGGCGTTGCCGTTCTCTGTGCCTCTGTGTCTCTGTGGTGCAGGCGACCTTCATGGAAGTCGTTAGGACGATCAAGGAGCTGCGCGCGCGGCTCGAACGCGAGCCGCAGGTCGCATGTGTGCCCACCATGGGCAACATTCACGACGGGCACCTGCGGCTGGTGAGGATAGCGCAGCAGCACGCTCCATTCGTCGTCACCACCATCTTCGTCAATCGCCTGCAGTTCGGGCAGGGCGAGGACTTCGAAAAGTACCCGCGCACCTTCCAGGATGACTGCGAGAAGCTCGACGCGAACGGCTGTTCGCTGGTGTTCCATCCGGACGAGAAGGAGATGTACCCCGAGCCCCAGGAGTACATGGTGGATCCTCCCGCCATCGCCAACAAGCTCGAAGGACGCTTCCGACCCGGTCACTTCCGCGGGGTGGCCACGGTGGTGCTGAAGCTGTTCAACACCGTCCAGCCGCAGGCTGCAGTGTTCGGCAAGAAAGACTACCAGCAGCTGATGATCGTGCGGCGGATGGTCGATCAGCTGGCTTTACCCCTGCAAATCGTGGCTGCGGAGACCGTGCGCGCGCCCGATGGGCTGGCGCTGTCGTCGCGCAATCGTTACCTGAGCGAGGCGCAGCGGCGGGAGGCGCCGCGCCTGCACCAGGTGCTCAACCGCGTGAAGGAAGCGGTCGAGAGCGGCGACCGCAACTTCGAGGCCATCGAGTTCGCCGCCGACGCCGAGCTTGCCCGGAACGGCTGGCACGTCGACTACGTGGTGGTGCGCAGCCGCCGCACGCTGATGCAGGCGGAAGCGGGCGAGCGCGAGCTCGTCACGCTGGGCGCGGCCAAGCTCGGTGCGACGCGCCTGATCGACAACCTGGAGATCGACGCGCCGGTGGCCGGGAGCGGGCAGGCTGGTTGATCGCAACCGCGCCGCGTGCTGCAGCTGGCGCGCGCAGCCCGTGCGGTACGACTGGCACCCCCGACAAGATCCTTCCAAAACGCGGCAAGAAGGTCCAATACCACTCCGATTCCGCCCGGTAGGCTGTGCACTCAGTTCCCGGTGCCCTACCCAGTCGCGGCAGCGCGCACCGGCAAGGCAGTTTTGTCGCAATTGCTCACTGCACGGTAAGGAGTCAGGTATGAAAGCTTTTGGGATGCTCGCGCTTGCGGCCGCGGCGGCCGCCCTCGTCATCCCGGCCATGGCCGGCGAAATCACCTCCTACGGGCGCGCCGGCGGCGCGGTCGGGGCCGAGCGGATCGAACAGGTCGCGAGCTACGTCAGCCCGCGGGACTTGAGCGAGTTCGACGCCGGGCATGGTCGCGCCGGCGGCCCGGTTGCGGCTGCGCAGGTCAGGACGGTCAAGCCCACCGGGAAGGTGAACGTGGCGGTCGACTGGTACGGTCGCGCGGGCGGTCCGCTACCCTTCGGCGGCTGATCGACCGGACCAGTCGCGCTGCGCGCGTCTGCCTCCGCATCTGCCTGCCGATGTCCGCATCCCGTTGCCCCGACTGCGGAGCGCCCTCCGCCGCGGGGAAGCGCTGCCCCGACCGGCTCTATGACCTGCTGGTGCTGAAGCAGCGCGGGCACGAGGCACAGTATCGCCTCGCGGTCGCCTGCTTCGCGCTCCAGCATCCGCGCACGCACAGCGCCAACTGTCTGGCGGTGGCGCGGTTTCAGGTGGAGTCGGCGCTGCAGGCTGCGGGACAGGACCCGCTTGCGTCTTGTCCGGTCAGTCGCTGGATCGCTGCGCGGCTGACGCGGCTCGGCTTGCGCCGGCGCTGGGACATCACCGTTGCGAGCTTCTGCGAGCCCCATCCCGGCAGCGACGACGAGCTGCTGCTCGCGTGGGCGCGCGAGGTCCTCAGGAAGTCCCCGCCGCCTGTTGTCCCGGCATTGCCCAGCTGATCTACACCCCTATACCCTAGGGCGGGAACGCAAAGGACGCAAAGGAGAGCAGAAAGGACGCAAAGAAGACCGAGGGCATGATGAGCCTCGCGCGACCGGCCAGCGACGACGGAGCGCAGGCAGTCGTCCTCCGTATGCACCGACCCGGTTCGCTTGCCGCTGCTATCTCGTCTTCCTTTGCGTCCTCTGTTTTCTCCTTTGCGTCCTTTGCGTTCCCGCTTTTGGCAGTAGCCAGTAGGTCGTAGCTCAAGCGGTAGGCAGCTTGTGGGCCTTGAAATCCTCGCGGATCTTGGTCTTGAGCAGCTTGCCGGTAGCGGTGTGCGGCAGCTCGTCGACGAATGCGACATCGTCGGGGATCCACCATTTGGCCACTCTACCCTCGAAGAACTGCAGTAGCTCGTCACGCGTGAGCTGAGCGTCGGGCTTCTTGACCACCACCAGCAGAGGCCGCTCGTCCCACTTCGGATGGTATACGCCGACCACGGCGGCCTCCTTCACGGCCGGGTGCGCCATGGCGGCATTCTCCAGGTCGATCGAGCTGATCCACTCACCGCCGGACTTGATCACGTCCTTTGACCGGTCGGTGATCTGCATGAAGCCGTCGGGATCGATGGTGGCGACGTCGCCGGTCGGGAACCAGCTCCTGCCGTGCCCGTCCTCGCGCAGGGGGTTGCCGCCCTCGCCCTTCAGGTACTCCGAGGTGATCCAGGGGCCGCGCACCAGCAGATCACCGAACGCCTTGCCGTCCCAGGGCAGCTCCTTGCCTGCGTCGTCGACGATCTTCATGTCCACACCGTAGATCGGGCGGCCCTGCTTGAACTGGATGGCATATTGGGCCTCCTTATCCAGGGCCAGCTGCTTGGACTTCAGCGTGCACAGCGTGCCGAGTGGGGACATCTCGGTCATGCCCCAGGCGTGCAGGACCTGCACCCCATAGTTCTCCTGGAACGTTCGAATCATGGCCGGCGGGCAGGCCGAGCCCCCGATCACCGTGCGGCGGAAGGTGCTGAACTTCAGATTGTTCTGCTGCATGTGCTGCAACAGACCCAGCCACACCGTCGGTACGCCGGCCGACATGGTGATCTTCTCCGTCTCGAACAGCTCGTGCACGCTGGCGCCGTCCAGGGCGGCGCCGGGGAATACGATCTTGCATCCGGCGAGCGGGCAGGCGTAGGGCAGGCTCCAGGCGTTGGCATGGAACATCGGCACCACCGGCATCACGACATCGCGCGCGGACAGGTTGATGGCGTCCGGCAGGCAGGCTGCAAATGCATGCAGGATGGTGGAGCGGTGGGAGTAGAGCACGCCTTTGGGATTGCCGGTCGTGCCCGAGGTGTAGCACAGGGACGAGGCCGTCCACTCGTCGAACTCGGGCCATTCGTAGTCGTCCGAATGGCCGTTGATGAGATCCTCGTAGCACAGCAGATCGAGCGACGCGGACTGCGGCATGTGCGCCTTGTCCGTCATCGCCACCCAGCCGCGCACGCCCCTGCAGTGCGGAGCGATGCCCTCGACCAACTTCAGGAAAGTCAGGTCGAAGAAGATGTATTGATCCTCGGCATGGTTGACTATGTAGACGATCTGCTCCGGGAACAGGCGCGGGTTGATGGTGTGGCAGACCGCCCCGCTGCCGGAGGTGGCGTAGTAGATCTCGAAGTGACGGAAGCCATTCCAGGCCAGCGTGCCAATGCGGTCGGCCGGTCGCACGCCGAGAGCGGCAAGCGCGTTGGCGAGCTGGCGGCTGCGGCGGTGGCCATCCCGGTAGGTGTAGCGGTGGATGCCGCCTTCTATGGTGCGCGAGACGATCTCGGTGTCGCCGTGGTAGCGGTCCGCATGCCGGATCAGGGACGAGATCTGCAGGGGCATGTTCATCATCAGGCCATGCATGGTGCTTCCTCCAGTACGAGTTCGTGTCGTGAGCGCATGACCGGAGATTCTAGCAGGCCAGGCCGGCCGGCCCGGTGTGTTCAAAGGCACGCGCCGTTCGGCTAGAATCCGGCCACGGCACGCGGCTCTAGCCCAGCAAGGGCGAGCGCAGCTCGAGCGATGAGACTGTGTGGCGGGGCCGGGAGCACGGACGCTGCCCACCGGCACAAGACCAATAAGGGGAGGAGCCCGATGAGAATGCACGCCCTGCCGCGCGCAGTTGCGACGCTGGCCTGAGAATGCGGCCATGGAGTTCTTCCTCGTCCAGCTGCTCAACAGCCTGTCCTATGGGCTGCTGCTGTTCATGCTGTCCTCAGGGCTGACGCTGATCTTCAGCATGATGGGCGTGCTCAACTTCGCGCACGCGAGCTTCTACATGCTGGGGGCGTACTTCGCGTTCCAGCTGAGCAAGTACGTCGGGTTCTGGCCTGCACTGGCGATAGCGCCAGTCCTGGTAGGTTTGCTCGGCGCGTTGACCGAGCGCTGGGGCCTGCGCACTGTGCACAAGTACGGTCACGTGGCCGAGCTGCTCTTCACGTTCGGGTTGTTCTACCTGATCGAGGAAGTGGTGCATCTCATCTGGGGTCGTGCCCCAGTCGACTACCGCATCCCCGAGTCGCTCAACTTCACGGCCTTCACGATCTTCAGCACGCAGTATCCGGCCTACCGGGTGTTCATGATGCTCGTGTCGGTGGCGATGCTGGCCGCGCTGTATCTGGTGCTCACCCGCACCCGCATCGGCATGATCATCCAGGCTTCGCTCACCCACCCGTACACAGTGGAAGCGCTCGGCCACAACGTGCCGCGCGTGTTCATGCTGGTGTTCGGCGGCGGCTGCGCCCTGGCCGGCCTGGCGGGAGTGATCGGGGGGAATGCGTTCGTCACAGAGCCCGGCATGGCAGCGGCCGTCGGGAGCATCGTCTTCGTGGTTGTCGTCTTCGGCGGTATGGGGTCGCTGACGGGTGCCTTCGTCGCCTCGCTTTTTTTCGGTGCAGTCCAGACCTTTTCCGTGGCACTGGACTACTCGCTGGCCGATCTGGCCGCCTGGCTGGGGCTACACCTGACGCCCGGCAGCGGCCTGTACGACGTCCTGTCCATCACCATCGCGCAGACCGCACCGGTGCTGCCTTATCTGTTGATGGTGCTGATGCTCATCTTCCGGCCGACCGGACTGCTCGGGACGCGCGAGACGTGAGATGCACAGGCAGAAAGGCGTGACACGTCAGACGCAGCAGATGAAATCGTCGGTCGCGCAAGGCGCTCCATGAGTCCGCAGCTGCTCGGCCGTCTAGGGCTATGGGCTGCTACGGCAGCGGCCATGATCGTGCTGCCGCTCGCGTTCGAGCAGGGCTTTGCCCTGTCGCTGCTCAGTCAGATCGGCATCGCCGTGATCTTCGCCCTGTCCTACAACATGCTGCTGGGGCAGACGGGGATGCTGTCCTTCGGGCATGCGGTGTACTATGGCCTGGGCGCCTTCGTCAGCGCTCACGTGCTCAACGCCATCGGGGAGGGTGGGTTTTCTCTTCCAGTGACGTTGCTGCCGCTGGTCGGCGGGCTCGCCGGCCTCGCGTTCGGTATCGCGTTCGGCTACGTTACCACCAGGCGCTCGGGCACGCCGTTCGCCATGATCTCGCTCGGCATCGCCGAAATGGTGGCTGCCTGCGCCCTCATGTTCCCCGGCTTCTTCGGCGGCGAGGGGGGCATTGCCACCAACCGGGTGGTCGGCGAGCCGTGGCTCGGCATCTCCTACGGGCCGCAGATCCAGGTCTACTACCTCATCGCCGGCTGGTGCTTCCTGTGCATGATCGCGATGTTCGCCCTCACCCAGACCCCGCTGGGACGAATGGCCAACGCCGTGCGCGATAACCCCGAGCGGGTCAGATTCGTGGGCTACAACCCGGTCCGCGTACGCTATCTGATGTTCTGCCTGGCTTCCTTCTTCGCCGGCATCGCCGGGGCGCTGGGGACGATCAATTACGAGATCGTCACCGCCGAGAACGTCGGAGTAGTCGCCTCGGGCAGCGTGCTCATCATGACCTTCATTGGCGGCGTGGGCCACTACTTCGGCCCGATCATCGGTGCGGGGCTGGTGTCCTTCCTGCAGTCCGCACTGTCGACCTACACCAAAGCCTGGCTGCTGTACTTCGGCGTGTTCTTCATTGTGATGATCATGTTCGCCCCCGGCGGGATCTCCAGCCTCATCGCCGTGCACGGGCCGCCCCTGCGCCATCGGCTGCTGCTGCGGCTGGTTCCGAGCTACGCGCTGTCGGGTGCGGCGCTGGCCTTGCTGCTGGCCGGCTGCATTGCGCTGGTGGAGATGACCTATCACGTGGAGTCAGGCGCGGAGTTCGGCTCCGAGCTCGCCCTGTTCGGCATCCCGCTCGAGGTCGCCACTGCGCAGCCCTGGATCGCCGCGGCGGCAGCGACTGGCATCGGGCTGGCGCTGTTCCTGGCCACGCTGCGCTTCGTCCGGCGCGCCTGGGCGGAGGTGAACGCTACGCTGCAAGCCAAGGAGGCCGAAGCGTGAGCGCGGCCCCTCCTGCTCTCGAGCTGCGTGCCGTCCACAAGAGCTTCGGCCGCACGGCGATCATCAACGGCGTGGACCTGGCGATCGCGAAGGGCGAACGACACGCCATCATCGGCCCCAACGGCGCGGGGAAGTCGACCCTGTTCAATCTGATCAGCGGCCGCTTCCCGCTCACTTCAGGGCAGATCCTCTTGCAAGGGGACGACGTGACCGGGCGCGAGCCGCAGGAGATGAACCGGCGCGGGCTGTCACGCAGCTTCCAGATCACCAACATCTTTCCGCGCCTGTCGGTGTACGAGAACGTGCGCTGCGCGGTGCTGTGGTCGCTGGGCTACCGCTATTCCTTCTGGCACCGCGTGGGCGCGCTGGATTCGGTGCGCGCGCGCGCCGACCAGATCGTCGAGCAGATCGGCCTGGCCAGGCGCCGGGAGCGGTTGGCCGGGGTCCTGTCTTATGCCGAACAACGCGCCCTCGAGATCGGGATTACTATCGCAGGCGGGGCTGACGTGATCCTGCTCGACGAGCCGACCGCTGGCATGAGCCACAGCGAGACGGCCGATGCCGTGGAGCTGATCCGCAACGTCACGGAGGGCAGGACGCTGGTCATGGTCGAGCACGACATGGGCGTGGTCTTCGGGCTCGCCGATCACATCTCTGTGCTGGTGTACGGGAGGGTGCTGGCGAGCGGCACCCCGGAGGAGATCCGCGCCAACAAGGCGGTGCAGGAAGCTTATCTCGGCACCGAGTCGAGCTAAACCATGCTCGAAGTCAGAAACCTGCACGCCTATTACGGCAAGAGCCACATCCTGCATGGGGTGCACCTGACGGTGCAGCAGGGCGAGATCGTGAGCCTGCTGGGTCGCAACGGCGTGGGGCGCTCCACGACCATCAAGGCCATCATGGGACAGGTGGAGAAGACCGGCTCGGTCAAGTTCCGCGGCGGCGAGATCGGCGGGCTGCGCACCTACGCCATCGCGCGCAAGGGGCTGGGCTACGTCCCGGAGAGCCGGGACATCTTTCCGACCCTGAGCGTGCGCCAGAACCTGCAGCTCGGAATGAAGGGGCGGGCAGCCAAGGGGCGCTGGTCGATGGAGGACATGTTCGGGCTGTTCCCGGTGCTGAGAGAGCGGGCCGACGCGCTCGCGGGCGTCATGTCCGGCGGCGAGCAGCAAATGCTGACGTTGTGCCGCACGCTCATGGGCGACCCCGATCTGGTGATGATCGACGAGCCGACCGAGGGGCTGGCGCCCATGATCGTGGAGCTGGTGGCGCGACTGTTCGATGAGATGAAGAACCGCGGCGTGTCCATCCTGCTGGTGGAGCAGAAGCTCACCATCGCGCTGAAGATCTGCCAGCGTCTCTACGTGATGGGCCACGGCCGGGTCGTGTTCGAGGGCTCGCCGGACGATCTGCGGGCCAATCAGGCCGTGCGCAAGGAGTGGCTCGAGGTTTAAGCTCCTGGTACACCCTCGACCAACACCTCAACGCCTTTGCGTTGAGATTCTTCTTTGAACGAGAACACCATGACCGATATCGTCAGCTACGCCGTCCAGAGTCACCTGGGCGTGATCACCCTCGACAACCCGCCGGTCAACGCGCTCGCCGTCACCAAGGGCGTATTGCAGCGGATCCTGGACGCCATCAAGGAAGGCGAGCACGACCCGGCGGTGCGCGCTTTCCTGATCGTGGGCAGCGGCCGGGCCTTCTCGGGTGGAGCGGATATCTCCGAGTTCGGGCAGCCGCTGCCCGTAGGGCTGGCGACGTTGCCAGTGCTGGCGCAGTATATGGACACCGTTACCAAGCCGATCGTGGCGGGCATCCACGGCTTCGCCCTGGGCGGCGGGCTGGAGCTCGCGCTTGCCTGCCACTACCGCTGCGCCGTCGCGGGCACACAACTCGGACTGCCGGAAGTGAAGCTGGGCCTGCTGCCTGGTGCTGGCGGCACGCAGCGCCTGCCGCGCCTGATCGGGGTCGAGCGCGCGCTCGAGGTCATCGTCAGCGGCGACCCGTTGACGGCCGACAAAGCGCTCGAGCTGGGTGTGATCGACGAGATCGTGAAGGGCGACATCACCCAGGCCGCCGTGGCCTTCTCCAACCGGGTGGTACGCGAGGGCCGCGGGATCCGCCGCACCAGTACGCTCTCCCCGAAGCTGGAATCGCCGGCCGATCAGTTCTTCGCCGCTGCACGGTCCCGGATGGCCAAGGAGCATCGCGGCTACCCCGCGCCGCTTGCGATCGTCGACTGCCTCGAGGCCGCCGTAACGCTGCCATTCGCCAAAGGTGTGGCACGCGAGCGCGAGCTGTTCGAACGGCTGCGCGACACCAACGAATCCAGGGCGATGCGGCATCTGTTCTTCGCCGAACGGCAGGTGAGCAAGATCCCGGACGTGCCCGAAGACACCCCGACCAGGGAGATCAAGTCCGCCGCGCTGATCGGCGCCGGCACGATGGGCGGGGGCATCGCCATGAACTTCGCCAACGCCGGCATACCGGTGAAGGTCCTGGAGACGACCCAGGAGGCACTCGACAAAGGCCTGGGTGTGGTGCGGAAGAATTACGCCAGCACCGTGTCGAAGGGGCGCCTGACGCAGGAGCAGATGGACAAGCGCATGGGTCTGCTGCAGGGCGTGCTCAGCTACGAGGCCCTTAAGGACGTCGACATCGTGATCGAGGCGGTGTTCGAGGACATGGACGTCAAAAAGGAGGTCTTCAAGCGGCTGGACGGCGTGTGCAAGCAGGGTGCGATCCTGGCGACCAACACTTCGACGCTGGACGTCAACGACATCGCCGCCGCCACTGCGCGTCCCGGGGATGTGCTGGGCCTGCATTTCTTCAGCCCTGCCAACGTCATGAAGCTGCTGGAGGTGGTACGGGCGGCCAAGACCTCGAAAGACGTGCTCGCCACCGCCATGAAGCTCTCACGCACCATCAAGAAGGTCGGGGTGGTGGCCGGCGTGTGCGACGGGTTCATTGGCAACCGCATGTTGCACGCTTACTTCCGAGAGGCCGGCTTCCTGCTCGAGGAAGGCGCGCTGCCGCAGCAGGTCGACAAGGTGATCGAGGAATTCGGCTTCGCCATGGGGCCCTTCCGCGTCAGTGATCTGGCGGGCCTGGACGTGGGCTGGTATATCCGCAAGCGCCAGGCCGCCACACGCCCCCCGCATCTGCGCTACTCGAAGGTGGCCGACCAGATCTGCGAGATGGGTCGGTTCGGCCAGAAGACCGGTGCGGGCTGGTATCGCTACGAAGCTGGTGACCGTACGCCGATTCCCGATCCTGTCATCGAGGAACTGATCGTCAAGGCGTCGAAGGAGGCGGGCATCGAGCGGCGCGAGATTACGGACCAGGAGGTCCTCGAGCGCTGCGTGTACGCGCTGGTCAACACCGGAGCCAAGATCCTGGAGGAGGGGATAGCGCTGCGGGCCAGCGATATCGACATCGTCTACCTGTACGGCTACGGCTTCCCCCGCTACCGCGGGGGCCCGATGTTCTATGCCGACACTGTCGGGCTGGACAAGGTTTGCGCCGCGGTCGAGCGCTTCCATGAGCAACATGGCGGGTTCTGGAAGCCCGCCGGCCTGCTCAGGAAGCTCGCTGCAGAAGGCGGGCGCTTCAACCCGGTGCGAGGCCCAGGAGCGGCTTGAATTCACCGACCGGCGGGTGCGCGCGAACCGGTTCGCAGCCCCGTCGACGGCGCGCGTGCCGAACGCGACGCAATGCGCGCTGTGCAGCAGGTAAACTACAAGCTTCGGAAGGAGACTCGAATCATGACTGAAGCCGTAATCGTATCCACTGCCCGTACGCCGTTGTGCAAGTCCTGGCGCGGCGCGTTCAACATGACCCACGGCGCGACCCTGGGCGGTCACGTCGTCAGGCATGCGGTAGAGCGTGCCGGGCTCGATCCCGCAGAGGTCGAGGACGTGATCCTGGGCTGCGCCAACCCCGAGGGTGCCACGGGCTTCAATATCGCACGCCAGTCCGCGCTGCGCGCCGGGCTGCCGGTCAGCACCTCGGGGATGACCGTGAACCGGTTCTGCTCGTCCGGACTGCAGACGGTCGCGCTCGCTTCGCAGCGCATCCTGGCTGGCGAGGGAGAGATCTTCGTGGCCGGCGGGGTCGAGTCGATCTCGTGCGTGCAGAACGAGATGAACCAGCACATGGCCAACGAGGGTTGGCTGCTCGAGCACAAGCCGGAGATCTACTGGAGCATGCTGCAGACGGCCGAGCAGGTCGCCAAGCGCTACAAGATCAGCCGCGAGCAGCAGGACCGGTATGGCGTCGACAGCCAGCTCAAGGCCGCCAAGTCGCGGGCCGAAGGCAAGTTCAACGATGAGATCGTGCCGATCGCGGTGAAGATGAAGGTGGTGGACAAGAACACCGGACAGGAGAGCATCAAGGAGACGACCGCGGCTCAGGACGAGGGTATCCGTCCGGACACGACCTATGAGGGGGTCTCCAACATCAAGCCGGCGCTCGAGGGTGGCGTGATCGCCGCCGGCAACGCGAGCCAGTTCTCCGACGGCGCCTCGGCGCAGGTGGTGATGAGCGACAAGGCGGCAGCAGCACGAGGGCTCAAGCCCATGGGCGTGTTCCGCGGTTTCGCGGTGACGGGCTGCGAGCCCGACGAGATGGGTATCGGGCCGGTCTTCGCGGTGCCGAAGCTGCTCAAGCGCACCGGCGTCAAGCTGGACGACGTCGGGCTGTGGGAGCTGAACGAAGCCTTTGCCGTGCAGGTGATCTACTGCCGCGACAAGCTGGGCATTCCGAACGAGCGCCTCAACGTCGACGGCGGCTCGATTGCCGTCGGCCATCCCTATGGCATGACGGGCAGCCGCCTCCTCGGTCATGCGCTGATCGAGGGCAAGCGCCGGGGCGCGAAGTACGTGGTGGTGACGATGTGCATCGGCGGCGGGATGGGTGCCGCAGGCCTGTTCGAGGTCGTGTGACCAGCCGGCCCCCGCGAAGCCGAGACATCCAGATCGACCGGACCGTGTCCAGCCGCCGCTTGCGGGCGGCTTGCCTCTGCCTTGCCCTGGCGTGGCTGCCGGGTGCAAGGGCCGAGCTCGTGGTCTCGGCGAATGACAGCAAGCTGACTCTGACGAATGGCCTGCCGCTGGTCGTGCAGAGTCCGCAACCGGATACGGTTTCGGTCATCGACCTTGGCGTCGGTCGGCCAGCGGTGCTGGGCCACGTGCAGGTTCCCACCAGCGTCGTCGGGCCGCCGACATCGGTGGCCGTGACTCCTGACGAGTCTATCGCCCTGGTGACCGCAGGCGCGAAGATCGACCCGACCGACCCGACGCGTCTTGCAGCCGACAACCGGCTATCGATTATCGACCTGCGCGCGCGCCCCCCGGTGGTCCTCGGGCAGGCGCAGGCGGGTAGCGGGGCGGCTGGGGTTTCGGTCACGCGCGACGGCAGACTGGCGTTGGTCGCCAACCGTAACGAGGGCACCGTCTCGGTGTTTCGTATCGAGGGGCGCGCGTTGCACAAACTCGATACGGTTCCGGTGGGCGGTCCGGACTCCGGCCCGAGCCATGTCGCAATCGCGCCGGACGGGCGCAGCGCGCTGGTGACTCGCGATGGCGACCACACCGTCTCGCTGCTCGCGATCGACGGGGACAAGGTCAGCTACACGCACCATGACCTGGGCGTCGGACTCAAGCCCTACGGCGTGGTGATCACGCCGGACGGTCAGGAGGCGGTCGTGGCCAACCTCGGCCTCGGCCGCGGCGACAACGATACGATCAGCCTGATCGACCTCACGCTCAAGCCGCCGCGGTCGGTGGAGACTTATACCGTCGGGCAGACTCCGGAAGGGATCGCCATGTCGCCGGACGGCAAGCTGGTCGCGGTGGTCGTCATGAACGGCAGCAGCAAGCCGAAGGAATCGCCCTTCTACTCGCCGGTCGGGCGGGTACTGCTGTTCCGGATGAACCGTGGCAGCCTCACGCGCGTGGCCGATGCCGCGGTTGGGGCCTGGCCCCAGGGTGCTGTGTTCTCGGCCGACGGACGCACGCTGCTGGTGCAGAGCATGATCGAGCGCAGCATCGCGGTCTTCGCCATCGAGCCCGGCTACCGCCTGCGCGATACCGGCCATCGCATTCTGCTGCCGGGCGGCGCTGCCGCACTGCGGACAGCCGAGCGGCCAGCGCGCGGGCGCTAGCGGACTGTAAGAGCCGGTTCAGTAGCACCCCTCACCCGGCCCTCACGCTACCCTCTCCCGAGAAGGGAGAGGGACCGTTCTGTGTGTCACCTCTCCCGCAAGGGGAGAGCGAGTGTGCTCTACATTTCGTTGTTACAGCCCACTAGCCCGCGCCTCACTTCAGCTTCGAATAGGCGGTCGGCGTGAGCAACATGTTCTCGATGCGCTCGACTAGCGGCCCGTTCTTTTCTGTTTCCGCGCGGGCCGCCAGCCAGTCGGGGTGCGCGGCGAAGGCGTTCCATTTCTGCTCGCGCTCGGCCAGGCTCTCCCACTCCAGCAGGTAGTACAGCGCGTTGTTCGACGGTCCTACCAGAGTGGTCCAGAAGCCCACCTGCCGGATCCCGAACTTGTCCCACAGCTTCAATGTGATCGTCGAGAAGCGGTTGTTGAGGTCGGGCAGGCGCCCGGGGACGGCGTGGTAGATGCGAAGCTCGTAGACCATGCTGTGCGCCTCCTGTGGTAGCGTGTCGAAGCAGTATGACAGAAGGGCTTCGCCGGGTCCGCGACCGCGCGGGGAACGGCCGTCGATCGCTCGGATGCTCTCGCCTGGTGCCGAATGTGCGGCCGCTACGAAGTCCACACTCCGGTCGAAGAGATCGCACGTAGCTTCGACGCCCGACTGACGGACGAGGCTGCGGCGCTGCCGGCCCGGTACAACGTCGCGCCGACTTTGCGGATCCCGGTGGTGCGCGCGACCCCGGGCGGCCGGGTGCTGGAAGCGATGACGTGGGGCTTGGTGCCCAGCTGGGCGAAGGACCCCTCGGGGGTGAAGCCGATCAACGCTCGCGCTGAGACCATCTTCGACAAACCCATGTTCCGCAACGCCGTCCGGCGTCGTCGTTGCCTTATTCCGGCGGACGGCTTCTACGAGTGGCAGGCTGGGCCCGGGCGCAAGCAGCCCTATCACATCGGCATGGTCGATGGCGGCTTGTTCGCGTTCGGGGGCATCTGGGAGTATTGGGCGCGGGAAGGAGAGGAGCCGCGTGTCACCTGCGCCATCCTAGTGACCCAAGCCAACGAGCTGATGGCCAGGATCCATGACCGCATGCCGGTGATCATCGCGCCAGAACACTACGGGGCGTGGCTCGATCCGGCGGGCGAGGACCGGACCTTCCTCGCGCACCTGCTCGAACCATATCCGGCCGAGCTGATGCGCGCGAAGGCGGTGGGTAGCCGGGTCAACAACGTGAAGAACGAGGGTCCCGACCTGGTCGAACCTTTGCCGTCCGATCGGTCGCCTTGACGTTCCAGCGCTCCGGAACGTCGGGCACTTGGCTTGCTTTGCCCTGCGCAAAGGGAGCGCTCTCATCGATGAACGCCAACATGAACCACCGCGTCGCCGCGTCCCTGCCGAGGGGTTGGTGGTGGACCGCTGCCGGCGCCAGTGTGTTGAGCGCGGCCATCGGACTGTGGTGGTGGATCGGCGGCCTCATCTCGGCGCCCGCTGCGAGCGACGGGGCGGGCGCGTCTGGCGAGGTGTTGGAGCAGGCGCGCGGACGACTGAGCGCGGGGGATTTTCCGCAGGCGCGCGAGCTGTACCGCCAGGCGCTCGAACAGCAGCGCCGGGAGAACTACACGCACGCTGCCGCCTCCACTCAGGAAGAGCTAGGAGCGCTCGAGCAGGGCGCCGGGCGCTGGACCGCGGCGCGCGCCGCCTACGCTGACGCGGGACGCGCTTACGCCACTCTGGAGGACCGCACCGGTCAGGCGCGCGTCCTGCGGCGGCTGGCAGCACTCGAGTTCCACACGGGACGCTATCGCGTCGCGCTGGATGCGTTCGAGCGGGCGCTGGCGGTGCAAGACCGCGACAACGCCATGGCCCGCGTGCAGCTGATGGTCAGCGCAGCCGAGGCCGAGATCAGGCTCGGCGCGCTGGACGCGGCGCGCACGCGGTTGCGCGGCGCGCGCGCGTTGCTCGCTGGGTTGGACGACTACCGCAGCCTGGCGCGCATGCTTGAGGCTGAGGCGACGATCGAGTTGCGCGAGGGGCGGGTATCGGAAGCCCGCATGCTCTACTCTGCCGCGCTGGATCAGTACCGGGCGGCCGGCAATACGCCCGGGTCCGCACGTGCCATCAAGGGTATGGGAGACCTGGAGCGACGCGCCGGACGCGGTGCGGCTGCCCAGGGCCTCTACCGCCAGGCGCTGGACCTGTTCGATCGGCAGAAGGACAGCCTCGGGCAGGCTGCGACGCTCGAGGTGCTCGGCGACATTGAGCGTGACCTCGGCCGGTTCGAACCGGCGCGCATGATCTACGCAGACGCCGCCACGCTCTATCGGTCGCTCGAGCATGCACCCGGACGCGCATCGGTCGCGCTCAAGACCGGCGACCTCGAGCTGTGGTCGGGCCGCATCCCGGAAGCGGACCAGGCCTTCCGCGAGGCGCTCGCGCTGTATGCCGGAGCACAGGACGATCTCGGGCGCGCCTATGTGCTTGCGCGTCTGGGTGACCTGGACTTGCGTCGTGGCCGCGCGGCCATAGCGCGCCAATCGCTGCGTGATGCGCTGGCGCTGCTCCAGACCTTCCCTGGAGACCCCGGTCTAGGTGAGGTGCTGCACAGCCTCGGGGATGCCGAGCGCCTCGACTCGAACATCGGTGAGGCGCGCGCCCGCTACGAGCACGCGCTGTCGGCCTTCGAGCGTGCCGGCGACGAGCGCGGCCGTGCCAACGTGATGGTGAGTCTCGCGGACCTGGATTACCGCGAAGACCGCTACGAGCAATCTCAGCAAACCTTCGAGCAGGCCCTGCACCTGATGGAGGAACAGGGCGACTTGCTCGGTCAGACCTACGCGCGGCTGGGACTGGCTCTGGTGTCGCTCGCGCAGCGCCGGGAAGCCGAGTTTCGCCTTCACATGGAGCGGGCGCAGGCGCTGGCTCACCGGCACGGGTCGCCGGTGGCCATCGATGAAGTTGCCCGCATCCAACGTCAGGCGACTGCTGCCACCCAAGGCTTGTGACGATGAGGCACAGGGTGTCGCGGCGGCTGGGTTGGGCGCTGTTGCTTGCGGCCTTGTCCGCGTCAGGGGTCGCTGTCGCGCAGGAAGGCGACAACGGTGGCCTGGACCCGCTGGAGAGACTGCCGTCGACAATTCGCGGGGAGCTTCCGCGTAGCCACCTCACGGTATTGGGCGTGGTTGTGGGCAGAGACAGCCTCGCCGACGTCGAGGCGTTGCTGGGGCCGGCCGCGCGATTTTCCCCCGGTGGGACCGCCGAGCTGGTGGCCGTGTGCTACGAGTCCGGGGATGCGGCGCAGGATGGCGCGGTGCTGTTCCAGGCCGATGCCAAGGATCCGCAGGCGTTCATTCTCATGGCCCATGCCGCGCGGCGCAATTCCCTGGGGGGCATGGCGAGACATTGCGAGCCGTCGGCTGCGCTGGCTGGCGGTGTGAGCAGCGGCGCCGGTGTAACGCTGGGAATGTCACGCGACGATTTCATCGCACGATTCCTGCATCCTCCGTCGGAGGATCACGCCCGCTACGCCGGCTTCTACTTCTACGATCCGGTGGAGCCGCGTGCGGATGTGGGTTCCCGGGCCGAATGCCAGCTGCTCTCCGGGGTCCGGGTCCGCACCCGCCTGGGGCGTATCTCCGCCTTCACCGTCTATCGGTTCTATCGGGGCCGGGCCTGCTGAGGCTGTCGCTGGCAGGAAACGCTCACCGGCCCGCAATACCGCTTGTCTCCCCTGCCGATGGCACGTCCATTGCGCCTTCTCTTGGCACGAGTTGTAAGTATCGGATTGTTTGAGAGCTTGTGACAATCCGGACAGGTCTGGATCGACGCTAAGTCCTTGTCGTTGAACAGAGACGCAGCGTTGCCCCAGGCCAGTGTCACAGCTTCGCCCCGAATGGCAAACCGATGTTTTACGGCAGTTCGTCGGATTACTTTAGCCGGCCCGCGTCACCGCAGGCCGAAAAGGGGCAGTTGACCAGAGGCGGTTGACGAAGCTGTGACGGATGTGAAGGCCGGGCTGCAGCACCGGGCCCGGCGGTGCGCAGGCGTTTCGCTCGACGCCCGCGCGCGCAGAATCACGGCGGCATCTCGAGGAGAACAACGATGAGCGAGCAAAGCGCAATCGATACCTGCGGCGACGAGCTGTTCGGCCACGGCACGCAGGCGGCCCTGGACGCACTCGGGAAGGCTTATGAATTGGCCTTCATGAAGAGCCTGTCCCAGCTGTCGTCGCCGGTAGCCACTATCGTGGACCGCACCGGTCACATCGGGGTGGCGCGCGAGATCGCCAACTACAAGACCTCCCTGGCGCTCGCAGCGACGCTCGCCGCGCAGGTCCAGACCGAGTCCGACCCGCGGGTCCAGGCGATCCTCAAGCAGCTCTCGTGCGAATTTTCCGATTTCGCCGCCGGCGCAGGCAGTCGCATCATCAACGCTTCTGCGTTTGCCGACGAGAGCACCACGGTCGAGCAGGCCATCTCCGAGATCTTTCAGGCTTCCGACGACTTCGTGAAGGAGCTGCTCGCTCCCACGCCCGGGGCAGCCTGGTCGACCCATGAAATCGTGGGCGCCATCGAGGACGCGCTGGCCGCCGGTGACAGCGCCGACGCCATCATCGAGCGCCTCAAGACGGTCGGCGTGGGTGTCGCTTCGCAGTCGATGACCACGCTGTCGCTCGACCTCGAAGCACACGTGCAGGAGACCGGGTCGGACGGGTGGGGCGCGATCGCCGCCCAGGCCGGCGGCGCCGCGCTTCTGCTCGACGCGGCGTTCAACTCCGGCTACGCGCCCGGCCTGGAAGTCAACGACGGCCAGCCGTTCTACCTGGATGCCACGCTGGCGGACCGAGTCCGCGCCCTGGTGAACAGCAGCGCGGCGGACTTCGCCACCGTGGGCGAATATCTACCCGACGTGCAGGCCCTCGCCTGGCTGGTGAGTTCCATCGACGCCAGCTTCACGACCGACGAGCTCAACCAGCTTATAGATGGGGCCAGCGCCGCGGGCGACCAGGCCGGCGTGCTGAGCCTGGTCGAGGACCTGACGCGCCTGGTTTCGGGCGCCGGCGAAACTGTCGGTACCGACACCGCCAGCTTCTATCGCTCGGTGTTCAACACGATCGATGCCATTGCGACTGCCTATCCGTCCGGCCTGGAGCTCGATAGTCTCGTCGGCACCAGCGCTGCGCAGATCTCGGCAAGCGCAGCCCAGGCGAGTGCGGAGGGCGTGGCCTACCGTTATGCCCTGAGCGAGCTGAACGTATTCGTGCTAATCGGTGCCGACTACAGCGACTTCAATATGCATGGGGAACTGGACCTGTACGACGAAGCGACAGGTCACGGCACATTCACGGCGGAGTATCTGGCAGACCGGCCGGAACTGCTGGCCGCCATGGTCCAGACCAACCTGGCCGACATCGCACCCAGCGCTTCGGGGACCACCGTTCTCCCCGGCCTGGACACCACCTACATCGATCGCGACCTGGGCGTCCAGCTGACCGGCACGACCCCGGCCGCCGGACTGGTGCTCTTCGACGGCGACGCTGCCGGCCCCATAACCGGCACGGCGGGCAGCGATCATCTGTACGGCGAAGGCGGTGACGACCTCATCGAGGGTGACGCCGGGGACGACATGCTGGATGGCGGTGCAGGCAACGACACGCTGTTTGGCGGCGACGGCAACGACGTCATCGTGGGTGGCGCGGGAAGCGACGCCGTGAGGGGCGGCGCAGGCCGTGACCTGCTGCGTGGCGGGGCGGGCGACGACCTGATGATCGGCGATGGCGACGGCGATGTGCTCGAGGGTGGTACCGGCATGGACACGTACAACGTCCGTGCGGGCGATGTCATCCTTGACGAGGACGGCCAGGGGACAATCAGCTTCGGGGACGGCAACACGACCATCACCGGCGGAACCGAAGTGGAAGACAGCTCGCTGTTCGTGAGCGAGGAGGGCGACGTCGTGTTCCGCCAGAACGACGACGGTGGGGTCGATTTCTGGGTCGACGGTCAGCGTGTGACGGTGCTGCCAGGTGCCGATGACAGTGGGCCGCGGCGCCGGCGTGACGACGGCGCACCGCAGGAAGACCAGGGCGGCGAGAATGGCGTGAGCGGCAAGCCGCTGCTCGACATGCCACTGCGCCGCAGCGGCGCGCCGCACGATCCCTCCTACAAGACTCCGTTCATGCTGGCACAGGCTGCCCCGGCGCCACGCCGCGACCCGCTCGTGCTCGATCTGGACGGCGACGGCATCGAGACGCTGGGCCAGCAGGCGGTTACGTACTTCGACCACGACGCCAACGGGTTCGCTGAGCTGACGGGATGGGTCAGTGGGGACGACGGTTTCCTCGCGCTGGACCGCGACGGCGATGGCCGCATCAGCGACGGCGGGGAGTTGTTCGGTGACCATACGGTGCTGGCGAGCGGTGTAGTCGCCGCCAACGGCCTGCAGGCACTTGCGGAATGGGACCTCGCTGCCAACGGCGGCAACGACGATGGCGTGATCGACGCCGGCGACAACGTCTGGTCGAACCTGCGGGTGTGGCGCGACCAGGATGCCGACGGCTTCAGCGATGCGGGCGAGCTCTTTACACTCGGGGACCTGGGCATCAACGCGATCAACCTGGGCTTCAGCGACACCGGCGTCAGCGATGGGCTGGGTAACACCCAGCAGCGCGTAGGCCACTTCACCCGCGCCGACGGCACCGCCGGAACTATCGGCGAATACCTGCTGGCGCGCAACGCGACGCTCAGCATCGCCGAATCAACGGTCGCCGTAGGTGCGGATGTCGCGGCGCTGCCCGAAGTGCGCGGCTCCGGTAACGTGTACGACCTGCGCCAGGCGATGGCCCGCGATGCCGGCCTCAGGGATCTGGTTGGCGCATTCGTGCAGGAAAGCGATGGCGCTACTCGCGATGCCCTGCTCGAGCGACTGCTGTTCCGCTGGGCCGGGGCCGATGGCGTAGACCCGAATGCGCGCGGCGGCATGATCGATGCGCGCAAGCTGGTGGCGCTCGAGACCTTCCTCGCCGAGCCCTTCGTCGGTGCGTTAGGGCCAGACCCGGTACCGGATGCGGCGATCCAGCTGGATCGCGCGTGGCATGACCTCGCTGAACAGGTGAACGCCAAGCTGATGGCGCAGAGCCATCTCGACAGCCTGTACCAGCAGATCACCTACACCTTCGATGCAGCGACTGGCCAGGTTCACGCCGACCTGTCGGCTGTCACTGCGGCCATCGACCAGGCACTGGTTGCCGACTTTGCGACGGGCAAGGCGCTGCTGGCCGAGGTCGGCCGGATGATGCGGGGGATGGACGAGTTCAGCTCTGCAGACTACGCGGCGATGCGCGCGGCCTACGGCGCACGCAGCGAGGAGCTGGCGGTCGCATTCGACTCCGGCGGCCTGAACTACGTGTCCGACGTCACCGGCGCCCGCAAGCTGGATGGCACCACTGGTGCCGACATGCTGGTGGGCGGCGCCGGCAGCGACAGCGCGATGGGCTTCGACGGCGACGACGTCATTTATGGCCTCGACGGCGACGACGTCCTGTCCGGCTGCGAGGACCACGACCAGGTCTTCGGCGGGCTGGGTAACGACAATCTCTTCGGTGGGACCGGCAACGACGTGCTCGATGGCGGAGCCGGAAACGACTACGTGAACGGTGGCAGCGGCAACGACACCTACGTGCTGTCGCGGGGCATGGGATTCGACCACGTTCGCGACTACGACAGCACGCCCGGCAACTTCGACGTCATCCAGGTCGCCGCCGATATCGGCCGCGACGAGATCCGCTTCTGGCGCAAGGGCAACGACCTGTTCGTGGGGATCGGCGCCGGCTCCGACAAGATGAGGGTGGAGGGCTGGTTCCTGGACGCGGCCAACCGCATCGAGGCCGTGGTGTTTGCGGACGGGTCTCAGGTGTCCAGCGCGATGCTGGCGGCGGCTCCCTTCAGCGGGACCGAGACGGCTGATGCGATCGTGGGCAACGGCGAGGCGAACTACCTCGAAGGCCTCGGCGGTAACGACAGCCTGTCGGGCGCCGCGGGCGACGACGTTCTCGACGGCGGCGCGGGCAACGACACGCTCTACGGAGGCAGCTCCGGGTATTTCACTGGTGCGGGCGCCGGCAACGACACGTACATCTTCGCGCGCGGCTACGGGCAGGACACGATCTACGACTATGACAACACTGCCAACATCGACACGATTCGGCTGGTCGGACTGACGCAGGCCGACGTGACCTTCAAGCGCGAAGGCAGCAGCTTCTTGATCAGTGTGAACGGTACGGCCGACGTGCTGAGGGTGGCCGATTGGGGGATGGGTGCAGCCTACCGCGTCGAGCGCGTCGAGTTCGGCGACGGCAGCGTCCTGGACGGAGCCGCTCTGGTGGCGCCGTTCGTTGGTACGGCGGGCGATGACAGTCTGATGGGGACAGTCGAGGTCGACATGCTCATAGGCATGGACGGCAGCGATTCGTTGTCCGGCGGCGCGGGCAACGATTTCCTGGACGGCGGTGCTGGCAACGACACGCTCTACGGCGGGGTCAGTGGCTATTTCGCCGGTGCCGGCGCGGGCAACGACACTTACGTGTTCGGCCGCGGGTACGGGCAGGATACGGTCTACGACTACGACACCACGGCAGGCAACGTCGATACCATCCTGCTCAAGGATCTCAATCAGTCCGACGTGACCCTGCGTCGCGACACAAGCAGCTTCTATATCAGCGTCAACGACGCCGGCGATGTCCTGCGGGTGGCCGACTGGGGTTCGGGCGCAGCCTACCGGATCGAGCGCGTCCGGTTCGCCGATGGCAGCGTGCTGGAAGGCGCTGCGCTGATTGCGCCGTTCCTGGGGACAGCCGGCGACGACAAGCTCATCGGGACGGTCGAAGGCGACGTCCTTCTGGGGCTGGGCGGCAACGACTCCATCTCCGGGGGTGCGGGCAATGACGTGCTCGACGGTGGCGCGGGCAATGACACCCTGTACGGTGGTGTCAGCGGCTACTTCGGCGGTGCGGGCGCGGGCAACGACACCTATGTGTTCGGCCGCGGCTACGGCCAGGATACCGTCTATGACTACGACGCGACGCCCGGGAAGGTCGACACGATCCGGCTCAAGGATCTCAACCTGGCGGACGTGACCATCCGCCGCGATACCAGCACGTTCTACATCAGCGTCAACGGCACGAATGACGTGCTGCGGGTGGCCGACTGGGGCTTGGGTGCGGCCTATCGCATCGAGCGGGTCGAGTTCGCCGACGGCACGGTGCTCGACGGCGCAGCCCTCGCGGCGACGCCGTTCGTGGGCACGGCGGCGGGCGAAACCATCAAGGGCGGCAACGACAACGACGTCATCCTCGGACTGGGCGGGACCGACTATCTGCTCGGCGGCGCCGGCCACGACTTGCTCGACGGCGGTGCCGGCAACGACTATCTGTATGGTGGAGTCGGTGGCTATGCAGCCGGCTCGGGTGCCGGCAATGACAGCTACGTGTTCGCGCGCGGCTATGGCCAGGACACGGTCTACGACTTCGACGCCACGCCGGGCAACCTGGACACCATTCTCCTGGAAGGGCTCAATCAGGAAGACGTGACCATCCGTCGCGACGCTGCCAGCTTCTATATCGAAGTCAACGGCACCAGCGACCGCCTGCGCGTCGCCGACTGGGGCCTGGGTGCGGCTTACCGCATCGAGCGAGTCGAGTTCGCGGACGGGTCTGTGCTGATGGGTGCAGCCCTCCAGGACACGCCGTACCTTGGGACCAGCGGAAACGATAGCTTGACGGGCACCGGCGACAATGAAGTCATGCGCGGCCTGGCTGGCAATGACCTGCTGTCCGGCATGGCCGGCGACGACCTTCTCGATGGTGGTGACGGCAACGACACGCTCAAGGGCGACGTCGGCAACGATGTGCTGATCGGCGGCGACGGCAGCGACACCCTCTACGCGGGAGACGGCAACGACCTGCTCGATGGCGGCGCGGGCAGCGATCGCATGTACGGCTATGGTGGCGACGACGTCTTCTGGGTCGACGACGGCAGCGACAAGGTCTACGAGAACGCCAACGAGGGCAACGACAGCGTCATCGCCAGCATCGACCACACCCTGGGCAACAACTTCGAGAACCTCACGCTCGCAGGCAGTGCGAACCTCAACGGAACGGGCAATAGCCTCGACAACGTGTTGCGCGGCAACAGCGGCGACAACAGCCTGGCCGCCGGGGCGGGCAACGACTATCTGGCCGGCGACAGCGGCAATGACGTTCTCGATGGCGGCACAGGCACCGATGTGCTCCAGGCTGGCGACGGCAACGACACGCTGCGCGACACCGCGGGTGCGACTCTGCTCGATGGTGGCAGCGGTGCCGACAGCTTGCAGACCGCAGGCGGTGCGAGCTTCGTTGCCGGCGGCAAGGGCGACGACGTGCTCGAAGTGTCCGGTACGGCGAGCGTCATCGCGAAGAACGCCGGCGACGGAAACGACATCGTCCGCGCCAGCGCGGAGCGGGTCACCGTTTCGCTGGGCGGGCAGGTGAACTACGCCGACCTGCAACTGCGCAAGGACGGTTCGAACCTGGTCATGGAGACCGCCGCTGGCGACAGCACCACCTTCGAAGGGTGGTATGACCCGGCCGCGGCCAAGCCTCAGTTCCTCACCCTCCAGGTGATGACGGCGGCGATGGATGGATTCGATGCGGCGGGCGGCGACCCGCTGCTCAACCAGCGCGTCCAGCAGTTCGATCTGAAGGCGCTGGCGGACTACTACGACGCCGTGCGCACCGAGGATCCGACGGTGGATCGCTGGGGCATGATGCACAAGCTGCTCGACGCCCGTCTCACCGGCTCCGACACCGAGGCGCTCGGTGGCGAACTGGCGCAAGCCTACGCTGCCAACGGCAGCCTCGCGGGGGTGGCATTGTCCTCCGCGCAGAGCACGATTGGTGCAGCCGGGTTTGGGCAGCAGTCGCAAGCGCTGGCCGGCCTGCAGGATCCGTCGCAGACCGGCATCAAGCTGTCGTGACGCCAGGCTAAAAACCGATACCCAGGAACCGTGGGCCCCGATCGGGGCCCACGGCTTTTTCTGCGTTTGCTTTCCTCGATAAAAGGCATCCTGGCGTCCACGGCACACCGGGCGTCGTGGCATTGCACCTGTGCTAGCCTTGACTCCATCGCTGCAAAGCCCGGGTGCGAGGCCGAACATGATGCTGTCCAATTCCCGTCTCTGCGTCGCGGCGCTGGTCGCATTGGCACTGGCCGGCGCGGCGCGCGCTGACATTCCACCGCATAACCCCGACGGCACCATCCCCAGCCTGGCGCCCCTGCTCGAGCAGGTCACGCCGGCGGTGGTCAATATCGCGGTGCTGTCCAGTTCGCCCGAGCAGGACAATCCGCTGTTCCAGGATCCCTTCTTCCGGCGCTTCTTCGGATTGCCCGATCGGCCGGAGCCGCGCCTGGCAGCGGGGTCCGGCGTGATCGTGGACCCGGTCAAGGGCTACGTGCTGACCAACCACCATGTCATACAAGACGCGCAGGAGGTGGTGGTGACCCTGAAGGACCAGCGCCAGCTGCAGGCCAAGGTCGTCGGCAGCGATGCCGGCACCGACATTGCGTTGTTGCACGTGGAGGCTGCCAACCTCAAGGCGCTTCCGTTAGGTGACTCCGAAGCCCTCAGGGTGGGCGACTACGTGCTGGCGATCGGTAATCCATTCGGTCTCGGTCAGACCGTCACTTCCGGCATCGTCAGCGCTCTTGGCCGCACCGGGCTCAACATCGAAGGGTACGAGGATTTCATCCAGACCGATGCGGCAATCAACCCGGGCAACTCCGGCGGGGCGCTGGTGAACCTGCGGGGAGAGCTGATCGGCATCAACAGCGCGATCATCGGCCCCAGCGGCGGCAACGTAGGGATCGGGTTCGCCGTTCCGAGCAATATGGCGCGAGCGGTCATGGCCCAGCTCATCAAGTACGGTGAGATGCGGCGCGGGCGTTTTGGGGCCACTTCCCAGGATCTCACGCCCGATCTGGCCAAGGCACTCGGGCTGAGCATCAGCGAAGGCGTGGTAATCGTCGAAGTGGCCTCCGGTGGGCCCGCCGCACGCGCCGGGCTGCGCCGCGGGGATGTCGTCACGCACATGAATGGACACAAGGTCAGGAGCTCGGCCGATCTGCGCAACCAGATCGGGCTCCTGGCGCCCGGCGAGCCGGTGGAGCTGCGCGTTGTCCGCGATGCTCAGACGCGCACGATCAGGGCCAGCATCGAGAGCGTTCCCAGCGGCCGCGCAAGCGGCAGGGAGGCTGTTCCCGAACTGGCGGGTGCGGCGGTCGGAGACAACGAAGACGGCGTAGTGGTGGTCACGGTCGAGCGGGGGAGCTCCGCCTGGAACCACGGCCTGCGCGCCGGCGACATCATCGCGGGGGTCAACCGGCGACCGGTGCGCACCGCGCGCGAATTGCTCACGGCACTGAGCAGAGCCAGCCGGCCGATCGTGCTCAACGTTGTGCGCGGAGACTATGTCTTCGCTATCGTTCTTCGCTAGATCATTACCTCTCACCACGAAGACACGAAGACACGAAGACGCCGAGATCCTCGCTGCTCAGAGTGCGACATCGCCGTGCAGTCGTGAGTCCCGAAGTGCTCCTCGCGTGTGTTGCGCTTCTTTCTGCTTTTCTTCGTGCCTTCGTGTCTTCGTGGTGAGCGGTTGGTCGGTCCTAGTAGCGTTAGAGCGCCCGAACCGTCACCAGTCGATAGGGCTCGCGCGGCGCACCGAGCGGGTTGCGCAGCGGCCGGCCGAACACGGGGGCGGCAATCTCGAACACGTCCCCGACCGCGGCCTTTACGTTCTTCGTGAAGCTCCCGGTGGCGGCGCCAAAGAAGTGCACATGGACGTTGCCCGGGCGGCGGAAATCGGGGTACTTGAAGTGGTGATGCTCGAGGTTGGCGATGGAATGGGCCATGTTGTCGTCGCCTGACAGCCACTCGTCGCTCCACAGCGCTTCGGTTCCGCGCAGCAGCCTCGCCGTCCCCTTTACGCTCGCCGGCAGTTCCCCGAGGAGGAGTTCAGGCCCGTAGCTGCACTGGCGCAACTTCGAGTGCGCCAGGTACAGGTAGTTCTGCCGCTCCATCACATGGTCGGCGTATTCGTTGCCCAGCGCGAAGCCGACCCGCCAGGGCGTGCCGTCGTCGGCCACGACGTACAGCCCGACGACTTCGACTTCATCGCCCCCGTCCAGCGCGTAGGGCGGCAGCTCGAGCGCCTGTCCCGGCGCCACGACGCAGCGGCCATCGCCTTTGTAGAACCACTCCGGTTGCACGCCCATCTCACCGGGCTTGGGTTTGCCGCCTTCCAGCCCCCATTTGAACATCTTCATGGAGTCGGTCAGCTCCGACTCGGCCTGCTGAAGCTTGACGTGCATGGAGTCGCGCGCAGCGGCGCTGCCGAGGTGGGAAAGACCCGTCCCGGTGACCAGCCAGCGCGCCGCATCTGCGTGGTCCAGCGGCGGGAGCAGTCGTCCCTCCGCGATCACCTCCTCGTAGCTCACCGACTCCTTCGTTTGCCACTCGCGCGCGATCTGCGCCAGCGCAACATTGCGGCGGATGGCCTCCATCGCCATGTCGTACACACGCTGCGCGCCCCCGATCACCTGCAGGGTTACACCGCTCTCGGATACGACGCCGACCGTGCGGGCGCCCGCGCGATCGAGGAACTGCACGAATCTCATGATCTCCCTCCTTTTGTCGTGGTGTTGTCATGAAGGATGGTACGAAGGCGCCCTCCGGTCAAGCCGCGCTATACTGCGCCGCACCGAGGAGGACGACCATGAAGGCTACCGCGAACGGCATCCAGATCAACTATACGGTAGAGGGCAGCGGCCCCTGGGTGGTGATGAGCCACTCGCTTGCCTGCAGCCTGGAGATGTGGGATCCGCAGGCCGAGGCACTTGCGAAGAGCTACAGAGTGCTGCGCTTCGACACACGGGGGCATGGCCAAAGCGATGCTCCCGCAAGCGCCTACACGCTGGAGCAGCTGGCTGACGATGCGCATGGCCTGCTGCATGCGCTCGACGTCGAGCGCCCGCATTTCGTCGGGCTGTCGATGGGCGGCATGATCGGCATGACCTACGCGCTGAGGTACCCCGGTCAGTTCCGCAGCCTGGTCCTGTGCGACACCTCCAGCCGGCTTGGGCCGGAGGTGCAGCCGGTGTGGGTCGATCGCATCAAGACCGCCACCGAAAAAGGCATGGAACCCCTGGTGGAGCCGACGCTGAAGCGCTGGTTCACCGAGGCCATCCTCGCGAAACGTCCGCCGGTGCTCGACAAAGTGGCCGCGATGATCCGCGCGACGCCGCCCGTGGGGTACGCGGGATGCTGTCACGCGATCCCGAAGATCAACCTCACCGCTCGGTTGAAGGAGATCGGCTGCCCGATCCAGATCATCGTAGGCGAGCAGGACGCCGGCACGCCCCTGGCCATGTCACGCGAGATCCACGATGCTGCGCCGGGCTCGGAGCTGGTCATCATCCCCAATGCATCGCACCTGTCCAATCTGGAGCAGCCGGACGCGTTCAATCGGGCGTTGACTGAATTCCTGGCGCGACACTGACCCATGCTGGAAATACTGAGCGAGCATCGGCGCGCTTGGCGCTCCGACTCTGCACGTGCCGAACATTGTGGACGCGATGCTGGGCTGAGCGCGGCCTTCAGTCGACGCGCGACACCACGCTCTTACTCGCGACGCGACACCGGTCGCGGCCCTGGGGCTTCTGATCTCCTCTCAGAATTTCACCAGAGGCACCTCGAATACCTGCATCCACACGAAGTTCAGGAAGAAGAATCCGAAGAACAGCACGTTCAGGCTCAGCACCAGGTACGACCACCAGGTGATCCTCGCCGGCTTCGGCAGCTTGCTGTTGAGGTACATGATCACCAGCGGGAAGAGTGCGATCCTCCCCAGACCTTCGGCACCCCCGGGCGCTGCGCCCATTCGTGCCAAGAGCCGTCGTAGACTTTCCAGTTGCTTCTCCCGAGGCGATGCAGCGACAAGGCAAGGATGCAGGCCGTGACCCCCGATCCGCACATCGCGAGGATGGGCTTGTCGAGGTCCACTGCGACGTTCGCGAAGCGGCTCGCCAGCTCATCTCTGGGAGGAACTGCCTGGTTTGGGGGTTTTCGATCGTGTCCCAGGGCAGGTTGATGCTGCCGGGGACGTGGCCGGGGGCGATGCCCGGATAGCCTGTCGGCAGCTCGCCTGAGAAACGCTTGGCGGTGCGCGCATCGACCAGCTGCGCACGCCGGCTGGACAGGTTGTCTAGGACCTCGCGCCAATCGGCCACTAGCTCCGAACGCTTATGCACCACGAATTCCCGCGGTGCGCCGCCGACCTCACCCGACTCGACTGGGCGCCCCTCCGCGAGCCACTTGGTCAGTCCCCCGTCCAGTATCACCACGTCGTCATGGCCGAACACCTGGAACATCCACCACACGCGCGCCGAGACGTAGTTGGTGTCGTACACCACCACGCGGGTCCGGTTGTCGATGCCGAGCCGACCGACTTTGTCGGCGAAGCCCTCGGCTGAGGGCAGCATGTGCGCCCCGAGCCCGGTGTGATCTGCAATTTCGTCGATATCGAACCGCACTGCGCCGGGCACGTGTTGGTTCAGGTACTCGGCGTGGGCATCGCGCTTGAGCTCCGGCAGATACCAGGAGCAGTCTACGATGCGCTGATTAGACGCGTGCAGGTTGTCGGAGAGCCAATCGGTCGATACCACGTCGTTCTGTGCGGCCATGGCTAGTCCTCTCCTTGCCAGCGCGGCTTGCTGTTGCTCCCCTCGGTGCGCACGCGGGCTCGCGGGAGCGGATCGTCCGGGCTATCCCTTTCCGCGGGCTGGCCCCGCGAGGCTATGTGATTGAAGCATTACAAGCTGGCCCGCAGCCCGTTTGATGCAGATCAAACCGACACGAGATGCGCGCGAAAAGGCGCGTACCACCTGAGCTGCCTCGGTTAGACTGATTCTGGGTTATCGATGACTTTGTCCCCCTCCCGACCTGTGTTCCGCGTGCTCGCCCTCGACGGCGGTGGCATGCGCGGCCTCTACACTGCTGTGCTGTTGCAGCGCCTGGCAGCGCATTTCGCTGCATCGCCGGAAGAAGGCAGCGGTCCGCCCGACCTGGGCAAGGCCTTCGACCTGATCGTCGGCACGAGCACCGGCGCCATCCTGGCAGCTGCGCTGGCCGCCGGCCGTCCTCTGGAACGGGTTGTCGCCCTCTACCGGGATGCCGGGCCGCTCATCTTTCCAAGTCCCAGCCCCATGGGCGCGAGGAACCTGGCGTGGTGCCTGCGTCACTGGCGCAGACCGTCCGCCAACGTCGCGGCACTGCGTCGCGCGCTCAGCGGGGAGATGGGAAGCGAGACCTTCGGCGAGCTGCACGCGCGGCGCGGTATCTCGCTCTGCCTCACCGCCACCGACCTGAACACGCTGCACCAGCGCCTGTTCAGAACGCCATCGGCGGCCGGGGAGGAAGATGCGCAAGCAGGGCTGGTGGAAGCCTGCATGGCGAGCTGCGCGGCGCCGATCCTGTTTCCTCCGCTTGCAGGGCCGGCGCGGGCGCTCGGCCGAGGGGAGATGCTGTGCGACGGGGGCCTGTGGGCGGGCAACCCTGTGCTCCTCGCTCTGCTCCTCGCGCTGGAAACAGCCGGACCGACGCAGGATATACAGGTTCTTTCCGCCGGAACCTCGGCCGGGGTTGGCGCGCCACAGCGCAGCGCGCCGCCCCGCACGGTCGGCATCGGCTACTGGATCCGTGGCCTGCGGCTCATGCAGGCTTCGCTCGACGCCCACGCAGTTGCTTCAACGGACCTGACCCGCCGCATAGCGGCTCATCTCTCGCGCCCGGTGCAGGTGGTGCGATTGCTGGACGCCGGGATCGAGGCAGGCGAGGACCTGGCCATGCGGCTCGATAATGCCACTCCGGCGGCGCTCAGCCGGATGGAGATGCTGGCCGCGCAGGCAGCGCGCGCGAACATCGAAGCGAGCGAGGAGCCCGTCGGCGCGCTCACGCTGCTGCGCGAGATCTTTGCCGACGCTCTGCGCTCCGAGACGTGGCATCAGACATGGAGGAAAGCAGACAATTGAGAGAGTCGATGCTGTTCACCTCGGAATCAGTCGCGGCGGGCCACCCCGACAAGCTCGCCGACCAGATCTCCGACACCATAGTGGATGCCTTCCTGGCGCGCGAGCCGGGTGCAAGGGTCGCGTGCGAAACGCTGGTGGCAAACAACTACATCGTGCTCGCAGGCGAGTTCCGCACGGCGGACGAGGCTGTCTTTCGCGATGTGCACAACGATGCACAGCGTATCGTTCGCGCTTTGCTCAAGGAGGTCGGCTACAGCGACCACGCTAGCGGCATCGACGTCGAGCGCTGCGAGATCATGGCGCGCTTTAACCGCCAGTCGGCCGACATCGCCCAGGGCGTCGATCGCCCGGGCGGCGAGCAGGGCGCCGGAGACCAGGGCATGATGTTCGGCTACGCGACGCGCGAGACCGAGGCGCTGATGCCCAAGCCGATCTGGCTCGCGCATATGCTGATGCGGCGTCAGGCGCAGGTGCGCCGGAGCGGGCTGCTGCCCTGGCTGCGCCCTGACGGCAAGTCGCAGGTGACGGTGCGCTATCGAAGCGGCATGGCGTGCGAGGTGGTCAACGTGGTGCTCTCGACGCAGCACTCGCCGGACGTGCCGCAAGAAACCATCGAACAGGAGGTGATCCGGCACATCATCGAGCCGGTCATTCCGCAGCGCGAGCGGGCTGCGGATCTACGCTATATGGTGAACCCGACCGGACGGTTCGAGATCGGCGGGCCCGCCAGCGACACCGGGCTCACCGGCCGCAAGGTGATCGTCGATACCTATGGCGGGTCCTGTCCCCACGGCGGGGGCGCGTTCTCCGGCAAGGATCCGAGCAAGGTGGACCGATCCGCCGCCTACATGGCGAGATATATCGCGAAGAATATCGTCGCGGCACGCCTGGCCGAGCGCTGCACGATACAGCTTGCCTATGCCATCGGGGTAGCACAACCGGTATCGCTGATGGTCGATACGGATGGCACCGGCACGGTGTCCGACGAGGCGCTCGAGGCGGTCGTGCCGGTGGTGTTTCCCCTGACACCCCGCGGGATGATCGAGACCCTGCAACTGCTCCGGCCGATCTATCTGGCCACGGCAGCCTACGGTCACTTCGGCAGGGACGAGCCGGCCTTCACCTGGGAGCGGACCGACCGCGCGGAAATGCTGAGGCATGCGCTCGGCGTGTAGCGGTGATTTCCTGCGCCCCGAGCGGGGAGGTGATACGGCCGGCGGCGAGCTAGACGTGCAGGCTTTCAGTCGACGGCCGACACCACGCTTTCACCCGGCCACACGCCTCGTTCCACCACCTTCGCCCCCTCGAACACCAGCCAGCTCTGTCCGCCGTAGTGGGGCAGCGGCCGCAGCAGGCCGCGCAGCGCGCTCACGTCCGCAGCGGAGACGACGGCGAGCGCGGCGCCGCTGGGCTGGGTGGCGGTCCAGACCTGGGCGGTGCCTCGGCCTCGCACAGTCTCCGGGCGTGCCGGCAGATCATGCTCCGCGAGGAAGCGATCGACGTCGGCATGCGCGCCGATCACCAGCAGCGGCGCCCCGGTCGGCTCCCGGTCAAAGCGCGGCACGGAGTCCTGCAGCTTGCTTGCGAGCTCGCGCGCGACAGCTGCAACGGCAGAGTCGCGCGAGGCAACAACCGTGTGCGTGGCAGGATCCAGCATCACCTGCCGCAGGATCGGCGGCAGCTCACTCGGTTCGAGTCGGCGAAAGAGAAGCAACTGCGGGTCGAGCGCCACTGTCCGGGGCGTGGCGTCGAGCTGCAACGTGAACGCCTGGCTCGGGCATGTCAGATCGACTGCCAGCGTCTTCGGCCCCTCGGCCGTGTCGATCGCCAGCGGGACGCGCAGCACGTAAGCCGGTCCGTCCTGCGCCAGGCGCATGTGCAGCGTATTGCCGTCGCGGCTGGCGTCCTCGATGCGAACGCGCGGTGCACCCGTGCGCGTGAGCCACTGCTCGAAAAGGACGTCGAGCGTCTCCCCCGAGCTGCGCTCGAAAGCGCGCCGGAGGTCGTCCCACCCCGCGCGCGCGAACCGGTGCTGCTGCCAGAACTCGCGCAGCCCCGCATCGAAGGTGGCTGCGCCGATGCGTTCGCACAGCATCAGGAACAGGTAGGCCGCCTTGTGATAGCCGACGATCTGCGAGGTACCGTGGCTGCGCGCGGTGAACGCGGTGAGTGGCGTGTCCTGACCCACGGGGATAGCCGCGAAATCGCGCAGCCACGTCTGCCGCGTGGCGTAGGCCGCCGAAGCGCCCTCCTGCTCCTTATAGAAGTAGTCCGCCATGAAGGTCGTCAGCCCTTCGCACCAGTTGCCACGCTCGTAGTCCACGTACACACCGTTGCCCCACCAGTTGTGCAGCACTTCGTGACCGAGCGAGGTGGACTTGATGAACGGCAGCCGCAGCACGTCGATGCCGAGATAAGTCAGGGTCGGCATGCCGAAGCCCGTCGGCAGGGGACTGGACACGACGCTGAACTCCGTGAAAGGGTATGCGCCGATCCATTCGCTGTAGAGGCGCAGGTAGCCTTCCACGGCGTCGAGGTAGCCCGAGGCGAGATCATGCAGCTCGGGGTGAAACCAGGTGCGCAGGTGGACCGGTGGCCCGCCTGGCCGCTCGACCACCCGTTCCCGCACTTCATAGGGACCGGCCATCAGCTCGATGCTCTCAGCCGGGTGGGAGAACTCGTACTCTGCGCGGTAGCCTCTCGCGTCCGTCTCCTCCGCGACGAGCCGTCCGGGAACCAGGCCGCGCTGTCCGGGCGGGAGCTTCAGGTGCAGGCGATAGGTGAACTGCTGCTCGCCCAGCAGCGGGTACCAGCCGGTGCCGCCGGGCAAGTAACTGCCCTCGGTGCCGGCCATGGGGGGTAGCCTCTGCAGCGTGGCGCGATGGTCGATCTCGGGTAGTGCCTGCAGGGTTCCGCTGTAGCGCACGACGATCTGGTGGCGGCCGGTGTTTTTCAGTTCGAGTGCCCAGACGCGCAAGCCGCTCTCCCGGGCAGGGGCAACGGCGACGGGATCGCCATCCACCGCTACAGCCTCGACGGCGAAGCCGTCGCCGAGGCCGAGCCGCGCGACGCCGCTGCCCTCGAAGCCGATCTGTGCACTGACGCGCAGCTCGCGAGTTGCGGGGTCCAGCTCGACGGACAGGTCCTGGTGCACGGACTCGATGTGTGCGGGCTGGGCCGCAGCATTCGCGCACAGCACGAGGCCTGCGAGCCCCCTGAACAACCGTGACCAGGTCATGGCGTCGGCGGAAACCGTGCAACCAGCTCCACTGACTCTGCGCCCCGCTTGACTGTCATGGGCAGCCAGGTGCCGGGCGCCTGGCGACGCACGGCATCGATCACGTCGCTGGCTTTGTGTGCCGGCACGCCCGCGACGGTCACGACAACGTCCCCGGAACGTGCTCCCGCCTGGTCTGCCACGCTGTCTTTGACCACGTCGCGGATTACCACGCTGCCGCTGCTGTCGTCCAGCATCACACCAAGGCGGGGCCGGACCGGCGTGGTTGGCACGGCCGCCGCCACGCCGAACACCGCGTCCGCGAGACCGAGTGTCAGCGCGTCGCAGTCCTCATCCGCGTCCCACGGCAGCAGGACGGCAGTATCTTCGATCCCCAGGTCGCGCAGCTGATGCGGCACGCCGAAGCCATCTTGCAAGTGCCCGCTGCCCATGATGCCAACGACAAGCGGTGGATTTGCCGCGCTGCGTTGCTGTGCGATGGCCTGTGCCATGGCTCTATCCCACACCTGCATGCTCTCGACGAAGTGCACATAGTCGGGGTCGGTGTAATCGGGTTCGGTGCGGCTGCGGGCCGGGTGTTCCTTAGGAAGATGCTGGAGATACGATTCGTAGAGTCTCTCGCGATACCGCGCGGAAGGCGGTGCCGGATCGGTCACGCCCTCCCGCTCCGACGGTGGAATGCTGGCCCAGCCGGCGTCGCCGACTCTGGCCACCAGGCTGCGCTCCACGTTCAGCGCGATCATCGGAACGCGATGCATGCGGGCGAAGTGGAAGATCGGCAGGTAGAGCTCTGCATCGAAGCCCCAGACGCGGCTCCATTCGCTGCGCTGGAGAAACGCCTCTACAGTGAGCTCGCCTGCCACCCACCGATCGAGCGCTGCCTGGGCCCGGCGCGGGAACATCTCGAAGCCCAGCACCAGGTTCGGGTGGAGGGCGTGCAAAGCGGCGAGAGTATGCAGCTGCCAGCGATGGTGTTCGGCATTGTCGTGGCTTTCACCCAACAGCACTACGCGGCGCTTTGCGAGCTCGGCAAACAATGTCTTCGGGTCGCGGCGCTGCGGCGCATCGCTGGTCGGCACGACCCAGCTCGCAGGGCTCACGCACGCTTCTGCAGCCGATGCGGTTGGAGGACAAGCGAGCATCGCTCCGAGGCCCGCAGCGACGAGCGCGCAGCGAGTCGGCAGGCGGGTGATTCGTGTCATGAGGTTCCTGGAAGAAGGATCGGTGAGGCCTACTGCTGCTGCGCGAGAAGCACGGCGGCGAGCACGAGGCACAGAATGACCACCGCGGTCAGCCCGCCGCGCAGGCGCAGGTACCAGCGCGGCAGCGCGAAGCGCTGGGCGAACTGGCGGTCCGCTGCGTAGTGCACCGCGAAGGTCGCGCCGAGCAGCAGCAGTCCGGCCTTGGCCGGCAGCAGCAATGCCACCCAGCCGGCCAGCGCAGGCACCACACTCCAGGCCATGAACACGCCGCGCTCGGCTTCCGGCATCTGCTCGTGGACCATTGCCACGCCCCAGTGGATCGCGCCGACGAAGCTGAGGATCACGGCGGCATAGGCGCTCAGCCACACCAGGACTATGGGAGTGTTGCCGTCCGGCAGCGCATACAGCGCGCTCGTGAGCACCACGAATGGCACCAGCCCGGCGGTGCCGAGCCAGAACGGGGCGCGAGGTATCGGATCGCCAGGATCGGTCATGTTCGGGTTGGGAGGTCGCCGCCGCTGCCCAGTGGCTGCGGGTCCGGACTGCATGCTCGAGCACCGCGGTCCCGGCCGGTCCGGCAGGTCGCAGGGCGCCGCGCTGCATTGTAGCCTGGGATGCCCGGCGTGAAGCACGCAAGGTGCAAGGTGCGCGCGTGTCTTACTGCAGACTTCTTCGCCCAGAAAGATTCTGCAGGCGATACCGGTCCGGCTCGGCCAACGCACGGCTGAGAATGCGGAACACATCCACGTCGAACGGCGGTAGCGGTGGGTCAGCAGACAGGTCGTGGGCTTCTTCCAGGGAGCGTGCGCTTCCGATGTAGCGCCAGTCCTGTGCGACGTGCAGCTCGCGGCGCGTGCGCGCCGGATCCTCCTCGACGATTGCGATCGGTCCGCGGAAGGGCCAGGCGGGCAGCCGCAGTTTCGTCAGAGCCTGCGCGAGCCGCAAGGTATGGGCTGCACGGCTCTCCGTCCCGACGCACACCCCGCGGCATTGCTGCGATGCATAGGCAGAACAGGGGCCGCTGCCGGCTTCGAGCCCGAGCACTTGGGCGCACAGGGCGTGCTCGTGGCGCAGGCCGCGCAGGGCAGCGAGTGCGTCGCGCTTCGAGCGAAAGGGGCCGAATAGATCCGAGGCGGGCGCGTCGGGAGCCTGCAGATCGACCAGCGCAACCTCTGCCCAGGCAGGATTCCAGTGCACAGCCCAGGCCTCGGGGCGCCGCCGCGGCGGGCGATTATGGCGCGGCGCAAGCGACTCGATCAGCTGCAGCTGGCGCAGCGCGGTGCCGAGCGGACCGGCCGCAGGAAACCAATCCAGCGCACCGGACTGGAGCGCGACGCGCAGTTCACGCGCCTTCGAACCCTTTTCGCTCCAGTGCGCCAGCACCTGTGTGCGCAGATTGCTGGCGCGTCCCGCGAAGAGCGGTGCGCCGTCCGGGGCATACAGCACATACGCGCCAGGGGCATCGGGCAGATCCTCCAGCAGCGGCGCATCCAGGCCGGCCGGCAGATGCGGTGTCAGGGTGACGCTCTCGCGGGCAGCCGCGAACTCGGCGGCCGGAACCCTCTGCGCCATTGCGCGCGTGAGCTCGATCAGGACGCGGGCATCCGGCAGCGCGCGGTGTCGCGCATCGCAGGCCAGGCCGAAGCGCTCGATCAGCGCATCCAGGTTGTGATGCCGGTGTTGCGGGAACAGGGCGCGGGACAGGCGCACGGTGCACAGTGTGAGTGCCTGGAACGACAGGCCAGTGCGGCGAAACTCCTGGCGCAGGAAGGCATAATCGAAGCGGGCGTTATGGGCCACCAGCAAGCGGCCCTCCAGGTGGGCGGCCAGATCGAGACTGATCTCGGCGAAGGCCGGCGCGCGCGCCACCATCTCATTGGTGATCCCGGTCAGCGTCGCGATCCCGGGCGGGATCTCCCGGCCGGGGTTCACTAGGCTGGACCATTCCTCCACCGGCTCGCCGGCGTCCACCAGCACGAGCCCCAGTTCCGTGATGCGATCCTCGCGCGGGTCGGCCCCGGTCGTCTCCACATCCAGAAAGGCGATCCGTCCGGGAAGCATCAGCGGATCATCCGCCATGCGGGGCCGACACGAACCGGTCGTGGACAGCCTGGGAACTTCGTTTGACCATGCCGTGTCGTAGACACGTCCTAATCATGGGACGAGTCGAAACCCTCGTCAACCAATCCTCTCCTACGGGACCCGCCTTGCGGCGGCGAGTCGTGGGGTGACTCGGCGCCGCAAGCCACCCGTGACGAAGAGCCCGTCCGAAGGCGCTCGCTGGGCCCACCACGCCGCTCTTGTTTGCCAGCCGCTCCACGTGCGCCAGCCCGTGGATCGCGGGTGAGATGTGGTCGGCTGAGCATCATGAGTAATCAAATTCCATGCAGAGCGAAGCTTCGTCACCCTGGCATGCCGCGCAATTCACGTCGCGGTTGTACCGCGGAGAAGTGCTATTGCGCAAACGCGCAGCGCGGCAGCGCTGGGGTGAGCCGCGCTTCGCCGTGTATAATCCAGCGCAAACAACGCGATATGCGCTGGCGCGTATCGGTGGAGGAGGCAAAAAAATGTTGCGTTACTGCGCATGTGCCGTGTTCGTGGCGGGTGTGCTTGCCGCAGGGGGCTGGGCAGGCGCGCATCAGGGCCAGGAAGACCATGACGAGGCGGCCGGCACGATGCTGGATTGCGAGCGGCTGCCGCCGCAGGCGGCGACTTCCCTCCCGGAGCCCGTCGCACAATGGACCCGCATCGCATGCCGGGAAACGGGGCAGCTCCTGGTCCCGAGTGGCGATTGGCAGTGGCGCTATCCGGCCAGCTTCACCACTCCCGTGATCGTGTCGGCGACTGCCGCCTCGCCCGACGCGGTGGGCGCACGCTACTTCACCGCCGTCACCGTTTCTGCGAGCGACGGCGCGGCCGCCGCCCAGCTGCACGCCCAGCTGTCTCGCGATGTAGCGGTGTACGCGCTCAATGCCGGAGCCGATGCGCCGGAGGTAGCCTACACGTTGGTGGCCTCCAACGACCTGGGGGACGAGCTGCGCATCCATTTCCTGCCGCGCCGCGCGGGCGAGTTCCTCGGTGTGGTATGCGCATCGAGCTGCATTCCGGAAAGCACCTTCATCGTGCAGAAGAGGGGAGGCTGACATGAGCGCCCGGCTGCTGCTCGACGTGGGGCGCGCCCTGCCCGAAGACGCGCAACGCGCCACGCTGGTGGGCCGCGCATGGGTCCCCGGCCGCAGGCCAGGGCCCAGCCCGGTTGCCATTCTGCAGGGCGAGGTGTTCGATCTTTCGGCTGTAGCGGCGACCGCTTCTGAACTCCTCAACGCCCGCGATCCCCTGTCCCTGATGCGCAGCGGGCGCGCTGCCATGCGCCGCATCGGCGATGCTGCAGAGCTGCTGGCCAACAGCGCACATGATCAGCGCAACCCAGCCAAACCCTACTTCCTGGCGCCGGCAGATCTGCAGGCGATACGGGCCTGCGGCGTGACCTTCATCACCAGCATGCTGGAGCGCGTGATCGAAGAGCAGGCGCATGGCGACCCGGCGCAGGCCGAGTCCATCCGCAAGTCCATCGGCGAGGAGATCGGCACCCAGCTGACGAGCATCAAGCCCGGTTCGCCGGAGGCAATGAAGCTGAAGGATTCGCTCATCAAGCGCGGTGTGTGGTCGCAATACCTGGAGGTGGGTATCGGCCCCGACGCCGAGGTATTCAACAAGGCTCAGCCGATGTCCGCGGTAGGCACCGGCGCCCAGATCGGGATCCTGGCGAGCTCGGCCTGGAACAACCCGGAGCCCGAGGTGGTGCTCGCCATCAATCGTGCCGGGCGGGTGGTCGGAGCCACGCTCGGCAACGATGTGAACCTGCGCGACTGGGAAGGACGCAGTGCGTTGCTGCTCGGCCGCGCGAAGGACAACAACGCGAGCTGCGCCATCGGTCCCCTCATCCGTGTGCTGGACGAGCATTTCACCGTCGACGACCTGCGCAGCGTGCACATCGAGGTGGAGGTGCACGGAGAAGACGGGTTCGCCACTTCCGGGAGCTATAGCCTGTCCCAGATCAGTCGCGATCCGCTCGATCTCGCAGCCCAGGCAGTCAATCGCAACCACCAGTATCCCGACGGGCTGGTGCTGTTCCTCGGCACCGCGTTCGCGCCCACCCAGGATCGCGGCGAGCCGGGGCACGGCTTCACCCACAAGCTCGGCGACGTCGTGACGATCCGCTCGCCGGCGCTGGGTGCGCTGTCCAACCGCATCGACTACTGCGACCGCATCACACCCTGGACGTTCGGGATCGCCGACCTGATGCGCAACCTCGCGGCGCGCGGGTTGATCTGAACCCCAGAGCTGAAACATGGAGGATACGGAGAACGACAGTAGTAACCGACGAGGCCCCCGCTAGCTCTGGCGAATGACAGCGAAATCAGCGTGCAGAAGTCTGCGTCATTCCGCCGGTGAGCACCAAGGAGCGTCAGTTGCTCTTCTCTTTCCTCCGTGGCCACCGTGGTTCAAAGTCTTAAGCGAACATCGGGAGAGGCTCGAAGCGCCCCTTGAGCACCTTGTCCGTGTCGGGGTACCCCAGCCAGCCCTCGATCGCCGTGGCGTACACCCGGCGGAAATCCACCGTGTGGACCAGATTGTCTCCCGCGTCGAGCTGGGTCAGTCTGGGCGGCGTACCGTAATGCCCGCCCTTGACCGGCTTGCCGGCCAGGAACATCAGCCCGGCGGTGCCGTGGTCGGTGCCCAGACTGGTGTTCTCCGGCACGCGCCGGCCGAACTCGGAGAAGATCATCATCACGACCTGGTCGGCCTTGCCGATACGCTCCATGTCGCGGAAGAAGCCGGCCACGGCGTCGGACACATAGGTCAGCAGCCGCTGGTGCAGGTCGACCTGGTGCACGTGAGTGTCGAAGGCATTGTGCCGGTAGCCGCAGTAGTACAGCCGGGTAGGCATGCCGGCGTCGATCAGCGCCGCAACCTTCATCAGGTCCAGGTTGATGATGCCGTAGTCCACCGGGGTCTTGTAGCGTGACCACGCGTCTCTGACCAGCGAAGAGGCGTCGCGCGCACTGCGGGCCACGTTGAGCAGATAGCGCCGCGTTGCGTTGGCATCCTCGGTGCCGTCGCCCATCATCGCCAGGACCGGCTTCTCCTGGAAGAAGCCCTTGCGCACGAAGTTGTCGGGATCGTCGAATACCACCGGCGTGTGATCGCGGCTGCGCACCGCCAGCGACTGGCTTTCGTCGATGTTGACGACGAAGTTGGGCTGGTTGGCAGGGTCCATCGCGTCGGCCAGCCGGCCCACCCATCCGTATTCCTCTCCGCTGTTGGGCGCAGCGGTGTGCCAGTAGGCCATCGACGTGAAATGAGAGAAGGACGGACCGTCGTAGCCGCAGCCGTGCACGACCGCCAGCTTGCCCTCCTTGTAGAGGCGCTCGAAGCCGGCCATGCCGGGGTTCAGCCCCCAGTGGTCGTCGATCTTGCGCAGCTTGCCGGGCTTGATCCCGATGTTGGGACGGTGCCGGTAGTACGCGTCGTCAGCGTACGGCACCAGCGTGTTCAGGCCGTCGTTGCCGCCGGACATCTCGAACACCACGAGGATGCGGTCCTGGTGGCCAGGTGCAGCAGCCAGCGCCCGCGCCGCACTGCCGAAAACGAGAGGGAGCCCCGCCATGCTCGCGGTGTGTGTGCATACGCCTGCAAGCCCGGCCTTCAGCAGTCTGCGCCGGGCGAGGAGTCTATCCAGATCGTTCCGGTTCATCGTCAGTCCTCAGCCGAGCTGATACTCCGGCGTGCTCATGATCAGGTGCAGCAGCATGCGCAGGGGATCTTCCATCCAGGTCTGCGCTTCCCGGACGTCGCTGGTAGCCAGCTCCTGGTCCAGGAATGCGATGAGGGCCTCGCGCTGCCTGGGGTCCAGCGGCACGCTCAGAAAGCGCTTCGCGAAGTAATCCACTACCTCTGCGGTGCTCGTCAGGCCCTGCGCCTTGACCATCGCAGTCAGGTCGAGTTGTGGCATCGTGCGCGGGATCGGCTTGACCTTTTCCACTGCCATCTGCCAGCCGCGGTAGCTGGCGTACCGGGTATTGAAATCCTCGTCGCGGTCGGCCATGCGGTTGGACATCGCCATCATGTCCCCGCTGTTCTCCCGGCCGACCGGTTTGGTGGCCGTGGTGATGTCGTAGCCCAGCGAGATCTTCTCGTGCACGGCACGGATCTCGTCGCCGGTCGGGTAGACCGGGTAGCGGTCCGACGGAATGAAAGTGATATCGGGGAACACCACATCGCGCGCGAAGTTGCCGCGCTCGAGCAGCAGCCCGGGCGTGATCCAGCTGCGCCCCTGCGCCCAGCCGGCAACGGTGGGTGGACGGAACAGCTGCTGCCCCAACGCGGCGGTGACGTCATTGAAATCCGGCACGCCGGGCACGTCATCGAGACCCAGCTTCTTGTAGGTGGAGACCACCAGCTCCACCGGGCCCTTGATGCGGGTGGTGACAGACGGCGCGCTGTAGAAGTCGCGCGATGCGAAAATGGTTTCCAGCAACGGTGCGATCTCGTATTGGTTGTCGCGCAGCACGGAACCGAGCTTCTTCTTCATCTCCGGGCTGATGTCCTCGCGCACGAAGAACCGATAGATCTTTGCCGCCAGAAACTCGGCGGTGACCGCCTGGGCAAGGATCACGTCGATTACCTGCACGCCGTCGAAGGGGCCGGTCTGATGCAGGACGGTCTTCACGCTGTCGTCGTGCTGGTCCCGCTTGACGACGAAGGTGAGGTCGACGAAATTCCATCCCGTGAACGCTCGGGCAGCCTCGCGGATATCGGTCTCCGAGTAGTTGCCCACGCCCATGGTAAACAGCTCCATGATCTCGCGGGCGAAGTTCTCATTCGGCGCGCCCTTGACGTTCACCCCGGCATCGAGGAAGGCGAGCATCGCGGGATCCTGCGCCACGCCGATGACGAGGTCGCGGAAGTTGCCGGTGCCGTGCCGATAGAACAGGTCGAGCTGGACCAGCATCTTGCGATAGTCGCGCACCTTCTCCTCGCTGGTGGCGAAGTGGCCGTGCCAGAACAGCGCCATCTTTTCCTCCAGCGGGCGGTGGGTGTCGAGCATGCGGTTGGCCCACCAGTAGGCGGCGCGGTTGGTCTCCAGGCGGCTGGCGCGCAGCCAGTAGAAGAACTTGTTCACCACCGGCTGC
>DAIQQA010000219.1:0-7071 GCA_036787045.1 Burkholderiales bacterium | reverse complement strand
CGACACGCTGGTGGAGGTGCGGCGGGTGCAGGGGTAGGGCTTCGACAGGCTGCTAAGCAGCCACGTGGCCGGCGCGGAAATCGTTACCCGCGCGGTCGATGCCGCGCACCAGCCAGATCGGGCGCGAGGCATAGTCCACGACCTGCGTGTCGGTCAGGTGCGTCGGCGGTATGGAGCGGTCGAACAGGGACGTGGCGGGCATATAGCGGATCGCCCAGCCGGCGCGGCGCTTGGCCGAGCGATTCGCGTTCGACCCGTGGATGATGTTCACGTGATGCAGCGAGACCTGCCCCGCCTGCAGCTCGACATTCTCGGCCATCGACTCGTCGATTTCGTCCTCGATGCCCTGGTTGAGAGCGAGCGCCGCCTCGTGGGACACGCCGTGCTTCAGCAGTCCGCGCTTGTGGCTTCCTGGAACCACGCGCAGGCAGCCGTTCTCCACGGTCGACGGATCGATCGCCACCCACACCGTGACCGAGGCCAGCGGGCGAATGGGCCAATACTGGCCGTCCTGATGCCAGGGAATGGCCATGCCGTCGCCGGCGGGCTTGCAGAACACCTGGCTGCCCCAATGGATGATGTCGGGACCGATCACGCCCTCGACCAGATCGAGCAGATAGGGATCGTGGGCGCATTCCAGCAGGATCTCGTTGCCCCGCACGCCCGACGTGGTGTTGCCACCGGACTTGACGTGGGCGCCCACCAGCTGCTCGGGACGAACATTCGGGTTGTCGTCCAGCAGCCGCTGCACGCCTTGGCGCATGCGGGTGAACAGCCGCTCCGGCAGTGGCGTCCGGGGGGTCACATAGCCGTTGGCCTCGTACGCCCGGCGATCGGCTTCGCTCAGCGTCACCATAGGAATACCTCCTGGAAGAAAGGCGGTCGGAATCATATCGGTTGTCCCCGGAAGCTACAACCGCGTCGCCGCCCTCCGTACCCGCTCTCGAGCCGTCCCCTGGTGATGCCGAATGCCCTGGATCAGCGCAGAAGAGTGAAGAGCGCCGCGGGCCTTGTGGGGAATGCGGCAGATGGCTAAGCTTCAGTGGCATGGGCGAGTTCCGTCAATCCGTCCACTTCACCTCCAGTTTCGACGGCGTGAGGCTGGCGTACGCCACCTGCGGCCGCGGCCATCCGCTGGTGCGCGTGCCCACCTGGATCAGCCACGTCGAGCACGACTGGCACAGCCTGGTGATGCGGCACCTGGTCGTCGAGATGGCGAGCCGGCACAAACTGGTGAACTACGACTGTCGAGGCGTCGGGATGTCGGAACGCGATGTGACCGACAGTGCCGGAGGGGACGGCAGAGCAGTGGCGCTGGTTCACCGACATGATGCGCAGGGCGACCTCGCCGCAAACCGCCCTGCGCATGCTGCGCCTGTGGCAGACGATCGACGTGAGCGACCTCGCTCGGCAGGTGCGCTGCCCGACGCTAGTGCTGCACGCACAGCGCGACGCGATCGTGCCGTACGAGGAAGGCAAGTTGATGGCGTCGCTGATCCCGGACGCCGAGTTCGTCACCCTGGATAGCGCGAACCATGTGATCCTCGAAGAGGAGCCGGCCTGGCCGCATCTGCTGGCCGAGCTGCGCCGCTTTCTCCCCGCGCTGGAGACGGCCGAGAGCGCCGACCCGAGCGGCGGATTTGGCGATCTGACCGAACGCGAGCGCGAGGTGCTGGACCTGATCGCGCAAGGGCTCGGCAACGACGACATCGGGCAACGGCTCGCGATCAGCCCGAAGACGGTGCGCAACCACATCACGAACATCTTCGGCAAGCTCGGCGCGACGACCCGGGCGCAGGTGATCGTGCGCGCCCAACGGCTGCTGGGCTGGCTGCCGAACGCCGAGGGGTTGGTGCTCCCAGGAGCGACGCATCTGTTGCACGTGCAGAACCCGCGCGGAATGGCGGAAGCCTTGGCTTCCTTCTTCGCGCGCCACCCGATGGTGGCGGGTGCGCCTTGATTGGACTCGGCGGCTTGGGGCGACGACGTTCGCAACCGGCGCCTGAAGCTGCTACGAGCCGACCGTCGCGTCGGAGAGGAACGCGCGGTCCTCACCTTTGATGGAGCGCGTCTTTCCAGTGACGGTGAACTTGGCAGTAGACCGGATGTCGCTCGAACTGCCCGCGCTCACCTCCACCGGACCGGGCTCCATGACCAGGTCGCCAGAGAGCCCCGTGTAGGCGAGCAGGCCCATCGGCACCACGAACGTGACGGTCTTCGATGCACCGGGCTCCAGGTCGACCCGGGCGAACCCGATGAGCTGCTGCGCAGGGAGCGTCACGCCGGTGGCCGTGTCGGCGGCGTAGAGCCGCACGACCTCGGTCCCGCGCCGCGTACCTGTGTTGGTGATGGTTAGAGACACCCGGAGTTCGCCACCCACGTCGACGGTATCGCGCTCGGGCTTCAGCGGGCCGTAGTCGAACGTCGTGTAACTCAAGCCGTGACCGAAGGCGAAGAGCGGCGTGGACGGCATGTCGAGGTAGCCTTTGTGGATATCGGCGGCAGTCCGCCGGTAGCCGCTGCCCCATTTCTGGGCGTGGTGGACCGGCATCTGCCCGACGTGCCGCGGACGCGTGAACGGTAGTTTCCCTCCGGGGTTCGTGGCGCCGAAGATGGCGTCGGCGAGCGCGATCGCCTGGTGCGGTCCGCCGTAGTAATCGGTGAGGACCGCGGGCAGCTTGTCGATCACGGAAGCGAGGGCGTACGGACCTCCCATCGAGATGACCGTGATGGTCGGCTTGCCGAGCGCGGTCACGGCGTTGATCAGCTCCACCTGCTGCGGGGGGAGGTCCTTGTTCGCCGTGTCGGAGCCTTCTCCTTCGGTGCGCTCGTTGGACCATGCCGATCGGCCGCCGACGACGAGGATGACGACGTCGGCATTCCGGGCTGCAGCGACTGCGGCCGGAATGTCGGTCGGCTCGGAGGGAACAACGCCGGCGCCCGCGACGGCGGTGACCTCGGCCTTCGGCAGGAGTTGTCGCACCGCCTCGGCAAGGGATACCGCCGAGTAGTTGGACTTGAGGTACTCCCTGCGATCGATCTTGAATACAGGCGCCAGCTCGGCCGCGACCGCGGCTTTCCCCTCGGGCGGCGCGCCGCCGCCGAGGTCGACCCCTGCCATCGCAATATCACCACCGGTGGCCTTTGCGTGCATCATCTTCAGTGCGGACGGATAGGTGTAGGTCGTGATACCGGCGCCGCGACCGTGGTGCAGAAGATCCGGGCCGAGTGCCCGGGCGTCGCTTGGAAGGACAGCTATGCCACCCTCGGGCGGTTTGACGTGGTGGATATCGTCGAAGCCAGCGACGTCAAGCAGATCGAGAAAGCGGCAATGATCATACGCGCGTACGGGCATTCCACTACGGAGACCCTGCCAGGGACACCGTGGAAAGAGTTCCTCGACCCGCTTTAGAGCGGCCCGGCGGTTGGGCAACTCCGGCCGCCGGATGATACCTGGAGCGCCTGAGGCGATGAGGGCGCGATCCATGAGGCGCGATGGCGCGATGCTGAGGAGGTGACGCAGCGGGCTCACGGTTCGCCCCAGAGGGGCTTCGCTAGGGTTTCGCCGAACGCCCGGAACATCACGTTGAAGCTGATGCTGATCCGCTCCGTCCTGCTGCGATTGGCGTCGACCGAGTGCGGCAGCCACGAGGGAAACAGCAGCAGCGAGCCCGGCGTCACGGTTACCACCACCTGATGCGTGTTTTGCGCGCTGAGCTGCTTGACCGGGGGCCGCAGGACCGCGGTCTGCGGCCGTGGGTCATGCAAGTTGACGGTGTCCGCGCCGGCCTGGACCTGCGCGTAATAGACGCCGCTCAGGAAGTTGTTGGGATGCGAGTGCATGCGATGCGATGCGCCTGGGGCGTTGACGGTCGCCCAGCAGCCGGTAATCTGAAACGCGTCGCAGCCGATGTGCAGGAAGCGCAGGATGTGCCGCGTGGTCGTCTCGACGCTGGACACCAGCTGGCTCAGCTCCTCGCGCTCGTGGAGCGCGACGGAGGACTGCCAGCTCTCGCCTGCCGTGGGCACGCGCTTTCCCCGCAGTTCGCGCAGAAACGGCAGCACTCGGGCGTTGATCGGTTCGTACACCGCGCGTTCCAATTCGATCCTCCAGACCAGCGTCGGGAAGAGGGAGTAGACGTCGGAACGCTCGATTCCCGGGGATTCGGCCATCTGCGCGGCCGGCACACGTCCAGGCGCCCCAGTCAGGGCAGCCGCCAACGGCAGGAGCAGCGCTCCATCAGCTCACCGACAGACGACGTGCCGCGGAGCGTGGGCTGCAGCCCAGCGCACACTGGATGAGTCAGTGCGGGGCGCAGAAGTGCGCGCGCCCGGCTCCTTCGCACAACTTCATGTACTGGGTGGAGGCCATGTGCACCAGGTCCACATGGCTGCCGCCCTCGAAGTACAGCTCGGGTTGCCGCGTCAGTTCCTCGTCCACGATCATGGGCACGCCGTAAGCCGTGCCGAGCGGAGGGATCGCTCCCATGTCGCAGTCCTTGAACACCTCCATCACCTCGCGCTCCGTGGCCAGGCCGACGGTGCGTCCGAGCTGCTCGCGCAGCATTCCGAGGTGCACCTGTTCGCTCGCCGGCAGCACGGCCATCAGATAGCCAGCGTCGTCTTCAAGCAATACGGCTTTAGCCAGCTGGTGGGCCGAGATATGGGCGACACGGGCCGTCTCCAGACTGGAGCCGGTGCGGTAATGGGGAAGGATGTGATAGGGAACCTGCAGCTGTCTCAGGTACTTGTCGACGGTCATCGCGATAGACATGGACGCCTCCATGAGGATGGTCCCGATAGGACCTACTATAGACCTGCGGGCGCAAATTGCCAGTGTCCGCGCCAATCCTGCGCGCGATGCCCCCGGCAATCGAATCGAACCCTGCGTGCGCCTCGTTTCCGGACAGCGAGGTGAGTGTGGACAGCACCAGCGCCGCTCGCGCCGCTCTGAATTGCGGTCAATGCTTCCCCGATCGCGCCGTGGTTGGGTGAAAAGGCCACCTCGTATTCGTGCAAGACCGCACCGAGTGCGCATCCGCTGACGAGGCGTTCCGGTTCCAACTTGCTCGCCACGTACGTGACCCAACCGATGCAACCGCGACTCGTCATCCCCCGCGCCGGCCATGACCACGGCTCCTCTGGTCGGCCAAGAATGTGAGGCTAGGGTTTTGCGACCCAAGCGATGCAGTAGGCGTTTGGGCTGATGGAACCGTCCACGATTTTACAGCTACCGTTGTCCTTTGGTTTCTTGCCGGGAACGAATTGAAGACAATTACTGCATTGCTTGTTTCCGTTGGGTTTTTCCTGATACTGCATAGCTACTTTCGTGGCCTTTGCTTGTCCAAAGGCCGGCATGCATGTAACCAATCCTGGAATTGTCGCGCCCGCCAGAAGGACAACACCCTTCACGAATGAACGGCGAGAAACGCTTTGGCAATCACACATTTGTAGCACCTCCGCGCGAGATTGAAACTCCCTCAACCAAGGCCAGCCGGCTCACGCGAACTGCTGCGCTTCGACACTCTACGTTACTAGTGTGTGGGTCACCTTAACGTGCAGCGTAAGCCTTCAAGACGAAACCAAAGGCAACGGCCGGCTGGCCTGGTGAGGCTTTCCGTCTTCGTCGGCAATCGTTATTCGGTTGACCTCCGGTCTTTCTTCTGGTTCCTTCAGCGCCTGCTTCGCTATGGCCAGTTACCTGGTTTCGCAGCCGGTTCGGGTCAGGTGCCGACCCCTCTGCGCGGCGTGACTTCTTGGGTCGTGGTCAAGCAGCGAAATTCGATCAAGCAATTGTTAGGGAAGCCGGCAGGTCGAGCCCTAGGGCCCAGTGGTTCAGAAGTATCGCAATGCTCGCAAAGTGGCCGGTTTCAGCCAGTCGAGTTCAAAGACGGCCTGACGCCGCGTGTCGGATCACATCCGGATTTGCCACCTCCTCAGACGCGCCAGGACGCCCTACGGCAGGCGCAGTGCGTCTCCTTCCTTGCTATGCCACGCGTGTCCTGCGCCCGTCTGGCTGGACGGTGCGGGAGTATTGAGCGCGCCGTCCATCAGCCGAAACAGAACTCATCTTTAGCGCTGTTACTGTCGCAGAACGCTCCAGGGCATACGTGCAATCAAGGGCTTGTTGGCTGCCACCGGATTTCAGATCCCTTCTTGATTACCAATGCCAGCGGCCTTGGGGTCCAGATCTGGTACGTAGAACTGAACCGTGTTCCGCCCCAAGCCCTTCGCCTGATACATCGCCAGGTCAGCCTTTCGGAGCAGCGTGGACGCCGCGTCGCCGTCGCGTGGATAGAGCGCCACGCCGATGCTGCCCGTCACAGGTACTTCCTGGCCCTCGATCACCAGCGGTTCGGCCAGCGCCTCCTGCATTCTGGCCGCGACTTCCTCCACCTCCTCTGGCTTTTCCACATCCTCCAGGAGCACAACAAATTCGTCTCCACCATGGCGCGCGATCATGTCTACCTCGCGAAGGCATCCCGACAAGCGGGTTGCGACTTCCCGCAGCATGTTGTCGCCAGCGGCATGCCCTAGGCCATCGTTGACCGCCTTGAACCGGTCAAGGTCCAGGAAGAGCAAGGCGAGCAGGCGGCCGGATCGCCGGGAGACCGCGATGGCATGTTCAGCGCGCTCCTGTAGGAGCGCGCGATTAGGAAGCCCGGTCAGTGGATCGTGGGTAGCAATGAAGTTGAGATGCTCTTGGCGATCCCGAAGCGCGGCCTCCGCTTGAATCGCTTTGCCGAGCTGGACATTTTTCTGCCTGAGCTCTTCCTCCAAGCGCTTGCGCTCAGTGATGTCGGTGACAATGCCTCCAACTGCAGTGACCTGCCCCCGGCTGTCGAGCAGAGGGAACTTGTGAACGATGCTGGTGTGCAAGAGACCATCGCCGTAAGGAGCAGTCTCCTCGGCCTCGATTCCGACGCCTGTCGCAAGCACCTTGGCGTCGTTCGCTCGGAACTGCGCTGCGAGCTCAGCTGAGAAGATCTCAAAGTCGGTGTGGGAAATGATGTCCTTGCTCTCCAACCCAAAGGCCTGCTCGAACCGCTCGTTGACATACAGGTAGCGGCC
>DAIQQA010000218.1:0-7083 GCA_036787045.1 Burkholderiales bacterium | reverse complement strand
CGATCGACGACACCGTCAAGGCCGGTGGCAACTACGACAAACCCGGGCGCACGGCAGACGACGAGACCGTGAAGACCGGCGGTGCGTCCGAGAAGCCCGGTCGCGCCGTGGAAGTCGATCCGGCGAAGTATCACTGAGGCGGGGCCGGCAGCCGGTCATCGGCTGCTGTTCGAGACAGCGGGGCGGGGAAACCCGCCCCGTTTGTTTCTAGGTCCGGATCGCTCCGTCGGCCGGCAGGCCCGCACAGGGTACGACGGCACCGCCAGTCGCTAAGGCTCCAGCGTGAATTCGTCACACCCCACCCGGTACCAGTTCGATGAGGCGCAGAGCCCTCCGGCCGTACATTGGTCACAACACGAAACGCATCACGGAGGACCCAGACCATGACGACCAAACTGCTCACCAGCCTGCTGATGGCCGCCTTGTTCGCCTCCTCCGCCGCGTTTGCCGCCGACACCACCATCCAAGTCAGCATGGTCGACGGCAAACAGCAAGCCCAGTTCAAGGTCGGAGACGCACGCTGTGTGCTGGTCGACGATCAGGTCCGCTGCACTCCGCTGGGCAAGTAAGCAACGGTTTCTTCCTCCTCTCCTGGGGATCTTGGCCCGCCTGATGGCGGGCTTTTTCTTGGCACTGGCTTTCTTCTCGACACAGCTGTCCGGCGCGTGTGCGCCCGGACGCGCCCCTCAGCCAGGCGGCCGACGAGCCGCAGCCCCTAACTCTGCGGGAGTGCTCGCCCGCAGGTCTCTGCAGCGCTCCGAAAGGTTATCCGTTTCGCGGGAGCAGAACCCACGTGCTACGGATCGGCGACGGGGGCGCACTGCTAGTCGACGCACCCGTACGGCGGACCGTGGGAACCTGCGCAACGCCAGGAGCAAGAAGATAGCCGATCTCGCGCACCCCCCGCCGGAACGCGGCCTCCGACGACGCGGGCACCACGAGGTGCCGCTCTCCCGCTCTCATGCAGTGCTTGCGAGTGCCCGCGTCAACTGGCGATGAGCGCTGCCAGTGCAGGGTCCGCACACTCGACCAGCCGGGCTGGGCCGCGGTCGTGCACGCACCCGCAGCGCTGCGCGATGTCATCGAGCAAGCGCAGGACCGTGTCGGGCAGCGGCGCACCGCTGCGCGCCGCAAGGAAGGCATGGATCTCGTCCACCGTGCGGCCTTCCTCGATCGCTGCGAGCAGCCGACCGGCCTCGAGCCGCCATACGAGGTCCGAGATGCGAACAGCGTAGGCGTCCAGAGCGAGGCGGTCGCTTTGCTCGAGCTGCGCCCCGCTCGCTACGATCTCCCGGTTCTGGAGCACCTGCAGAACCGGCTTTACCTCGACCGGCGCAGGCGTGTAGTCCGCTGCCGCGCCGAGGCAGTATGCCCCGAGTGCCGTGACGCGCAAGAACATCAGCCCGTCGTACCGGCTGAAGAAAGGCAGATCGTCTGTACCCCACAGGTGGCCGTAGTCCTCGCGCGCGCCTGCAGGTGGGATGAAGGCGATATCGATCAGGCCAAGAGTGGCGGCGTACTCGAACAGTAGGCAGAGCAGATACCGTCTTTCGAGAATATCCTCGCCACCTTCGTAGCCGAGAGATCCGTACTGCAGCTCGCCTATGTAGAGGTTCCAGGGGTTGCGCGACACCGCGAACTTCTCGCCCGAAGCACAATTTGGACCCCGAGAGCTGTGCTAAGCCGCCCGCCTGGATGAGCAACGGCCAGGCGAACGCGCGCATGGCCCGGCGTTCTCGTCGCGCCACTTGCCCTTGGGCCGCTCGAACGGATAGTAGTCGCCACCATCGAGAACCGCGGCAATCGCGTCGAGCGTCGTGGCCGAGGCCTTGCGGGTCTTGTCGCTGACCGTCACCTTGCCCGCGTCCACCAGGCGCAGCAGCGAAAGCAGCTCGCGCTGTGCCGGGCGCTCGGTCTCGCGCACCGTGAGCGGGGTGGGCTCGGTCCCGCGCTCCTGCTTGCCGGTCTTAGCGTTCCAACGCTTGAAGGGCCGCTCGTAGACTGCGGGCAGCTGCTCGAGCGACTTGACCCTGCTTTCGACGGGCGGAGGCACGAACCCCTTGAGCCGCGCCTTGAGATCGGCCGGCATCAGGCCGTTCCCGTAGAAGAAGAAGCACAACGGCGACGGGCTCCGCCTCTTCGAGGTGTCGGAGGATGACGGCGGCGAGGTCGGCTTTTCTGGTTGGCGGCACTTCCTCGGTGAGGGCAACGAGCTTCTTCAACTCGTCCACGGTCATGTACTCGGAGAGCGCCAGTGCGAGAGTTGGAATACCCTCGTCGGCATCGAAGCGTTTCGTGCCCATTCAGCGGATCTCGCGCGTCATACGTATTCAGGGGGTGCGCTCGTCGTCGTCATCGACGAAGTCGTCATCGTCGTACTCGTACTCCTCATCCTCGGCCCAGGGGCCCTCCGCCATGGCCATTGCCTCGTAGACCGCCTCGACGATGTCTTCGTCGCGAGAGTTGGTCAGGTCGATGAGGATGTCTGCCGCTTCGCCCGGGCGAATATTTGCGGCAGCCTCGATGGCCGCCAGCAGCAGGGGCTTCTCGGTTCGTTTCGAACTGAGAAGCGCGGCAACGTGGGGCCACGCTTCATCCAATTCCCAGTTGCCCGCCGCAATCACCGCGTGGCACCGGACGTCCTGATTCTCGCTGCGCAGCGCCTCGAGAATCTGCTCATCGAACCCGCGAACGAAGCGCATGCAGAACGCGGCGGTCAGTCTCCAGTCCCCATCGGTGCTCGAGTCCGCCGCACGCACTGCATCGCGGTGCCAGTCCAGTGGGGCGCGCACCGCTGCCTCCAGGCTGCTGCGGCGGACCTGCTTCGGAACGTCCGCGTCCTCGTACAGGTTGCGCAGCGACTCCTGGATCCTGCGGAACGTACGCTCCGTGATCGGCACGGCATCAGCATCCTCGAATCCTTCGATGTCTCCTTGCTCGAGGACCGGTCCCAGCGAGATGGCTGCCCGACTGCGGACCTCCTCCGGCCTGCTCGCGCTACCCAGGTTCGCGAGCAGGGCTTCGGCCAACTCGTCGCTGATGACGGTGCAGTCACCCGCAAGTTCCGCCGCCAGGACGCGATCAGACTCGGGGGTTCCTTCGTCCAGAAGGATCTGGCGCAACATCTCCCCGGTGTTCTCCGGCCACTCCCAAGGCGGGATGTCCTGCAACGCTTTCAGGTCCATGGTGATCCCTCCCGTGTGAGGTAGAGGCTGGCCGGAAAGTCGCGGTGTCATCCAGTGGAGCAGGAGGCAGAGCGAGGTCTCCGACCACTCTCGCAACATTCTATCGCTGCTGGCTGTCGACCGGTCGGCGACGGAGGCGAAGAGGGTGACCGCTCGGGTCGCTGCGCTTCACCAACGGCTGCCCGGTCGGCCCGCTCTTGCCTCCGGCCCATGTCGTGACCCATGCGCGCGGCCTTGTGAATTTCTCACACCCTGCCCGGTACCAGTGCGATGAGCCGCCAGGCCCTCCAGCCGTACATTGGTGACAACACGGAACGCATCACGGAGGAACCGACCATGACGACCAAACTGCTCAAGAGCCTGATGATGGCCGCCCTGTTCGCCTCCTCCGCCGCCCTCGCCGACACCGCCATCCAAGTCAGCATGGTCGACGGCAAGCAGCAGGCCCAGTTCAAGGTCGGCGACGCACGCTGCGTGCTGGTCGACGATCAGATCCGCTGCACGCCGCTGGCCCAGTAGCCGATCCACCGCCCTCCCTGGCAAGCGTGGGAGGGCGTGCAAAGAGATACCTCTCCTCCCTCTTCGGCCCGCCTCACGGCGGGCTTTTCTTTCGCTCAGGGCCGCCCGGCCCCAAGTCAGCGCCTCGGCGATCTCCTGTGGCTGGCTTCGGAACTCCAACCCCCCGACCCAGAGGGTCTTGCCAACAGCCACGTCGACGTCTCGACGTGCCAAGGAATGGCAAAGTCTGCCATAATGTCCCATGCTTCCAGCGTTGTGCTGGGGAGGAAATATGGCTCTGAACGTGTCGTTACCACCTGAACTCGAGGCCCGTGTGCGCAAGCGAGTGGAGTCCGGGATGTACGGATCTGCAAGTGAAGTCATTCGTGAGGCCCTGCGGGTTTTTGAAGCGCAGGAAGCGCTTAACCAGGCCAAGCTCGAGGCCCTTCGGCTCGAAGTTGCGAAAGGCCTGGCGGATATCGAGGCCGGAAAGGTGGCGGCCCTCGACGTCGGGACAATCAAGCGCCGAGGACGCCAGACGGTTAGAGGCAAGACACGCTCCGCGTGAAGCCGTGGCGAAGGTCCGGTACACCGCGAGCGCCAAAGATGACTTGCTCGAGATCTGGCTCGTAATCGCCCAGGACAACCCAGCAGCAGCCGATCGGGTCCTGGATACCCTGGATGAAGCTGCGCAGCTCCTCGCAACTCAGCCACGCATGGGGTGGGAGCGCCCAGAGCTCGCGGCCGGAATCCGCAGCTTCCCGACCAAGCCGCCGTACATCATCTTCCACCTGGAAGCCCGCGACGGCGTGACCGTCGTTCGGGTGCTCCATCACGCACGCGACGTCGACGCATTGTTCTCGGGCGACTGAGTCGTTCCGCCAACCAGGTAGGCTCCAGAGCGAGTGACGGCTCGAGCCATTGCATTCAAGCCGGGTTCTCAACCCGATCGCCGCGGGAGCAGGTTGCCCCCTGTTCGGGGCGCCGCTACGGCCGCGCCGGCCGCCGCATCTGGCACGTCGATGCAGTCGTCCTACCGTGAGGTGCTGCGTTGCCTGCTCGAGGGCCTCCAGTGGCTGTTGGGCCCCGCGGTGGCGCTCAAGGTGGCGGGCACAATTCGGGGATCTCTCAGGCGCGCACGCGTCTGGGCTGGGAGCCGCTGCGCCGCTTGCATGACGAGGTGGTCAAGCCCATTGCCGTTGCCGCGACCCAAGGCGCCTGGTACCGTGACTGGCGCTTGGTCAGCCTCGATGGCAGCAGCTTGGATGTGGCCGACGAGAAGGCCAACCAAGCCGCCCTCGGGCGCCCCGCTGCCAGCCGCGGGCGCAGTGCCTACCCGCAGCTGCGCTTCGTCGCGTTGGTCGAAAATGGCACCCATGTGCCAACGCCAGCTCGTTCTCCGCCTTCGAGCGCTTGAACATCCCGATTGCGCGCTCGAACTGCTCCTCACTCTCGGCGAGCGCGCCATCCCGGCTGGTGGCCAGCATCGCCTCGCCGAGGCGTCGTTGAGCCGGAGCGACGAAAATGGGCATTGCGCGGGGCTGCGCGACCTCGATAGCGCGCATCAGCACGGCTCGCGCCTCCTCGAGGCGGCCGGCACGCAGGTAGGCGTCGCCGAGACCGACGTCCGCCCAGGCTTGGGTCCATGCCGAGCCGGCAGAGCAGCAAAGCTCGGCGATCGGCTCCAGCAACTCGATTCCCGACTCCGGCGCACGCAACGCCTATACCGCACCGCAATACATCTGCGCCCAACCCGGTCGCCAGGCGTCGGGGCTTTTTCGAAGCTGCGTCGGGCCCATCGCACGGCGTGCTCCACGGACTCCTTGTGCGTGTAGGCGATGGGATGAACCGTCGCTTCGCACCTCACCCCTCCTCTTCCGCCGTCGGGCTACCTCTGCTCCCATATGGAAGCGCTCACAGTGTGCCCCCTGGCAACCGGCTGTTCAAGCGGTGAATTCGTCACAACGCAGCCGCGCACTGCTTCACTGCCCCGCTCACTCCGTGCGCCTATCCTGAATACCGTGAGCAGCGTGCTCATCAACCTCACCACAGGAGATTGCCATGAACACCAAACTGATCGGTTTCGCCGTCGCCATCGCCCTGCTCGGCTCGACCAATGTCTTCGCGGGACAGAACTTCGGCCGCGACTCGGTATACGCCACCCCGGGCAGCTATTCGAGCAAGTCCAGCACGGTAGCCACCAACACCCGCCATGGGCGCAGCAGCGTCTACGTCGGTGATGTCCGGGCGCCCGCGCCGAAGTCCACCGTGGCCGGCACCGCGGCCTTCAAGGCTGGCCGCGCGTAAGGCAGCGCCAGCGACAGTAGGCCGGCGGGCCACAAGCCTGCCGGCCTCTGTATTTCGTGATTTCGTGCGCTCGGAAACAGCAGGGTCCCACAACTCCCCTCTTCCCAGTTCCGCGTTTCTCAGGCGGGCTCCCACCACCCCGCCGCGCTGCGCGCGCCCCCGTCCTCGGCAGGCTCCCACCACCCCGTCACGCTGCGCGTGCCACCCCTCCTCGGGCAGGAGGGGAAACACACACCTCCTTGCTTCCATCTGTGGGGTGGTTATTGCACTGGTGGAAAGGCTGCGGCCGAGCGCATTTCAGGGATGTGTGAATTTGTCACACCCCGCCCGGTACCAGTTCGATGAGCCGCAGGGCCCTTCAGCCGTACATTGGTCACAACAGCAAACGCACCACGGAGCACCCAGACCATGACGACCAAACTGCTCAAAAGCCTGATGATGGCCGCCCTGTTCGCCTCCTCCGCCGCGCTGGCCGACACCGCCATCCAGGTCAGCATGGTCGACGGCAAACAGCAAGCCCAGTTCAAGGTCGGCGACGCACGCTGTGTGATGGTCGACGATCAGATCCGCTGCACCCCTGTTTCGCGGTAAGCACGAAGGAAGGAGGTCACTATGTCCACGATCAAGAGCAAGTTGAGCGGTATGGCAATCGCGGCAGCCTTGAGCATGGCATCGATGTTCCTGCTGGCCGAGGCAAGCTTGGCGGCTATCCCCGACCAGGCATCGTCACAGCAGGAACAAATCGGATCGGCCTCGCGGAGCAACGCGAGCTAGCAGGCCGAGGCGCCCCCGCTCCCGGCCCATCGCCGGGGGCGGGATGGCTGAGGAAGTTGCTCCTCCACCCGGTCCTTTCCTGTGCACGCAGGGGAGGGGCCGGGGCGGATGGGGCCAAGGCTGCATCTCTCGACCACACGGAGGTCTCATGAGCCCGGCCACGCTGGAATTCAGAACCGCACTGGCTAACGCCCGCGCCCGCGCCGATCGCGAGAAACGAGCCGTTGTCTGCCACATCCCGAACGGCCGCGCGGCCTCTCGCTTGCAGGCCGCGGGTCGCTCCGAGCGACAGGGCCACCACACCGTCCAAGCGATCGTG
>DAIQQA010000080.1:0-22424 GCA_036787045.1 Burkholderiales bacterium | reverse complement strand
CTGCGTCGACTGCGGCATCTGCGTGCAGGTCTGCCCGACCGGCATCGACATCCGCAACGGCTTGCAGTACGAGTGCATCGGCTGTGCCGCCTGCATCGACGGCTGCAACCAGGTGATGGCGAAGATGGGGTACCCGAAGGGCCTCATCCGCTACTCCACCGAGAAGGCGGTCAAGGAGCATCTTCCGCCCGACCAGATCCTGCGGCGGGTTTTCCGGCCGCGCGTGCTGGTCTACACGGCGATCCTATGGGCCATCATCATCGCCGCCGCGGTAACGCTCTATGGGCGCGTCCCGGTGAAGGTCGACGTGATCCGTGACCGGGCCAGTGTCGTGCGCGATCTCGACGAGCCGGTCGCCGAGAACGTGTATCGCCTGCAGATCATGAACACCGACGAGTCCACGCGCGAGTTCACTATCAGCGCTTCAGGACTGGAGAACATGGAGCTCATCTCGCAGCCGCAGCCCATCCGGCTGGAAGGCGCCAGCAACCGGGTGGTGCCGGTTAGAGTGCGGGTGCCGCGCGAGGCGGTGAAGCCCGGATCCAACCACATCGAGTTCACCATCCAGGCCACCGAGGCCGCCAGGCCGGACGCGCAGCCGCTGGTCGTGCGCGAGAAGGCCGCGTTCGTGCTTCAGGGCCGCTCTTGAGAGACATGTCGATGAATCAGCTCGAGCATCCGTTGCAGCACCGGCCCTGGTATCGCGAGCCCTGGCCGTGGATCCTGATGTCCGGCCCTTTTGTGGTGGTGGTGGCGAGCCTGGCCACTCTGTGGATCGCCGTCGCCAACGACGACCCGCTGGTGGTGGACAACTACTACAAGGAAGGCCTGGCCATCAACCGCGTGCTCGAGCGCGACCGCGCAGCGGCCCAGGGCGGCTATCGCGCGGAGCTGATGCTCAGTACCGACGGGTCGCTCGTGCGCACGCATCTGACCGGGACGGCGCCCGAGCGGCTGCGCCTGTCGCTGGTGCATCCGACGCGCGCGGAGCTGGACCGGTCAGTGGAGCTGCATCCGCTTCAGGCGGGCTGGTACGAGGGTGAGATCGAATTGGTTGCGGCGCCGCGCTGGCGGGTCGTGCTCGAGGACATGCAGCGCGCCTGGCGGCTGACCGGCGAGTGGCGCGCGCAGGATGGCGGCGTGCTGGTCCTGGCGCCGCGGGAGTAGGTGAGGCGTCACCTCTCACGCTGCCCCAAGGAGGAGGCAATGCAGAGCAAGAAGCTGATCTGGATCCTGTGGCCCTCGTTCATCGTGGCGGGAGCTGCCCTGGCGGTGTTCTTCACGGTGTTCGACCCGCAAGACCTGCGCTTCTTCGGCGAGCCGCTCGAGGTCAGCCGCACGGCGGTCTACTCCGTCGGCTTCTTTCTGTTCTGGCTCTTCGCGGCCGCCTCCAGCGCGCTGACCTGCTTCTTCCAGCGTAGCAGCGCAGAGATCAACCGCTGTCCGCTGCCGGCCGACGAGCGGCCGGAGGGTTGCCCGAAGCGCTATGACGGGACGGCGTGCGGGTGAGTGCGTGAGGCGTGAGGCGTGAGGCGTGAGGCGTAACAACCCCTTGCCTAAGCTCTGACGATCGAGTTGTGCAGCACCCTGGATCCGTACCCTTCACCCTTCACCCTTCACCCTTTACCCATGGTCCACGCCTCCCGCCTCCCGCCTCCCGCCTCACCGCCTTTGTGACCCAAGTCACTCAAAACGGCGCCCGCCGTTGACCTCGGTCAACCGGCCCACACCTACGGCCGGTATCGTGGCGGAAGGCAACGCGGGAGGTTCGACGATGAAATCCACTGTGCTGGCACGCATGGCCGCTGCGGTCCTGCTGGCGGCGACGCAGGCAGTCTCAGCGGCGCAACCGTTGGCTGTGACCAGAGTCGAGTACCGCGACGTGGATACGACCTATTCCACCGAAGCCGTGGTCGAGGCGGTGCGCCAGTCGACCATCTCGGCGCAGGTGATGGGGCGCATCGTGGAACTGCGCGTGGATGTCGGCGACTCGGTCAAGGCCGGGCAGGTGGTGGCCCGCATCGACCAGCGTGAAGCCGCCCAGGTGCTGGCCAGCAGCGAGGCGCAGGTGGCGCAGGCGCGCGCCAATCTGCAGAACGCCCGGCTCAACCTGGACCGCGCCAAGCGCCTGCTCGAGAGCAAGTTCGTGAGCCAGGCCGCGGTCGACCAGGCGGAGGCCGATTACAAGGCTGCCGAAGCCCAGGTCCAGGCTGCAGAAGCTGGGGCCGGACAGGCCACGGTGAGCAAAGGCTACACGACCGTCGTCGCGCCGATCAGCGGCGTGGTGTCTGTCCGGCAGGTGGAAGCTGGGGAGATGGCGACGCCCGGCAAGCCCATGCTTACCATGTTCGCGCCGGGCGACATGCGCGTGATCGCCGAGATCCCGCAGTCGATGATTCCGGAGATCCGCAGCCTGTCGCGCGCCACCGTCGAGGTCCCGTCGGTGAACCGGTGGTTCAAGGTCAAGGAGATGACCATCATCCCGACGGCGGACCCGCACACCCACTCGACGCGGGTGCGGCTGGATCTGGAAAACACGGAGCGCGACATCTACCCCGGCGTCTATGCGCGTGCGCACTTCGCCATCGGGCGCGCCAGGAAGCTGGTAGTTCCGGCCGAGGCGGTGCTCCGCCGCAGCGAGGTGACCGGCGTGTATGTGGTCAATGCGCAGGGGGCAACGAGTTTCCGCCAGGTCCGGCTGGGTGAGCCGGCAGGCGCAGGGTTGATCGAGGTCCTGGCCGGCATTGCGCCAGGAGAGCAGGTGGCAGTGGAGCCCGTCAAGGCGGGCATGGCGGGGCCGGCGGCGAAGTCGCCGGGCTCATGAGTAGCGACCCGACAATCGAGGAGGGCAGACTTATGGCACACATCGTCATCATGGGCGCGGGCATCGGAGGCATGCCCATGGCCTACGACATGCGCAAGCGTGCACGCAAGGAAGACAAGATCACAGTGGTGTCGAACGTGGACTACTTCCAGTTCGTTCCATCCAATCCCTGGGTGGCGGTGAACTGGCGCACGCGCGAAGACATCGCCTTTCCCATCGCGCCCTACCTGGAGAAAAAGAACATCGGCTTCATCCCGGTCGGGGTCAAGCGCGTGCATCCGCAAGACAACCGCCTGGAGTTGAACGACGGACGCTCCCTCGACTACGACTATCTGATCATCGCCACCGGACCCAAGCTCGCATTCGACGAGGTGGAGGGGCTGGGACCCAACGGACACACCCAGTCGGTCTGCCACGTGGACCATGCGGTGAAGGCAGGGCAGGCCTGGGAGCAGTTCGTGAAGGACCCCGGTCCCATCGTCGTGGGTGCGGTGCAGGGGGCGTCGTGCTATGGCCCGGCCTACGAGTTCGCCATGATCATGGACACCGACCTGCGCAAGCGCAAGATCCGCGACAAGGTGCCCATGACTTACGTCACCGCCGAGCCGTACATCGGACATCTAGGCCTGGGCGGGGTGGGGGATAGCAAGGGGCTCCTCGAGTCGGCCATGCGCGATCGCCACATCAAGTGGATCACCAACGCCAAGGTCACCAAGATCGAGGCCGGCAAGATGCACGTGACCGAATACGACGAGATGGGCAAGGAGAAACGCACTCACGAGCTGCCCTTCAAGTACTCCATGATGCTGCCGGCCTTCAAGGGCATCGACGCCGTGTTCGGGATCGAAGGGCTCACCAATCCGCGCGGCTTCATCATCGTCGACCCGAACCAGCGCAACCCGAAGTACAAGAACATCTACTCGGTGGGCGTGTGCGTGGCCATCCCGCCGGTGGAGCAGACCCCGGTGCCGACCGGCGCACCGAAGACCGGCTACATGATCGAGTCGATGGTCGAAGCTACCGCCGAAAACATCCGGGCCCAGATCGACGGCAAGGAACCGACCGCCAAGGCGACCTGGAACGCCGTGTGTCTGGCCGATTTCGGCGACACCGGTGCGGCTTTCGTGGCGCTGCCGCAGATCCCGCCGCGCAACGTCAATTACTTCGTCGAGGGCAAGTGGGTACACCTCGCCAAGGTCGCCTTCGAGAAATACTTCATCCGCAAGATGAAGAAGGGCACCACCGAGCCGCTCTATGAGAAGCTGGTGCTGCATTCGCTCGGGATCAAGAAGCTGAAGGACGCGGCGTAGCCGCGTCCGGTGAGGCGTGAGGGGTAACGAGCCGGGCGCGCGCACGCGCGCCCTTTCTTTGTCCAGAACCCGAGTCTGCCAAGCACCGTCCTCTTTTCACACCTCGCACCTGACGCCTCACGCCTCACGCTCCTACGATGGGCATCTCCGGCCGCACCGCCAACTTCTTCCTGCAGTCCCAGCTCACGCCGCTGGTGGCCCTGGTGCTGTTTCTGCTCGGCCTGTTCGCCGTGCTGATCACGCCCAAGGAGGAGGAGCCGCAGATCAACGTGACCATGGCCAACGTGTTCATCCCGTTTCCGGGCGCGTCCATCCGGGACGTGGAGAGCATGGTGGCCACACCGGCGGAGCAGGTGGTCTCGCGCATCGCCGGCATCGACCACGTCTACTCCGTGTCCAAGCCCGGCATGGCGGTGCTCACGGCCCAGTTCAAGGTGGGGGTCGCGCACGAGGAGGCGCTGGTGCGGCTGTACGACACGATCTTCTCTCATCGCGACTGGATCGCACCCGAGCTGGGTGTGGGCGAGCCGATCATCAAGCCGAAGGGCATCGACGATGTTCCCATCGTCACGCTCACCTTGTGGACCGCGGACAACTGGCGCGGGGCCTTCGAGCTGGAGCGGGTGGCCCATGCGGCGGAAGTCGAGCTCAAGCGCGTGCCCGGTACGCGCGACGTATACACCATCGGCGGTCCAGGGCACGTGCTGCGGGTGATCGTGGAGCCCGAGCGGATGAACGCCTACCGCATCACCGGCGAGGACATCCGCACGGCGCTGCAGCTGTCCAACGCGGCGCAGCCTTCGGGCGCGCTGGTCAAGGACAACCGCGAGATCCTGGTCGAAACTGGCACCTATCTGTCGAGCGCCGCGGACGTCAAGCGGCTGGTCGTGGGCGTGTTCGGCGGCCGCCCGATCTACATGCAGGACGTGGCGCGCATCGAGGACGGCCCCGACCAGCCGTCGCGCTACGTCTGGACCGGGGCCGGACCGGCTGCGGCGAGCAAGGGGATCCCGGCCTCCGGCGAGTATCCCGCGGTGACCCTCGCCGTGTCGAAGAAGCCGGGCGAGAATGCCGTGGACGTGGCGCAGCGCGTGATCGACGCGGTCCAGCTCATGCAGGGGGTGCTGATTCCCGAGGGCGTCAATGTCACGGTGACGCGCAACTATGGCCAGACCGCGGGCGACAAGGCCAACAAGCTCATCCAGAAGCTCATCTTCGCGACGCTGTCGGTGGTGGCGCTGGTGTTCGTCGCCCTGGGCCGGCGCGAGGCGCTGATCGTCGGCGTGGCCGTGCTGCTGACGCTGGCTGCGACGCTGTTCGCGTCCTGGGCCTGGGGCTTCACGCTCAACCGGGTGTCGCTGTTCGCGCTGATCTTCTCCATCGGCATCCTGGTGGACGATGCCATCGTGGTGGTGGAGAACATCCACCGGCGCCGGCAGATGAGCAATGCGCCCCTCTCCGAAATCATCCCGGCGGCAGTGGACGAAGTGGGTGGGCCCACTATTCTGGCCACGCTCACCGTGATCGCAGCCCTGTTGCCGATGGCGTTCGTCACGGGGCTGATGGGTCCCTATATGAGCCCCATCCCGATCAACGCGAGCATGGGCATGCTGATCTCTCTCGCGGTGGCGTTCACGGTCACGCCCTGGCTCGCGCTCAAGCTCACCGCGCGCGCGGCGCATGCGCACCACGGCCCGACCAGGCTGGACGCGCGGCTGGCGCAGTTCTTCACCCGCGTGCTGACGCCGTTTCTGAATCGGGCGCGGGGACGCAAGGCGCGCTGGATCCTGCTCGCCGGCATCTTGGTCGCCATCCTGGCGGCCATGTCTCTGGCGGTGGTGCGGCTCGTGGTGCTGAAGATGCTGCCCTTCGACAACAAGTCGGAGTTCCAGGTGGTGGTCGACATGCCGGTGGGTACTCCGCTGGAGCGCACGGCGAGCGCGCTGCGCGAGATAGGCGCCGTGCTGCAGACGGTGCCCGAGGTGACCGACTATCAGGCGTACGCGGGGACGGCCAGCCCGATCAACTTCAACGGACTGGTGCGCCAATACTACCTGCGGGAAAGCGCCGAGCTGGGCGACATCCAGGTCAACCTGGTCGACAAGCACCAGCGCAGCCGCCAGAGCCATGAGATCGCCCAGGCGGTGCGCCCGGCGATCGAGGAGATCGGCCGCCGCTACAACGCCGATGCGATGATCGTCGAAGTCCCGCCCGGCCCGCCGGTGCTCTCGCCCATCGTGGCTGAAATCTATGGTCCGGACTACGAAGGGCAGATGAACGTCGCCAAGCAGGTGCGCGCGAAGTTCGCCGCGACTGCGGACATCGTCGGCATCCACGACACCGTTGATGCCCGCTCGCCGCGGCTGGTGCTGCGCGTGCTTCAGGGCAAGGCGGCGCTCGCCGGTGTCGCGCAGAAGGACATCGTGGAAACCATGCGCATGGGATTGTCCGGGGAGTACGTGACGCCGATCCACAGCGGCGAGGCCAAGTACGAGATTCCAGTGCGCCTGACCCTGCCGCCCGAGCGGCAGAGCAGCATCGACCAGCTCCTCAAGCTCACGGTGCGTGCTGACGATGGTGATCTCGTGCCGCTATCCGAGCTGGTGCAAGTCGTAACGAGCGACCGCGAGCGCACCGTTCACCACAAAGACCTGCTGCCGGTGGTGTATGTGATGGGCGACATGGCCGGCCGCCTGGACAGTCCGCTGTACGGGATGTTCGCGATCCGCCCGCAGGTCAACGGCATGAGCCTGGCCGAAGGCGGGGTGCTTGGCGAGTACTTCGTCCACCAGCCCGAGGACCGCTACCGCCAGTACACCCTGAAGTGGGACGGCGAGTGGAAGGTGACCTACGAGACCTTCCGCGACATGGGGATCGCCTATGCCGTGGGCCTGGTTCTGATCTACCTGCTGGTCGTAGCGCAGTTCGGCAGCTATCTGACACCGCTCATCATCATGGCCCCGATCCCGCTGACGATCATCGGTGTGATGCCCGGCCACGCGCTACTCGGCGCCCAGTTCACCGCCACCTCCATGATCGGCATGATCGCCCTGGCGGGGATCATCGTGCGCAACTCCATCCTGCTGGTGGATTTCGTCAACCACGAAGTGGCAGGCGGCGTCCCCCTGCAGGATGCGGTGATCCATGCGGCCGCGGCGCGCGCCAAGCCGATCGTTCTGACCGGCCTGGCGGCCATGCTCGGCGCGCTGTTCATCCTGGACGACCCGATCTTCAACGGGCTGGCGGTGTCGCTGATCTTCGGCATCCTGGTCTCCACCCTGCTGACGCTGGTGGTCATCCCGGTGTTGTACTACACGGCGCTGTCGAAGGCGAAGGACTAGCCCGGATATTTCACCAGGCCACCCCCGTATTGCTTGCAGATGCACACCAGCAAACGCTTTCGAAATGATTGCTGCGCAGGACACTTTGGCTTCGGGGTTACGCGGTTTCCGGCTCGTTCTGGACGGCCATCTCGGGCATGCCCGTCTTGCCAATAGAATGATCTATTGGCTGCGACGGTCGAGCCCGACCTGGCTCGCCCAGAACGACCCAGAAATCCGCGTCCTGATGAAATATCCAGGCTAGGGACGAAGGGCTAAGGACGAGGGAGCAAGGAGGAAGGGGGGCGACGTGGGAGGAAGGACAGAAGGCGTGGGACGAAACACACAGTGGTCGGGTGAGTGGACAGGCCCGCAGCCGATTCCAGAGCGGCGGCTTCTTCGACAGTCTGCCAGCCCTGCTTTCGTGACCTGAGTCACTGAGCGCGCGACTCGCTGCCTGTAGTCTTCGGGCATCAATCGCGATAAATCCCGCGATAGCTATTGCCAAGGAGATCTACACCATGACCACCGACCGCCTGATCCACATCGTCGCCGGCAGCTTCATCCTGCTCTCGCTGGCGCTGGGCGTGCCCGAAAGCCCGCTGTTCGTGAGCAAGTACTGGTTGCTGTTCACCGCCTTCGTCGGGGCCAATCTGCTGCAGAGCGGGTTCACCCAGTGGTGCCTGATGGAGACCTTCCTGAGGAAGCTCGGCGTGCCGCAGGCGGCGTAACGGGGCTCCTCCGGCCGACCGACGCGTGCTCGGGTCTATCCGGGGGCGTGTCGCCCCCTTCGGCTAGCTGGTGCAGCCTGCGGTGGTCCAGAATGCGCACGCATCGGGTCTGCACGGCGATCAGGCCCTGGTCGGCGAGCCGCGACAAGCCACGGCTCACCGTTTCGTGCTGCAGGCCGAAGACGCCTCGTCAGCGCGCAGAACCGACCGGACCCATCAGGAGGTGCTGCGGCCGACGATCTCGCGCAGGCCGGTGGTGTTGAGGATGCGAATGTTCTTCTGCTGAACGGCGATCAGGCCCTCTTCCTGGAACCTGGAGAACACCCGGCTGACGGTTTCCAGCTTCAGGCCGAGGTAGCTGCCGATCTCTTCGCGCGTCATGCGCAGATTGAACTCCTGCGCCGAGTACCCGCGCATGCTCAGGCGCTGCGACAGGTTGAGCAGAAACGCGGCCAGCCGCTCCTCCGCGCGCATGCTTCCCAGCAGCATCATCACGCCGTGCTCCCGCACGATCTCGCGGCTCATGACCTTGTGGAAGTGGTGCTGAAGCGCTTCCATCTCGCGGCTGAGGTTTTCCAGGCGATCGAACGGGATGACGCAGACGTCGCTGTCCTCCAGTGCTACGGCGTCGCAGGTGTGCCGTTCCGGCCCGATCCCGTCCAGCCCCATCAGCTCGCCTGCCATATGGAACCCCGTCACCTGCTCGCGCCCGTCCTCGAGCAGCAGCTTGGTCTTGAAGAACCCGGTGCGCGCCGCATACAGGGAGTCGAACTTGTCGCCGGCCCGAAACAGGTAGTCCCCCCGTCTGACCGTGCGCCGGACGAACACCAGGTCGTCCAGCTTGGCCATGTCCGGCTTGCTCAGGCCCACTGGCAGGCACAGCTCGCGCAGGCTGCACGACGAGCACGCTGTTTTCAAGCGCGAAAGACTGACCTCGGGGACGATGGAATTGACCGCCATGTTGGCTCTCCCCAGAGATTGGCTCTGGCTGACCCTTTGATCCATATCAACCGCCACGAGGACTGCGGTGGCAGAGTAGACGCTACCTCGAAAGGCGCAACGAACCATGCAAGGCAGCCCCACCAGCCCGCTCGTCTCTGTCGAGTTGCTTAGGCGCTTCGACGTGAGCGGGCCGCGCTACACATCCTACCCCACGGCGGATCGCTTCGTGGAAGCTTTCAATGCCGAGAGCTACGGGACGTGGCTGCGCAAACGCGTGCTGGCCGGACAGCCACGCCCGCTATCATTATATGTTCATGTGCCTTTTTGCGAAAGCATCTGCTACTACTGCGCCTGCAACAAGGTGATCACCAAGGATCATGGGCGCTCCGCCCGCTATGTAGGCTATGTGCAGCGCGAGATGGCGCTGGTAGCCGAGCTGCTGGGCAGCGCACGGCACGTGGTGCAGATGCATTGGGGAGGGGGCACCCCGAACTTCCTCAACCGGGAGGAGATGACCGCGCTGGTGACGGCGATCCGCGACAGCTTCCGTCTGGATCCGCGCGGCGAGTACTCCATCGAAGTGGATCCCCGCACGGTGGGAAGCGACACCATTGGGTTACTCGCCGAGCTGGGGTTCAACCGCATCAGCCTCGGCGTGCAGGACTTCGACCCGCAGGTGCAGCAGGCAGTAAACCGTATCCAGAGCGAGGAGCAGACGCGCGCAGTCATCGAAGCAGCGCGGGTTGCCGGGTTCCGCTCGGTCAATGTGGATTTGATCTACGGGCTGCCCAAGCAGAACGTCATCGGCTTCAACCGCACCCTCGAGCGGGTGATCGATGCAGGGCCGGAGCGCATTGCGCTGTACAACTATGCGCACCTGCCGGCGGTGTTCAAGCCCCAGCGCCGCATCGCCGAGGCGGACCTGCCGACACCCGACGCCAAGCTGCAGCTGCTGTCTCTGGCGATCAAGCGCCTGGTGGATGCCGGTTATACCTACATCGGCATGGACCACTTCGCCAAGCCGGAGGACGACCTGACGGTTGCGCAACGGCAGGGCCGGCTGCACCGCAACTTCCAGGGATATTCGACCCACGCGGAGACCGATCTGCTGGGCTTTGGCATCTCGGCGATCGGGCAGGTCGGGCCCACCTACAGCCAGAACGTCAAGACCCTGGACGAATACTACGATCGTCTCGACCATGGCACTTTGCCGGTGATGCGCGGCATCGAGCTGACTGCCGACGACCTGCTGCGCCGCGCGCTGATCCAGTGCCTGATGTGCCACTTCGAGGTCCCCATCGAGTCGCTGGAAGTGGCGCACCTGATCGATTTCCGCAAGTGCTTCGCACGGGAGATCGAAGACCTGGCTCCATTGCGCGAAGCCGGCATGCTGACGCTTGACCGCCACTGGCTCACGGTCACACCGCTCGGCCGCTTCTTCATCCGCAACATCTGCATGGTGTTCGACCGTTACCTGCGCGAGGGGCGCGAGCGCGCTCGCTACTCCAAGGTCGTTTGATCCGCCCCTGTTTTTGAACCGCAGAGGCGCAGAGGCGCGCAGCTGAGCAGAGGACGTCGTGAGACATGCTCGGACGCAACGAGAGTACACTGCCTCCTTGCGCAATCCCCAGGCTGCGGGAGGGATGGCTTAGGAGTTCTGCGCAACTCTGTGGCTCTGCGCCTCGGCGGTCCAGGAGCATCAACGCGTTGCGATGTCAGTAGCGATCTTTGGAGCGGTTTTCCTGACGGGCCTGCTGGGCGGGGTGCACTGCGCTGGTATGTGCGGCGGCATCGTCGCGGCGCTCTCCGGCCAGACGGGGCGTGAGCGGTGGCCGTTGCACCTGAGCTACAACCTCGGGCGGATCGCCTCCTACGGGGTGGCGGGGGCTCTGGCCGGGACAGTGGGCAGCCTCGGTCTGTTGCTCGACGGCGTTCTGCCGGTCCAGATCGCCCTGTATGTCCTGGCCAATCTCATGCTGGTGCTGCTGGGCCTGTACCTTGCCGGGGTGTCGGGTGTGGCAGCAGGCCTGGAGCGCATTGGCGTCCGCCTGTGGAAGCTGATCCAGCCGCTGACGCGGGGGCTCCTGCCGGCTGATACCCTGCCTCGGGCCCTGGCCCTGGGGGTGTTGTGGGGCTGGCTGCCGTGCGGGTTGGTGTACGGAATCCTGCTGACCGCCGTGTTGGCCGGAGACCCACTGAACGGCGCGGCGATCATGCTGGCCTTCGGATTGGGCACTCTGCCCAACGTGCTGTTTGCCGGCCTTGCCTGGCGCAGGGTTTCCGGGGTGGCCCGCGCCCGCCCGGTACGCGTAGCGGCTGGGGGCCTGGTGCTGGGTTTCGGCGTCTACGGCCTGGCCAACGCAGCCAGCCTGAGCCAGCACATCAGAAGCGGGCTCATCTGTCTGACCTAAAGCCTAAAGCGGGTAAACCCAGCCGATTGATGTTTCGGCCGAAGTCCGTATAATCCCGGCCTTCCGCGCTTCGCCCGACTCGTTTCGGGCCGCACTTGTGAGCGCGGGTTCCTTGCTCCATCGTCACGCAAACGGGGGGCTTATCCCACAAGGAGATTCGATGCGACATTACGAGATCGTTTTCATCGTCCATCCCGATCAGAGCGAGCAGGTGCCCGCGATGATCGAGCGCTACAAGGGGATGGTTACCGGCCGCAACGGCCGGATCCACCGGCTGGAGGACTGGGGCCGGCGCCAGCTTGCCTTTCCGATCCAGAAAATCCACAAGGCGCACTACGTGCTGATGAACGTCGAGTGCGACAAAGAGGCGCTTGGCGAGATGGAGCATGCCTTTCGCTTCAACGACGCCGTCCTGCGCCATCTTGTGGTGCAGCGCGATGACGCCGTCACCGAGCCCTCGCCGATGATGCGCCAGGAGAAGCCCAGGCCAGCAGGCGAGCGGGACCGGGAGCGGCCCGAGCAGCCTGCGGCGCAGCCCGGCGCAGCCGCGTAGGTGGTAAGCGGCCAGCGTGGCGCGCGATCAGCCCCTCCCGGCTGATGCGGCCAACCCGCTCGAAGCCGAGCGGATCCAGGCCAATATGGTGCAGATGAGTGGTGAGGTAGCGGTGCGCGAGCCGCTGCGCTACAGTCCCGGCGGCGTCCCGATCCTGGCACTCGAGCTGACCCATCGGTCCCGGCAGAGCGAAGGCGGAGTGCCGAGGCAGGTGGAGCTGGAGGTGGAGCTGCTGGCGATCGGCGAGGTGGCAATGAAACTGGATGCCGTCCGGCCCGGGCAGCGAGTAACGGCGCGAGGCTTCCTGGCCAACCGCAGCCGCCGCAGCAGACGCGTCGTGCTGCACGTGAACGAATTCGAGATCGACTGAGGAACACACCATGGCATTTCGTGGCAGAGGTAAACCGAAGGACAAGAAGAAGGACGACCGCAGCTTCCGCCCGTTGTTCAAGCGGCGCAAGTTTTGCCGCTTCACGGCCGAGAAGATCAAGGAGATCGACTACAAGGACGTCGAGCTGCTCAAGGACTTCATCAACGAAAACGGCAGGATCATCCCAGCGCGCATCACGGGCACCAAGGCCCACTACCAGCGCCAGCTGTCCGTCGCTGTGAAGCGCGCGCGCTTTCTCGCGCTGCTGCCCTACACCGACATCCACTGACGGAGGCGGCCATGCAGATCATCCTCCTCGAGAAAGTCACCAATCTCGGGCAGTTGGGCGACATCGTCAAAGTGAAAGACGGCTTCGCCCGCAACTATCTCATCCCCAAGGGCAAGGCCAAGCGCGCCACGACCGCCAACGTCGCGGAGTTCGAACAGCGGCGTGCCGAACTGGAGAAGGCCCAGGCTGACGTGCTGACCGCCGCGCAGGAACATGCCAGCAAGCTCGAGGGCCTGACGCTTCAGATCACTCAAAAAGCCGGCGTGGACGGCCGCCTGTTCGGGTCGGTCACCAACTTCGACATCTCCGAGGCGCTAAAAGCCCAGGGCTTCGACGTGCCCAAGGCGCTCGTGCGCCTGCCGCAGGGTCCGCTCAAGCATGTCGGCGACTATGACATTGTGCTGGACCTGCACACGGACGCCAAGGCCACCATCAAGGTGTCGGTGCTCGCCGAGCAGTAGGCCTGGCCACCGGTGTCGGAAAGGGGCCGGCTGGATGTCGGCCCCTTCGCTTTTCGTGTGGGCGTAGAATGCGGCGAACAATGAGCACATCGCGCCTGCCTCTCGCCTCTCGCCTCTGGCTTCTCCACTGACGGGCATGGCCCAATCTGTCTCCCCGATCGTCCAGGACAGCCAGGTCGAGCTCCTGAAGCTGCCTCCACACTCGGTGGAGGCAGAGCAGTCCGTCCTGGGTGGGCTGCTGCTCGACAACACGGCCTGGGACCGCGTGGCCGATCTGATCGCCGAGGGCGACTTCTATCGCGGCGATCACCGCTCGATCTACCGCCACATCTCGAAGCTGATCGGCAACAGCCGTCCCGCCGACGTCATCACCGTCGCCGAGAGCCTGGAGAGCACGAAGGAGCTGCAGGCCGTCGGCGGAATGGCCTACCTGAGCGCGCTGGCCACCAACACGCCTTCTGCGGCCAACATCCGCCGCTACGCCGAGATCGTCCGCGACCGTGCCATCCTGCGCAAGCTGGCCGGGGTGGCTACCGGCATCGCCGACTCCGCATACAACCCGATGGGACGCGATGCCACTCAGCTGCTCGACGAGGCGGAGTCCAAAGTGTTCGAGATCGCCGAGCAGGGCGCACGCGGCCAGCAGGGCTTCCAGGACATGCCGCCGCTGCTCACCCAGGTGGTCGAGCGCATCGACATGCTCTACAACCGCGACAACCCGAACGAGGTTACCGGCGTGCCCACCGGCTTCGTGGATCTCGATCGCATGACCTCGGGCCTGCAGCCAGGCGATCTGGTGATCGTGGCCGGCCGGCCGAGCATGGGCAAGACTTCGCTCGCTATGAACATCGCCGAGCATGTCGCGCTGGACAGCGGGTTGCCGGTAGGCATCTTCAGCATGGAGATGGCGAGCACCCAGCTGGTCATGCGCATGCTCGGCTCCGTCGGCAGGCTCGACCAGCACAGGCTGCGCACCGGCCGCCTGCAGGATCAGGACTGGCAGCGGTTGACCGAGGCGGTGGGCAAGCTGAACGATGCGCCAATGCACATCGACGAGACGGCGGCGCTGAACCCGCTCGAGCTCCGCGCCCGCGCGCGCCGGCTGCACCGGCAATACAAGCAGCTTGGCCTGATCGTGGTGGACTACCTTCAGCTGATGTCCTCGTCCAGCGAGGGCGAGAACCGCGCCACCGAGCTGTCGGAGATCTCGCGCTCCATGAAGGGGTTAGCGAAAGAGCTCAACTGTCCAGTGATCGCTTTGTCGCAGCTCAATCGCAGTCTGGAGCAGCGGCCCAACAAGCGTCCGGTGATGTCGGACCTACGCGAATCGGGCGCCATCGAGCAGGACGCAGATCTGATCCTGTTCATCTATCGCGACGAAGTCTACAATCCGGAGAGTGCGGACAAGGGCATCGCCGAGGTCATCATCGGCAAGCAGCGCAACGGGCCGATCGGCACCGTTCGCCTCGCTTTCCTGGGAGAGCACACGCGCTTCGAGAACCTCGCCGATCCGACACGCTACTGAAGCTACGATGACCGCAAAGACGCAAAGGCGCGAAGGCGTCGCGAAGTTCTTCCTGATCCGTGGCGCGCAGAGGTCCGGCTGCAGGTCGCGCTCCGCGCTGCAGCGTTCGACGGCACGGGCGCTGATGGCTGTTGCGCTGCTCGCGGCTGCGCAGTCGATGGCCGCGCCGGCGGCAAAGTTCACCAACCTCACCGCGGAGCAAGCGCAGACGCTGCTCGCGCTGGCGCACGACTACCATCCGCGCGACGGCGTGGCCGAGTCCCATTACCTGAACTGCGTTGTACCCTACGATATGCAGGCCGCAAATGCGCAGGACAAGCAGCGCATCGACGAGTCGCTGCTGATGGTGGAGGGAGCCGTCCGGCGCATGGGCTACCGCAGCTACGCCGAGATTTCGGACGACTACGAGCGGCTGCGCCTGGCCAAGATGCTCGGCGAGAAGCAGTGGATGAAGCAGTTCCGCGTCGAGGTCGGTCAGTGCCTGGATCGCGCGGCGGTGCCGCGCTGACCGGGCGCCAGGCTACGCCGTCTCCCGGACCGGCCATGTTCCGGTCTGCGCTGCGGTCCAGAAGTCGAGCAGCGCGCGGTTGAACAGATCGGGCTCCTCCAGGTTGATGGAGTGGCCGCTGTTGGGAAGGACCACCAGCCCGGCCGAGCGCATGCGGTGCTTTAGGAATAACGCCGGCTCCAAACAGGGAGCATCTTCGTCTCCCACCACGATCAGCGCGGGCACGGCAACCCGGGCGATGTCGGCCTCCAGATCGTAGATCGTCGGCCGCCGCAGCTGATACCCGCGCATGGTAAGCGCCGAGCCGATGTTCGAGTGCTCAGCGAACTGGCGTCGGAACTCCTCGAACCCGCGCGGATCCTTCCGCAGATACGGCGCCCGATACGCGCTGGCTGAATAGTTCCGGATCGCCTCGTTCATGCCGAGCTTCTCCAGGCGGTCGGCGAGCTCGGCCGAGTCGCGGAGGAACTGCTGGCGCGTGCCCGGATCGGAACCGTGCCCCGCACCGCAGATGGCCAGCGACAGCGCCATGTGTGGATAGCGGATTCCGAAGTGCAGCGTGGCGTATCCACCCATGGACAGCCCACACACATGCACGCGCTCGATCCGCAGATGGCGCAGCACCGCAGCGACGTCGTCCACAGCGTGCGACTGGCTGTAAGCGTCTGCCTCGCGCGGCACGCCGGAAGGCGGATAGCCACGGGCGTTGTAGACGATGCACCGGTAGCGGCGCGAGAAGAAGCGCACCTGTGGCTCCCAGCTGCGGTAGTCGCCGGCGAACTCGTGGACGAAGATGACTGGCGTGCCCGTGCCGGCCTCTTCGTAGTACAGCTTGACGCCGTTGGAATCCGCGTACGGCATTGGCCACCTCCTGTTAAGCCGTAAAGCTCCTATCCCGTAGAGCTGAATCGCGGAGGCGCAGAGAAACGCCGAGTAGAAGACGTGAACCAGCCGCGAGTTCGTGTCAAGAGCCTATCCCAACAGCATCCCGAGCTGAAGCCTGCCGATTTCCTCTGCGCGCCCTCTGCGTCTCTGCGCCTCTGAGGTTCAGGTTAAGGGGTAGATCCTAGAGTATCTCGGCTGCATGATCCGCCAGCCGCGAGCGCTCGCCGCGCGTGAGCGTGACGTGGCCGCTGTGGCTCCAGCCCTTGAACCGATCCACCACATAGGTCAGGCCCGAGCTGCCCTCGGTGAGGTAAGGCGTGTCGATCTGCGCGATGTTGCCCAGGCACACGACCTTGGTCCCGGGCCCGGCGCGGGTGACCATTGTCTTCATCTGCTTGGGCGTGAGGTTCTGCGCCTCGTCGATGATGAGGAACTTGTTAATGAAGGTGCGCCCGCGCATGAAATTGAGCGACTTCACTTTGATGCGCGAGCGGATGAGATCGCGGGTGGCGGCGCGGCCCCACTCGCCGGCGTCGTCGTCGGTCTTGTTGAGCACGTCGAGGTTGTCCTCCAGCGCGCCCATCCACGGCGTCATCTTCTCCTCCTCGGTGCCGGGCAGAAAGCCGATGTCCTCGCCAACCGGCACCGTCACCCGGGTCATGATGATCTCCGAGTAGAGCTTGTCCTCCAGCGTTTGCATGAGCCCCGAGGCTAGCGTGAGCAGCGTCTTGCCGGTGCCCGCCTGCCCCAGCAGGGTGACGAAGTCGACCTCGGGGTTCATCAGCAGGTTCAGCGCGAAGTTCTGCTCGCGGTTGCGCGCCGTGATGCCCCACACGTTGTTGCGCTGGTGGGAGTGGTCGACCAGCGTGTGCAGGATCGCCGTCTTTCCCGAGATCTCCTTGACCTGGGCGAACAGCGGGCTGTCGGTTTCGAGGTAGACGAACTCGTTGACCAGCAGGCTGGGGACCAGGGGTCCGTGCACGCGGTAGAAGGTGCGGCCGGCCTGCTGCCAGGACTCCATCTCCTTGCCGTGGGTGTCCCAGAAGTCCGCGGGCAGCTCGCGCACGCCAGTGTAGAGGAGATCGGTGTCCTCCAGCACTTTGTCGTTGAAGTAGTCCTCGGCGGACAGCGCCAGGGCACGCGCCTTGATGCGCATGTTGATGTCCTTGGACACCAGGATCACCTGGCGCCGCGGATGGCTCTCGTGCAGATGCCGCACCACGGCGAGAATCTGATTGTCCGCCTTGCCGCTTGCCAGCGTGGGCGGCAGCTCGCCGTTGATCGCCTGGGTCTGCAGGAACAGGCGGCCGGTGGCCTGCTTGTCGCCCTGTGCGCCGAGCGGGATGCCCTCGTCGATGTCGGCTTCACTCTGGTTGAGCAGGCCGTCGAGGAAGCGGCTCACCTGGCGCGCATTGCGCGCTACCTCGGACATGCCCTTCTTGTTGGCGTCCAGCTCCTCCACGGTCGCCATGGGGAGAAAGATGTCGTGCTCCTGGAAGCGGAACAGGCTGGTGGGATCGTGCATGAGCACGTTGGTGTCCAGCACGAAGAGCTTGGTGTCGGGGTGCAGGCGGGTGACCGGGGCGGGTTTGCGGTGGGCCATAGAGGATCAGGTGTGAGGCGCGAGGTTCGAGGCACGAGAACCTCGCGCCAGCGCGGCCATACTCGTGCCTCGCCCTTCGCGCCTCGTGCCCCGGTGGGATGAGGAAAGACGGCAGTGATGCACAGCCGTCACAGGGACCGAACGAATTCCAGCACCTCCTGCGCATGTCCCGGCACCCTGACGCCGCGCCACTCTTTGCGGACCCTGCCGGTTGCGTCGATGACGAAGGTGCTGCGCTCGATGCCGCGTACCTGCTTGCCGTACATGTTCTTCATCTTCATGACGCCGAACATCTGGCACAGCTGCTCGTCCGGATCCGACAGCAGCTCGAAGGGGAAGCTCATCTTGGCTTTGAAGCCTTCGTGCGACTTGATGCTGTCCCGCGACACGCCATAGACGCTGCAGCCAAGCCTCTGGAACTCGCCGTAGAGGTCACGGAACTGCACGCCCTCGTCGGTGCAGCCTGGTGTGTTGTCTTTGGGGTAGAAGTACAGCACCAGCGGCTTGCCGCGCGCCCCGGAAAGGCGAAAGGTCTTGCCGCCGGTCGCTTGTGCCTCGAACTCGGGTACGGTCAGGTTCTCCACCATGTTCTCGTCCATTTGTAACTCGCGATAAACTCACGCCCGGCTCGAGGCCAGGAAGTGCGCGCCCTGCAGCGACAGTTGCCCCGAACGGCCGGGCACCTCGCCGGTTGCCACCTCATGGCGCGGCAGATTCTTGTCCGGCAACGCGTCGAAGTAGTCCCCCAGGGAGAGGAGCTTGTAGCCCTGCTCGCGCCAGCCCTGCAGGAGCCGCTCGAATACCGGCTTGAGCTTCATGCCCTCCAGCTCGGCGTGCAGCGTGTAGACGTGGCCGGTGGCAGGCGGATCGCGGGTGAGTTGCAGCAGATGGTCCACCACGCTGTGGGCGTCGATCCTGTCCACACCGATCAGCTCGTCCAGAGTGGGCAGGGTGGTGGGGAGCTGGGGGCAGGCGACGATCTCGGCCTGGTAGATCGGGATGAAGGGCTGGCTGCCGCGCGTGTCGGAGCAATAGCCGAATCCCAGCATTTGCGTCAGGCGATAGGCATGGCGGTTCATCTGCCAGCCGGCCGCGCCGTGCACCCGCGGCTCAGTGCCGAAGATCGCTTGGAAGCGCTGGATCGCCAGTTCCATCTGGTGGCGGGTCCACGCTGCATCGGCGCCGGCCACACCGTTCTGCCACTTGACGCGGTCCCAGCCATGGATGCCCACCTCGAAGCCGGCGTCGCGCACCGCGCGGAGGATGTCCGCGCAACGCGAGCCGATGTCGGGCCCTGGCAGGAGGGTGCCGTACATCAGGGCAACGAGGCCGTAGTGCGAGACCGCTGACGTAGGGCGGACCTTGCGGAAGAAGCCCGGGCGGAACATGCGCTTGATCGCCCGCCCGGTGTGATCCGGGCCGAGGTTGAACAGGAACGTGGCGCCCGCTTCGTACTGCTTGAGCAGCTCGACCAGCGCGGGTACGCCGTGGCGTGTGCCGCGGTAGGTGTCGACGTCCACCTTGAGTGCCAGGTTCATTACCTCAACACCTCAACGCAGAGGCGCAGAGAACGCGCGGGACGCCGACGAGCACGAGCCAGAAGCCGAGCAGACTCATGTCACCGCCTCCAGGTTGTCTTCCAGCACGGTGCGGGCGGCCGCCACGAAGGATTGCTCGTCGGGAGAGTCGACCGTTACGCGCTGCGCCTTGGGCAACGCAGGATAGTGCGAGAGGATGGAGCGGGTGTAGGCGGGATCGTAGTGGCGCTCCAGGAGGTCGGCCACCAGCGCGTCCCAAGCGCCCGCATTCGCCATCTGCTTCCAGCGCTCGATGGTCGCGTGGCCATGCAACTGCACGAGGCAGTCGAGCTGGCGGCCCAGGGAGACGGGGTCGGCCAGGAAGTGCGCGTACTCGTCCTTGAGCAGACGCACGCGCGTGGCCCGGTCGACGATCACCTGCACGCACTGGCTGCTCCACATCGAGTCGAGCACCTCCTGCGGTACCTGCAGCACCCCGATCTTCTTGCTTTCCGATTCGACATAGACTGGCCGAGCCGGGTCGAGGCGCCGCAGCCGGTCCCACAGCAGGCTCTCGAACAGCTTCTGGGTGGGTTGCGGTTCATCGGGGAGGTTGCCCAGCACCGAGCCCCGATGAGCGGCGAGCTGCTCGAGATCCAGGGCCTGCGCGCCGAGGCGCTCCAGCGTGGTGAGCAACCGGCTCTTGCCGGAGCCCGTGAGGCCGCACAGCACGCGCCAGCGGAAGCGGGAGGCGAGCGCCGGCAACTCGGCGACTACCGCGCGGCGGAACGCCTTGTAGCCGCCCTCCAGCGCATGCGCGTCCCAGCCGATCTCGCGCAGCACATGAGTGAACGCGCCGCTGCGCTTGCCTCCACGCCAGCAGTACACCAGGGGCCGCCAGCTCTTGGGCCGGTCGAGCAGGTTATTCGCGAGATGGCGGGAAACATTGGCCGCGACCAGGGCTGCCCCCAGCTTCTTGGCGCTGAAGGGGGAAACCTGCTTGTAGAGAGTACCGACGCGGGCGCGCTCGTCGTCCGACAGGACCGGCAGGTTGCAGGCCCCCGGGATGTGATCGAGCGCGAACTCCGAGGGCGTGCGCACGTCTATGATGTCGTCGAACTCGGGCAGCTGCGCGACGGTCGCCCGGTCCCGGGCGGGAGAAGGCGTCTGGCTCACCAGGGCGTGGACAGCGGGAAAGGCTTGAAGATTAACATAGTTCCCCCACCTACTGCGGCAGGCGCTGCCCAAGCAGCGGCCGTAACCCCTTCCACACGGTCTCCAGAATCAGCGGCTGGGCCTTCTCGTCGGGATGGATGCCGTCCGACTGGAATAGCTCGCGCTGGTCGGCAAAGCCGTCCAGGAGGAAGGGCACCAGCGCGGTGCGCTGGCTGCGCGCGACGTCCTCGAAGGTGGCGTGGAACTCGCGGGTGTACTTCGGGCCGTAGTTGGGCGGGATGCGCATACCGATGATCAGGACGTGCGCACCCGCGGAACGGCTCGCCTGCACCATCGCAACGAGATTGTCACGCATCAGGTTCAGCGGCTGGCCGCGCAGGCCGTCGTTGGAGCCCAGCTCCAAGAGCACAACGCGCGGCCGATGTTGCTCGAGGGCTGCGGGGAGCCGGTTGCGGCCACCTACCGTCGTCTCGCCGCTGATGCTCGCATTGACCACGCGGTAATCGAGCTTTTCGGCTGCGAGTTTGTCGTGCAGGAGGTCTACCCAGCCGCGGCCCTGGGGCAGCCCGTAGCCGGCCGCGAGGCTGTCGCCGAAAACGAGAATCACCGGCTGCTGCGCCCTGAGCGGGGCAGCCGCAAGCAAACCGAGCAGAAGGATCCAGCGGATGAATGACAGCACGCAGGCAATTGTGCGGGCGGCGGGTCTGACCAAGCAAGTGGATACTGGCCGCAGCCGCCTCACGATCCTGGAGGACGTCAGCCTGGAGGTCGGCGCGGGAGAAGCGGTGGCGATCGTGGGCGCCTCGGGCTCCGGCAAGACAACGTTGCTGGGGCTGCTCGCGGGGCTGGACCTGCCCAGCGCGGGCCGCGTGCACATCGACGGGGTGGATCTCACGGAGCTCGACGAGGATGGGCGCGCGCGGCTGCGCCGGCGCCTGGTCGGCTTCGTCTTCCAGTCCTTCCAGCTGCTGCCAGCCCTGACCGCGCTGGAGAATGTGATGCTGCCCATGGAGCTGGCCGGTGCGGCTGATGCGCGCGAGGCGGCCACTGCCCTGCTTTCCCGGGTGGGGCTCAAGGAACGGCTCGACCACTATCCGCGCCAGCTCTCCGGCGGGGAGCAGCAGCGCGTGGCTATCGCACGCGCCTTTGCCGGCCCGCCCCGACTCCTGTTCGCCGATGAGCCCACCGGCAACCTCGACTCCGCCACCGGTGAAGAGATCATCGCCCTGATGTTCGACCTCAACCGCGAACACCGCACCACGCTTCTGCTGGTGACCCACGACGAGAAGCTCGCAGCGCGTTGTGCGCGGCGGCTGCGGCTCGACGGCGGAAGGTTGGTCCATTGAGCGCGGCTGAGCAGGCACTGCCCGCGGGGTCGGTAGCGCGCGCCCCGACCAGCGGCGCCGAGCTGTCCTGGCTGCGTGCGGCTGCCCTGTCCTGGCGGCTGCTGGCCCGCGATTGGCGCGCAGGCGAGCTGCGCGTTCTGGCTGTGGGGCTGGTGATCGCGGTGGCGAGCCTGACCACCGTCGCGTTCTTCGCCGACCGCGTAAAGCAGGCCTTGGGGCAGGAGGCGAGCCAGCTCTTGGGCGCGGACCTGGTGGTGGTGTCCGATCGGCCGCTGGACGCGGCCCTGCGCACGGAGGCCGCGCGCCTGAAGCTGCGCAGCGTCGATACCGTGCGCTTCCCCAGCATGACCATGCATGCAGATTCGGCGGTGCTCACCGAGATCAAGGCGGCCGCGCCGGGGTATCCGCTCAAGGGGCGCATCTCGGTGCGTGAGACGCAGGCTGGGCCGGCGGCCAGACCGGAGGATATCCCGGCGCCCGGCACGGTGTGGGTCGACGACAGGCTGCTGGGGCGGATGGGTGTGGGAATCGGGGAGGCTGCATGTGCGCCCGCGGCGACCTCGTTGATCGGCGATCTCTTCCCCGCGCGACGAAGAGCAAGAGCCCTCTCCGTTTTCATGCTGGGATTGCCCGCCGGCCTGGCCGAGGCTCAC
>DAIQQA010000079.1:9391-22515 GCA_036787045.1 Burkholderiales bacterium | reverse complement strand
ATACACAGCCGCTGGCTGCATGAATGAGGCGACAACTACCTTGACGCGCGCCGGGATTGGCACGCAGGAACGTGGTCGCGAGCTCCGAGAAGCCCACTTCAGATGGGCGTTGCCGATCTTGCCCCCGGCATGCCCCAGGAGCTTGCCGGCCGACTCGCGAGCGGGCTTGACCAGCCGGCAGTAGGACAGGAAGTCCTGCATGCGCGGGAAGCGCCCGATAGTGTGGATCTCATACAGGATCACCAAAGGCAGGATCAGGTCGGCCCCGTGGATCGACCTGAGCAGGGTAAAGGCCTTGCGGTCGTGCTCCTTGGCACACGCCCGGATATGCCGCTCGAGCTTCGGGAGAAGCGCGTCGTACTGCTCGATCATGGCCAGGTCCAGGGCGATGGAGTTGCGCACCTGGGGATCGGGGAAGTGCGAAAGCAGCCCTTCGCGCTCGCAACGCTTCTGGATGCGGTGCTCCAGCGGGGGCAGGTTGTACTGGCTGACCGTGTTCTGGATGTGGGTGATCAACTCCGAGCGCTTGCGCATCAGATGACACCTGCGCCGCAGCAGATCCCGGGTGGCGCGCATGCGCGGGGGATAGACAAGCCTGCGCCAGCATCCCGCCACGCAGGAGTCCCGCGATCTTGTGCGCGTCGATCTTGTCGTTCTTGGCCTTACCCCCGTGGATCGCCCCCATGTACAGGGCGTGCCCCAGCACGAAGGCAATCCCCTCGCGCTCACACAGATCGGCCAACCAGTACCAGGCGAACATGCATTCCACCGCCACCACCAGGTCCTCGCGGAAGGCCTTGACCGCGGCCAGGAACGCCTGCGGGGTGCACTCCAGGTTACGCGAGAAGCATACCTTGCCGGCGGCGTCCAGGATGCACAGGTACATCTGACGAGCGTGCAGGTCGATCCCGCAGTAGTGTTGATGCTGACGGGTATAGAATTGCATCTGAGGCCTCCTGTTCGATTTGTGTCGGCATGACACCCTTAGGATGGTAGATCGCATCTGCCAAGCCCCGCCGGACACGGGGGCCTCACCCGTTATGCATCCCCCTTGCCGGCCACCCTGGAAGGCGGGGCCGGGAGCCGCGGGTCAAGGGCGGGCGCAGCCCGGCGCAGCGCACCCTTGAGGCGCGGGGCCGGGCGATCACGCTTGCGCATGGCCGGATGCGGCGCGTTATCGCATCCGGCCATGCAGACCGAAGCGGCGCCAGCGAGCACGACCGAGCGTGCGTGCAAAGGATCGAACACTGCGCGTCTCTTGCGATGACGGATCGAAGTGACCAAGCCCGGCAAAACGCGGGGCCTCGTATCAATATCAAGCCCATCCAGCGGACCGTTCAACAGCGCCGCTTCGCGCCGCTGTTGCCCGGCCGCTGATGGGCGGCGTTCGGCGTCAAGGAAGGTGCGGCGGTATACTGCGAGTAACTGAACATGGTAGCGGAGGTAACTGTGAAACTCACCGCGGTATTTCAAAAAGTCCCTGAAGGTTACATCGGATTTGTTGAGGAACTTCCGGGGGCGAATACTCAGGCGCCAACTCTCGAGGAAGCCCGCGAGAGTCTCTCGGAGGCCGTCGAGCTAGTTCTGGAAGCAAACCGCGCGTTGTCCGAGGAATCGATGCAAGGCAAGGAAGTCATTCGGGAGCCGCTGGTCATTGCGACCGAATGAAGCGCCTCGATCTAATCCGCCATCTTGAACAACGTGGTTGTGCGCTATTGCGTGAGGGTGCGCGACACTCGGTCTACGTGAACCGCGCAACTGGGAAATCGTCGACGGTCCCGCGTCATCGAGAGATCAACGATTTCCTTGCCCGGAAGATCTGCCGAGATCTCGAGATTCCGTTGCCATGACGCCGAACCCGCCGTTCAACCGGAGCGCCGAACAGCGGGCGCGCTGTTCGGTACCCGTCGCGCTCCGCGCGACGGCGCCCGGTTAACGGCATTCCGTTGGGCGTCATAGTCAGCCGATGAAGGGCACCGAATCCATACGCCTCACCGAGGTCCAGCGCGACATTCTTGAGGCTCTTCGAGATGGCGGGATCATTAGGATCGATCGGGCGAACATGCCGTGGCTTGGCGATCGATGCCATCACCACAGACACGGTACTTTTTGACTGACAGCCGCCTCGTCGAGCGCCGAGACAAGACAAAGCCAGTCGAAAGCGAAGGTAACGGGCTCGTATTATCGGCAAAGGGCCTGGCGCTTCTCGAATCGCTCCCGCCGTCGAAGCGTCGAGAAGAGCGCTCTTCTGTAGCTCAAGCTATGGCGGAACCACCGACCGAGCGGCAATTGGCCTACGCGCGAGACCTTGGAATTGCGATCCCCGCTGACGTGACAAAGCAAGAACTCAGCGACCTAATCGACGCTCGGCTCCAGAAAGACAAGCCGGCGGCATCTCACTTCCAGGCCTTTGCGAAGCGCTTCGGCGTTGTCTTTACGCAATACGTCGGAAAGAAAAGCCTATTCGACCGCCTCTTTACGCACCTTACAAGGCCAGGCCGAGAAGAAGACATGACGGCATGGTTTGTGTTTCGGGTCTATCGGGAACTCGTCAAGGGCCGTGCAGATGCGAGTATCAAAGGACCAGACGACCTGCCGATCCGTGAGATTGCGAGGGTGCTTCTCGAAGACAAGTCCGTCGTTCAATCCATCCGCCGCTATCAAGGCCGTGATCTAGTCTGGTTCGGCGAGTGGACCTCGCCTGATGGAACCGTTCATTATGGTGCTAGCAACCAGACCATCGCCTATAAGCGCGCCTCGTCGCTGCTTCGAGAGAAAGGCTGTGTCTAGCCGCGATGACGCCCAACCATCCGATCAGCGGACCGCTTCACAGCGGGCTTTCGCCCGCTGCTTAAGCGGCCGCTGATCGGAAGCGTTCGGCGTCACGTGGAACGGGACAGGGAGGGGCCAATGAGTGACCAAAGCCAGTGGCAAGTCGCAGGAAGTGCCCCGGAGAACTACGAACGCGCGCTCGTCCCCGCCGTATTCGCGCCATGGGCGCCCCAGGTCGTTGCATTGGCCAACCCCAAATCCGGCGAGTGCGTGTTGGACGTCGCGTGCGGTACGGGTGTAGTTGCTCGCCTCGCTGCCACGCGAGTTAGTGGGGGCGGCAACGTTGTGGGCCTCGATCTGAATCCCGGCATGTTGGCGGTTGCTGCTTCAATCGGCCCGAAGACGCCGACCACAAGTGCGCCGATCACTTGGCGGGAGGCAAGTGCGACGAAAATGCCTTTCACAGACGCGTCGTTCGAGATTGTGTACTGTCAGTTGGGACTTCAGTTCTTCCCTGACCGTCCGGCGGCATTGCGAGAGATGTATCGCGTGCTGGTGTCCGAGGGCCGGCTCGGCCTGATGGTCTGGCGGGGTATTGAGCACAGCCCAGGGTTTCGAGTACTGGCTGACGCCCTCGGGAGGCACGTAGGCCCCGAGGCCGCCGCCATGATGCGAGCGCCATTCAGCCTTTCCGAGAAGGAAGAACTACACGCGCTCATCTCTGCTGCCGGGTTCCGCGATGTTGCGATCTGGCCGGCCCCCGGAACGGTTCGCTTCCCGTCACCCGCCCGACTCGTGCAAGACTATGCCGCTGGCTCGCCCCTCGCGGGCTACATGGCAAAGGCATCCGACGAAGCGCGCGCCGCCTTGGTCAACGAGGTGAATGAGGCGCTGCGGTCATACGTGGTCGATGGCACGCTTGCCTTTCCCATTGAGGCTCACCTGGCAAGCGCCAGGAAGTGAGTATGTTCGTTACTTACCGGCGGTCGGGCGCAGAGAGTGACGCCGAACCCGCCGTTCAACCGGAGCGCCCAACAGCGGGTCCGCTGTTGGGTTCCCGTCGCGCTTCGCGCGCCGGCGCCCGGTTAACGGCATTCCGTTATGCGGCTTGAGGTTCAGTGGTAGTAGACTCTCCACGATGAAGGCAAAGGATCTCATCGCCCTGCTCGAGGCGGACGGCTGGCTTCAGGTTCGGATGAAGGGAAGCCATCGGCAGTTTCACCACCCTTCGAAGAGGGGAACCGTAACGGTCGCGGGAAAACTCAGCGTTGATGTCCCTCCCGGCACCTTGAATAGCGTGCTGAAGCAAGCGGGTTTGAAGAAACAGGAGTAGAGAGTATGCGTTACCTAGTAGTCGTTGAACGAGGCCCGACTTCATTCGGAGCGTATGTACCCGACCTACCTGGTTGTGTCGCTGTCGGAGACACGAAAGAGGAAGTTCTCGCTCTTATTCGAGAGGGGATTGAGCTTCACCTCGAAGACCTCAAGGAAAGTGGCGAACCCATCCCCTACCCATCTTCGACGAGCGAGCTGGTCGAGATCGAAGCCGCGTAACCAGCCGTTCAACCGGAGCGCCCAACAGCGGACCCGCTGTTGGGTGCCCTCCTCGCTTCGCTCGTCGGCGCCCGGTTAACGGCGGCGTTGATATGGCTTCGTTTGTCAAGAGGGCGTACCACTCCCTTGGCATCGTGGCCCTGATGGTTTAGACAACAGTAGCCCGATAGGCGAGGTGACGGGCTCATCTGTCACGACGGTCGATCAAGCTGATATGCGGGCGTTGGGTAGCCGCAAGACTGTTGTTCGTCACGGAGCTGCCTCGCTCTAGGCTCTGGGGTGTCGCGGCGTTCGCGATCCATTAACGCCCTCGAGGGTTCTCCCACCGCGAGCGCGCCACCTCGCCTATCGAGCTTCGCTGTAAGTGGCCGGTGGTGTGTCTCCTGTGCTGGCGGTGGATGAAGGGCTTAAGGGTGTTCGAGGTGACCGCAGCGCGGCCGGTACTGGGCAATCGCCCAGACGACTCCGGCGAGTTCGCGGGCAATGGCGACCACGATCTTGTTGCGGTTCAAGCCGCGAGCGGCGAGGCGGCGGAAACGAGCGCACAGGCGCAGCTGCGCTTTCCAGGCGATATCCAGGATCGGCTTGGGCACCGCGGTCTGGCGTCGGGCGATGATCGGGGTGACCGCGGGGCGGTACTGATAGGCCCAGGCGGCCTCGACCAGAGCGCGGCGCGCCGAGGCGTTGCCTGCCTTGGTGATCGCCCCCTGGTGGCGGCGCTCGGCCGAGGAGTCCTGTTGTCTCTCACACTGAATTGCAATTCACCGGCATTGTTTTCCCGAAGTGCGTCACCGCGAACTAATAGTAGCCGGTGAGGCAATGAGAACGGTATCAAGGGGAGGTCTTCCGATCCGGATGTGAGCGACGTAAGCTTTGCGGCTTCGTCGTTCACACAAAGAGGAAGGCCCGCGCAGGAGTGTCGCCTGCGCGGGCCCGATGCCGGTGCAGCTTCGGTTCACGTCGGGGCTGTCCAGCGCCGACTACGTTACCGGAGAAGGCTGGCGCCTGGCAACACTTTCGCGCTGCCCGCTGCATCCGCACGGCGGCTGTGGCTTTGCCGGCCATGGCACCTACCCTCGGGTCAATCCTCCCGGTACGCGGATCGCGCGCTGGTACTGTCCCACAGGGCATTGCACATTCAGCTTGTTGCCGGATCACCTGGGGGCACGCTTCCCCGGGACGTTGTCCGAGATCGAGCAGGTCGTGGCCACGGTCGAGCAGGCACCCAGCCTGGAGGCGGCCGCCGACCGGTTGCGCGGCGATGACATCACCCTGCCCAGCGCGGTGCGCTGGGTACGCCGACGCGTGGCGCCGGTGCGCCGGCTGCTCACGAGCGTGGTGGGATTGTTCCCGCAGTGGTTGCAAGGCTGCGTGCCGCAGATCATCGCGGTGCGTGAGCGCCTGGCCTGCGACGAGGCACTGATGTTGCTGCGTGCGCTCGCCGCGATGCAGCTGCAATCGCTGGCCCCTCCGCTCGGATTCTTACCCCCGCCGCCTCTGGCCGGTGAACACCAACCTGCGGTCCAACACCACATGGGGCCAGACCCGCCGGCCGGCTTTGGGTAGCGTCGCGTCTCCACCCCTTCTAAGGAGATGCGCACCATGACCGATGAGCAATATCGCCAGGCGCTGGCCCTGTTTCGCTACGGGCTGATCGCCGAGTTTATCCAGCTACCGGCCGGCAGCCGCGGGCTGTATGCCCGGTGAGCGCGAGAAAGCCAACGCCGAGTACACCATCCCGGGCAGCACGCGCACCCGGGTCGCCCCCGAGACCTTGCGCCACTGGCTCAAGGACTACCGGCGCGGCGGCTTCGATGCGCTGCTGCCCAAGGGGCGCGCCGATCGAGGCCAATCACGAACCCTGCCCCAGGCGCAGGCCTTCTTGCCGGTGTTCAAGCAGGCGCTGCTGCGCCGGGGGCTGCCGCAACGCCTGTACGTGGACAACGGCGCCAACTATCGCTCCCAGCACCTGGCCCTGGTGTGCGCCAGGCTGGGCGTGGCGCTGATCCATGCCCGTCCGTATCAGCCGCAGGGCAAGGGCAAGATGGAGCGCTGGTTTCGCACCGTGCGCGCTCAGCTGATCGGGCCGTCTCAGCGCGACCGATACCAACAGCCTGGACAGCCTCAATCGGCGCCTGTGGGCCTGGGTGGAGGGGGAGTATCACTTGACCCCGCACCGCGGGCTCGAGGATCAAACGCCACTGGATCGCTGGGCCATGAGCGCCGATCAGGTGCGCCTGCCCGGTCCCAGCCTCGATCTGGATGCCCTGTTCCTGTTCGAGGCCAAGCGCCGCGTCCAGCGCGACCGCACCGTGAGCTTGAACGGCACGCTGTTCGAGGCCGATGCCGCGCTGGTGGGCCAGGTCGTGACCCTGCGCTACGACCCGGCGCTGCCGGCCAGCCGCGGCGTAGAGATCTGGCACGAGGCACGGTTCGTCGCACGCGCCACGCCCCTGGACGCCTATGCCAATTGCTTCGTGCGCCGCAACCGCCCGACCCTCAACCTCGATCCCGACACCGCGCCGGCCGCCCCGCGCAGCAGCTCACTCGCCTTGCGTGAGCTGGCTGCCATCAATAAACCCGATGAGGAGGAGCCGCGCTGATGTATCTCGCTCACTTCGGCTTCACCCATTACCCCTTCGAGCGCGCCTTGCAGCCCGATGAGCTGTTCGCCTCCGGCGCCGCGCGCGAGGCCAGCGCGCGCTTGCACCACCTGGTCGAGTTGCGCGGCATCGGGCTGATCACCGGCGAGGTCGGCTCGGGCAAGACCACCCTGTGCCGCCAGCTGTGCGCGGCCTTGCACCCGGGCCTCTACCGCCTGTTCTATGTGCCCCTTTCCACCGGCAACGTGCTCGACATGTACAAGGCGATTGCCTGGCAGCTGGGCCTGCCCATCGAGCGCAACCGCGCGGCTGCCTACCGGCTTATCCACACTGAAGTCTCGCGCCTGGTGCTGGAGACCAAGATCCACCCGGTGCTGGTGGTCGACGAAGCCCAGCACCTGCGCAACGACGTTCTCGAGGACCTGCGCCTGCTGACCAATTACGCCATGGACGCCGAGCGGCGCCTGTGCCTGCTGCTGGTCGGGCTGCCCGAGTTGCGCCGGCGCTTGAGCATGGCGGTGCACGAGTCGCTGACCCAGCGTATCGTGGTGCGCTACCACTTGACTGGTCTCACCCGCGAGGAGTTGCCGGCCTATCTCAGCCACCGCCTGCAGCTCGCCGGCTGCGCGCTGCCGCTGTTCGAGCCCCCAGCCCTCGAGGCGCTGTTCCACGCCACCCAGGGCCTGCCGCGCAAGGTCAACCGCGCCGCTCACTATGCCCTGTCCGCCGCGGCGCTGGCCAAGCTGCGCCAGATCAGCGCCGAGCACATCCAGTGCGCCCTCGAAGAGGTCCAGCCATGAAGCCGGCGGCTGTTCCGGCACGCCCGCCTGCGCTGTTCCACTCACCAGCGCCCACCACCCGGTTCAAACGCCAGACCGCCATCGTGCCCTTCGAGCTGCCGCGCCTGAGCGACAAGGCCGCCGCCCAACTCATCGAGCTGCTCCACCAGATCGTCCAGGGCATCGAGCATCACTACGCCGATCAGGCTCACCGCTATCGCAAGCGCCAGCAAGACATCGCCTACGCCCGGCAAACGCCGGCCTCCATCCCCACCGATCCTCCGTTCTGATCCAACCCACGCGGCCCGCACTCAAGCGGGTCGCGCATCGGCCTCCCGCACTGCTTCACCCTCCCACATTGCTTGACGCAGTGACCCTGTCCGGGAGATCGCTCGCCCAGCGTCACGAAATAATCTGAGAGATCTGCGGTGAAATAATCAGCGAGACAACAGTCTAGCAGGGTTTCTGGACGCCATCGGGATCGAGCGGGCGCATGTCCTCGGCCTGTCTTGGGGCGGCATCCTGGCGCAGGAGTTCTATCGTCTGCATGCCGAACGCTTCAGCTCCCTGGTTCTGGCCGACACCTATGCTGGCTGGAGGGGCTCGCTCCCCGAGGCGGGCTGGAAGGATCGGCTGGCGACTTGCCTCCGGATGGCAGACGGCTCGCCCGAGGCCGTGGTTGCCAAGTTCCTACCCGGAATGTTCACCGACGCTGTCTCCCAGGAGGTACGCGAAGAGCTGTCCGCCATCATTTCCCAGTTCCACCCGATTGGCTTCCGCCTCATGTCGTTGTCGTCCGCTGAGGTCGACACCACAGATCTGCTGCCGAACATCGACGTGGCTACACTGGTGCTGTGGGGCGACGATGATCGTCGCAGTCCGCTGCACGTCGCGCAGCAGCTTCACGCGGCGATTCCCGGCGCGGAGCTTGCGATCATCCCGAACGCCGGGTACGTGAGCAACATGGAGCAACCCGATGTGTTCAATGGCCGCGTTCGCCGTTTCTGCCTTTCGGCCTAACTCGCGTAAGGTGTCCGGTTGCAACCAAGCGTGTGCCGCGCGCCTAACTTCCCGTGGCCGTCTCTGGAGTTGACCCCCTTTCGTGGACGGTGCAGGACTTGGTTTGTCAGGCGCGAAAAGCATATTGCGTCTCGTACTGCACCGGCGAGAGATACCCGATGCGCATGGTGTGGGGCGACCAGCGGTCAACGTTGCGCCGGTGCAGGAAGTAGGCTTCCAGCTCCTGCTTCGAGATCGCCGCGGGGCGCTTGCCGGCGAACTCCACCAACATGCGCAGCGCACTGGTGTATGCTTGCTGGGTGCGTTCGCCCTTGCCGTTGAGCTGCAGCGCGGCTCTAGCGGTGCGTCAGGCGGCAGTGGGCCGGTAGATTTACGATTCGCCGAGTTATGGTGAAAGGAGAAGCAAGATGCTCGAGACCATTGCAGTCGTCTTGATTGTTCTCTGGCTTCTGGGTTTTGTCACCTCGTACACCATGGGCGGATTCATTCATGTCCTATTGGTCATCGCGGTCGTGGTGATTCTGATTCGTCTCATTCAAGGTCGACGCCTGTAACGACCCTGGAATGGTTCTATGCAGCGGGGCTTTGGGCAGAGCGGTCCGGCTGCTTGCGGTCCCGGTTTTGATAACCACTCCCTGGCGCGCTGTCCGTGGTGGGGATGCAAGAGTTTTTTCAGTATAGGAGGAGACGAAATGAACGCAGTCAAGATTGCGGGAATCGTGCTGATCGTGGCCGGCGTCCTGGGGTTGGTGTATGGCAGTTTCAGCTACACCAAGGAAACCCATGAGGCCAAGCTGGGACCGATCGAGCTGTCGGTAAAAGACAAGGAGACGGTCAACGTCCCAGTTTGGGCTGGCGTGGGGGCGATAGTGATTGGCGGTGTGCTCCTGATTTTTGGAAGCAAGAAGAGCTAGCCCCCCGCCCTCTCCCGCAAGGGGAGAGGGAGCACTGCGGAGGTGCTTTCGCACTCGCTGTGACAGCCGACTCGTGCGCGGACCAGCGCGGCTCGCGCCGGTCGGTCGCGCGACAGGCGGCTCGAGGGGCTGCGCCGCGCTTGCTGCCCGGGCGCCCGTTGGGTGTATCGTTGCGCCTCAGTCATCGATCCGGGAGCGGGGAGGAACGATGACCGCCCAGAGCATAGTCGAGACGCAGCCTTCGGCTGCTCGCCGCGAGTTCCTGTCTGCCGGCGTGCCTTCGCTCTCAGTCGCGACGGTCCACACGCTCTCCGCCGTCGTGCCGGCGGAAGACCGCCCAGTCACGGGTGCCCCCTCAGTTCCAGGGCCGGCATTGCTGTTCGCATTGGTCTCGGCGCTGGCGTGCTGGCCGGCACAGGCCGAGAAGCGTTATGGGCCGGGCGTCACCGACACCGAGATCAAGATCGGCCAGACGATGCCCTACAGCGGTCCGCTGTCCGCGTTCGGCACCATGGGGCGCGCCGAGGCGGCCTACTTCGACATGATCAACGCGACGGGCGGCGTCAATGGCCGCAGGATCCGGCTCATCTCCCTGGACGACGGCTACAGTCCGCCACGAACAGTCGAGCAAACCCGCAAGCTGGTGGAGTCGGAGCAGGTGCTGCTGCTGTTCAGCTCCTTCGGAACGCCGCCCAACACGGCCGCGCTGAAGTACCTGAATGCGAAGCACGTGCCGCAGCTGTTCATGGCCGCCACCGGGCTGAAGTGGGGCGATGCCAGGAGTTATCCCTGGACGATGGCATTTCTGCCTAGCCAGAAGACCGGGGCCGTGGGCTACGTGCAGTACCTCCTGAAGGATCGCCCCAAGGCAAAGATCGCCGTTCTGTACCAGAACGATGACTTCGGCAAGGATTACGTCAAGGCCCTGCGCCATCATCTGGGTGCGCAGGCGCAGAGCATGATCGTCGCTGAGGCTTCCTACGAGTCGACCGATCCTACGGTCGACTCGCAGATCGCCACGTTGAAGGGCTCGGGGGCCGATACCCTGTTCAGCTTCGCCTCGCCCAAGTTCGCCGCCCAGTCGATCCGCAGGATCCACGATATCGGCTGGAAACCGCTGCACTTCATCGTGTACACCTCGATATCGGTGCGGGCGGTGCTGCAGCCCGCCGGGCTGGACAAGTCGGTCGGTGTCATCTCGTCGACTTTCGTCAAGGATCCCACCGACCCGCATTGGAAGAGCGACGCCGCGACGCTGGAATGGCGTACCTGGATGCAGAAGTATTATCCGAGCGGCGATACGACGGAGATCTACAACGTGTATGGCTACACCAATGCCCAGCTGCTGGTCCACGTGTTGAAGCTATGCGGGGACGACCTCACACGCGAGAACGTGATGCGGCAGGCGGGCAACCTGCGGGACCTGGAGCTTCCGCTGCTGCTGCTGCCGGGAATCCGGATAAACACCAGCGCCACGGACTACGACCCGATCCAGCAGCTGCAACTGATGCGCTTCGACGGCAACGAGTGGGTGAGGTTCGGGGAGGTCATCGGGCAGTAAAGTGGTGCTCTTGTCGACCCGCGGAGAAGTCTGAGGGACCGCGAAAGAAGGGGGGTCACAGCGCCGCATCGCCCGCGCGGGCGATGATCCCGTCCTGGAACGATTGCACGCCGGACACGCCGATAGCGCCGAGGAAGGCCCCATCCTTGATAAGCGGCACACCGCCTTCCAGGGGCACGGCGCCGGGTAGCCCCATCATGACGCTGCGCCCCCCGAGAACGGCATCTTCGATCGCCTTGGTCGGCCGCTTGAACAGGATGGCGGTTCTGCCCTTCTCTTCTGCGATCCGACTGGAGGCCTTCTGGCACCCGTCCATCCGCTCCAGATACATGAGATGACCGCCTTCGTCCAGCACGGCGATGACCACCGCCCAGCCGTTCTTCTGTGCTTCGGCGCGAGCGGCTGCAGCGACGCGCTTGGCGTCGTCCAGCGAGAGAACCGGCTGCTGCAACATCGCCACGCCTCCGTCAATGCAGTTGGTCGAACAGGTTCTTGAAGATGCGCCCGTCCCTCATGACGAGCTTGATGTTGGGGGGCGCCTGGAGCACCCGCACATCCTTCTGCGGCTCGCCTGCAACGACCAGCATATCGGCCAGGAAGCCATCTCTCACCTCGCCCGCCTGACCTTGGAGCAGCATCGCCGCCGCGCCGGTGCGCGTCGCGCAGGTGAGCGCTTCTTCCTCTGAATAACCCAGGAAGCGCACGAAGTGCTCGAGATCCCGGGCGTTGGTGCCATGCCGCATCCACGGGAAACCGTAGTCCCCGCCGATCAGCACGCGCACACCGCGCTTGCGCAGCTCCGGGAAGACTGTCTGCGCATGCTCGAACTGGTCCACCACGCCGGCATCCTTGGCATTCTGATAGGTGATGCCCCAGGGCTCGGCCTCGTGCATGAGGCAATGCAACAGCCCGATCGCCGGGGCCACGAAGATCCTGTCGCGCGTGGCTTCCATGAGGTCGAGGCATTCTTCGTCCGCATACTCGCAGTGATACAGGATATCCACGCCGTGCTCGAGCGCCATCTTGATCGATGCCGCGGCACGTACGTGGGCGGCGACTCGCTTGCCGTGAGCATGCGCGGTCTCGACTGCCGTGGCCAGCTCATCGGCGCGCATGACCGTGATGTGGGAGCGGGCGCTGGGGATCGTCTGATTGCCGGAGACGTTGAGCTTGATGGTGTCCACCCCTTCGCGTATCAGCATCCTCACGGTTCGCAGCATCTGGTCTACGCCATCCACCACCATGGCAATCGACTCGCGGTACAGGTGCAGGCGGCGCTCGTCGCCGAGGTTGCCAGTGTTGGTCAGCTCCGGGCTGGCCGCCAGCAATCTGGGGCCCGGGGCATGTCCCGCGTTGATGAAGTCGCGCACGGCGATGTCCAGGCGTGGTTTGGCGGAACCGCCACTCAAGCAGGATGTGAAGCCCGCTTCGAGCACGATACGGGCGTGCAGAAGCGTCAACAGGGTGTGGTCTTCCGGCGGGATATCCCCAGTGTCAGCGATGTTCGCTTTGTGGGCGAAGGGCAGGTGCGCATGACCGTCGACCAGGCCCGGGATGACGGTGTGCCCGGAAACATCGATTCGCGCTGCCGCGGCGGCATCTCGCGACAGCTTCGGGCCTACCTCCGCAATGCGGCTACCCTGGACCAGCACATCGGCCGCAAACGCGGCCCTGCCACTGCCATCCCAGACCCGGCCCCCGTGCAACAATATCGTGTCCATCATCGCGCAGTCTCTCGTATCGCCGGCCCACCGGCCCACTATACATCGGCGTCCTTGAGCTTGCGCGGCGTGCGCCCTGCTGGCGTCAGATGCCTGTCTTTACACCTTCAATAGCTTCTGCGGCTTCAGTTTCCGGAACCGTACCACCTCGTGCAGCTTCGCAAGCAACGGCACCAGCCCAGGTCGACCGTGGCTATTGC
>DAIQQA010000079.1:2916-9291 GCA_036787045.1 Burkholderiales bacterium | reverse complement strand
GCTGGAAGAGGATTTGATGAAAGCGGCACTTCTCATCGGTCTGATGAACGATGACGACGAAGAAAAGGGTAACCGGATTCTCCGCCTCATCATCGCCGCTGGCGTTCTCGGGATCTATCAGCAGATCTCAGAGTTGGGCACAGCGTCGGCGGTTGGATTCATTGGCGACGGTGCCGGAGGTGCGGTTGGGATCTCGGTCAGCGTGAAGGCATAGTCCTCACCCGGCTGGAATGGCGGGCGCGACTCCGCCAGCGGCTACGCTCCTCGACTTTCGCGCCCGCTACCCCGCGCCGCCCATCGCGCGCCCGACGAAACCGGACACGCTACACGCGCCTCAGTCTCGCCGCGGCGCGATGTCCCACCAGCCCCCGTTCGACGGCTCAGCACCGCCGTGCCCATGACACCAGGGTAGCTCTTCTTGTCCGCCCCCGCCGGGCGGCATAGAATTCTCAGGTTCTGCAAACGTCTTGAAGCGGGGAGCGCGGTGTTGTCACACCGGCCCTCGGTCTGCACCGTGCGCGGAGCGGTTGGGCAAGCCAGGCCATTCAGGCAGAAGGTCATCGGAAACGGAGCATCCTATGGACTCGCTGAAAGACGGCAGCCATCTCTACGAAGTCGAGCGGCGGGCCGAGCATGCTGCGCGGCCTGGATTCCGCATCACCGAGCTTCAGATCTCCACCACGCAGAAGGTGCCGTGGCACCTTCACACCAACGTCCAGGACACCTTCTACGTCATCGACGGACTGCTCAGGCTCTTCCTGCGCGAGCCTAAGGAGGAAGTGCGGCTCGGCCCAGGCGAGACCTACTCGGTGAGGGCTCGGCGCCCGCACCTGGTCACCAACGGCGGGAGCGCTTCGGCTACGTTCCTGGTGCTGCAGGGCATCGGCGAGTACGACTTCGTTCCGCTCGTCTAGCAACGCGCACTACAGCGGCAAACCGCAGACGCAGTGGGGGCATCGTGAACATCCTTGTGTTCGGCGCGACGGGTCCCACCGGCCACCAGGTGGTGATGCAGGCCTTGAGTCGAGGCCACGCCGTGACCGCGTTCGTGCGCAACCCGCAGACGCTATCAATCACTGACGAACGGTTGCGCGTCGTCATAGGGGACACGACCCGCGACGAGCCAAAGATCGCCGAGGCCCTACGTGGGCAGGACGTGGTAGTCAGTGCGTTGGGGCGCCGCAACACGTTCAGCTCCGATCACCTGATCGAGCGGAGCATGCGAGCGATTGTCCCGTCGATGGAGCGGGCCGGAGTACGCAGACTCATCCTGGTTTCGGCGTTCGGGGTCGGGGAGTCGCGTCGCGATGCTCCGTTGATTCCCCGGATCATGTACCGCGTGCTGCTGCGCGACATCTTCGCAGACAAGAAGGCGGCGGAAGAACACGTAAAGGGGAGCACTCTCGACTGGACGATCGTCTATCCCCTGCTCCTGACGGACGGTCCGCTAACCGGCAGTTATCGCTCTGGCGAACGCCTGGAACTGCGCGGTATGCCGAAGATCTCCCGGGCGGACGTCGCGCACTTCATCTTGACAGAAATAGAGAACGGCGCATTCGTTCGGAAAGCGGCGGTCGTGAGCTATTGAGCGCTGCCGGTCGGTTGAGGAGCATCCCGGCCAAGGTGATCGGCCCGATTCTGGGTAGGATGACCAGGGAACGCACATGAGCACAGTCGACGTATATCGGATCACGGACCAGTTGGATGACCTGACACTCGATGCCCTGGTCAACCGACTGGAGGCGCGCGGGAAGCATCCGCGCTTCATCGCGATGCTGCAGGAGTACCTCGATGCGATGGACATCGACTCGGCCGATGTCGTGCTCGATGTCGGTTGTGGCACCGGCGTAGCGTCACGAGCGATCGCGCGGCGGAAGGGCTTCGCAGGCCGCGTGGTCGGGATGGATCGCAGTCCGTACCTGAGCGCCGCTGCCAGGAAGCTTGCCGAGGAGGAAGGTCTGGGGACCGTCGTCGCGTTCCACGCCGGCGATTCCCACAGCCTCACCCTTCCGGACGGCGCGTTCGACGCGGTCATCGCGCACACGCTGCTGAGCCATGTCGAGGATCAGCTCGCGGTCCTGAAGGAGATCGTCCGTGTCGTCAAGCCGGGCGGCAAAGTGGGGATCTTCGATGGCGACTATGCGTCCATGACGCTCGCGGTCGACGAACCGGCCAAGGCCAGGGCCATGGACGAGATGATCATCAACGCCCAGGTCACCAACCCCAGGATCATGCGGGAGATGCCGCGACTGCTGCAGGAAGTCGGGCTGGTGCTGACAGCGTCGTTCGCGCATGTCGTCGCCGATATCGGCAGGGCAGACTTCTTCGCACCCGGGCTCCAGGCCCTGGCTCGGCTGCTGCCCAAGTCGGGGGCGATGAGCGAGAGCGAGGCCAGAGCCTGGGTGGATGCCATGCTGAGACGATCCGAAGAGGGCACCTACTTCGGCGCCAGCAACTTCTACAGCTACGTCGCTGTGCGGCGTTGAGTCCACACATGGACGCGGAAAGCACCTACCAGGTGTTCGACTGGCTCTGGACTTCGGGCCAGCTCTCGGCGGACGACATTGCGAGGCTGCCGGATCTCGGTGTGCGCAACGTGATCAATCTCGCTTTGCCGAGCTCGACCTACGCATTGAAGGGTGAGGCCGAGCTGGTGACGGGGCTGGGGCTGAACTACATCCACCTGCCCGTCACCTGGGAAGCGCCCGAGCCCGCTCAGTTGCGAAGGTTCTTTCTCATTCTCCAGTCGCTGAACGAAGAGCCGACCTGGGTGCATTGCGCACGGAACATGCGGGTATCGGCATTCGTGTTCCTCTACCGGCGGCTGTGTCTGGGCGAGTCGGAGGAGCCTGCATCCTATCCGCTGTGCGAAGTGTGGGAACCGAATCCCACCTGGCAGCAGTTCATCCGCGACGCGCTCCAGGGGCACGCCGAAAAGCCGGCGGAGCGCAACGATCCGCCTCACGCAAACCCATCCCCACCCCAGCCCCCCCACCCCTCGCCTTGAAGGGGAGGGAGCATCAACTCAGCGCATATCCCCGTAAGGGGAGAAGGAGCGTGCTCTGCATTTCATTGCTACGGTCCACTAGCTTGGCCGGACCCCGCCGGCTTCGGCGAGGAACTTGTCGTAGTCGCGGGTAAACGCCTCGAGCATCTCGAAGTGCGGCAGCGCCCCGGTCGGGGACACGCGGATGGTCCAGTTCGGCTTCGCCTCGAACGCCTGTTTCTGCTGGTAGTCCACGAAGTCGCCCCGCAGGCCGTGCACCATGAAGACCGGTACCGCGAGGGACTGGTACACGCGGCTGATGTCGTTACTGAACAGGAAGCCCGAGACGAAGCAATAGGGCGCGTGATGCGCTCCGGGTTGGCGTGCGGTGAGCCAGTCGTATTCGAGCATGCCTTCGTCGATCGCCTTCGAGCCCCAGGTCTTCTCCAGGAAGAACCGCACGCTTCTGCGGGAGGTGAGCAGGGCAAAGAAAGGCCGGCTCCAGAGGGGCAAGGTAAGGAACCCGCGCAGCAGGGGCATGCCCCGGGTGCTGCCCGGCGGGCCATTCCGCGGCGCAGCGCCCGAGAAGCCGGTCGGGCTGACCAGGGCGAGGCTGCGGAATGCGGCCGGCCGCTCCGAGGCGGCGCGCGCGAGAAACTCGCAGGACAGCGAGAGCGCCAGCGCATCGACAGGGACGGGCCCGTGCAGCCGTGCGATCTCCTCGACCATCGCATCAATTGCGTCCGTCATCAGGCGGGGCGTGTACTCGCGCTCGCTGCGATCCGAGAAACCGAATCCGGGCAGCTCCAGCGCATAGACCGTACGATCTGTTCGGTAGTGCTCGTAGAGCGGGCGGACTTCGTACGCCGAAGCAGCGGCATTGACGCTGTGGATGAGCAGCAGAGGGGCATGTGTCGAGGAGGTCGGCCCGGACGTGTAGAAGCTCAGTCGGCCCGCACTGCTCTGGAGGTCACGGCGCTCGCCGGATACGGCGGGCGGCAGCGGGTTATCGCGCGAGGTCATCATTACGCTCCAGCGGATTCGGTAGATCGATTCACCCTCACCCCAGCCCTCTCCCATCAAGGGAGAGGGAGCTCCTCACCCTCTCCCACGCCTCTCACGTCGAGGGAGAGGAAGGCACTCCCTCCAGCGCGGACGACTAGTACAGGGACACGTTAGTTGCGAAACATTGCATGGCAGAGGTGGCGAATGTTAGAGGCCCTCATCACCCCTCGTTCCGGTTTTTCTTCGTGTCTTCGTGCCTTCGTGGTGAGAGGTGGAATAAGTGTGTCGCAGCACTAAGGTCCACGGCGCACCATGCGCGACTGCTGATCACCATCATCCGGCCTGCGCCGCAACTCGGTGAACAGGCTCAGCTCCCACGGACGGATCGCCATCACGAGCGTGGTGCCTTCCCGCATCGTGCGGTCGAGCCGCCGGTCCTGCTCGACGAGCGAATCGAACTCCTCGGCCACCTTCTGTAGTCGCTGCTGCAGCAGCTCGTTGGATTGGGCCGAGATCCCACCGTGCACCATCAACCTCAGCTCGCCCCTCCCGAGGAAAGAGGACTGGAAGAACTGCTGCTGGACCCGCTGCTCGAAGAACTGCTGGATGGGTCCGGCCTTGCGCCACGCGAAGTTTCGCGCCAGGCGCACCTTGATGCGATTGCCGGGCAGGAGATCGATGATCTTCAGCCTGTCGAGCTGCGCCAGCCGGCCGACCAGCTCCGACTCGCTGATCTGATACTCCTGCAGCATATCGGCCACGCTCCAGTGGCTGATGGCGAGGATCCCGATCAGCAGGAGCTTCGGATCGCTCACCAGAGTCCGCTCCTGCTCTTCGCTGAGCTCGGTGATGCGCCCTTCGGCAAGCCGGGTCGATTCCAGGAGGTCGGCGATCTCCAGCTCCATCAGCGCGCATACCTGCTCGAGCCTGTGCAGGTCCAGGTTGCGCGTGGCGAACAGCCTCTTCACCGAGCTTTCCGAGAGGCCCAGTCCTCGAGCCACATCGGCATAGGTCAGCCCATGCCTGCGCAAGGCCTGTTTGAGGACATCGACCAGGAGTGCAGCTTGCGACATGGAATCGGTATCGAAAAACGATACTTGTTAGCCCATCTTAGCCTACTTTCGAGGCTGTAGTAGCTTTTTTCGGCACGCGGGAGCAGGCTGCCGGGCATGAGACGAAGCGCACCAAGCATTCTCTCGATGCGACCGGCCGGACCGGACTTCGGCGGGTACGCCGCACTGCTGTGGCTGCTGGCCGGTTTGTTCGGCCTGCGCGTCCTTGGCCAAGCGGTCCAGCATTGGGTGCCGCAGCCGGCGCTTCCACCCTTCGAAGCATTCCAGGGCAGCGGACTGCCCTATCCGCTGCTGCTCACGGCCCAGTTGGTGATCCTCGCGTGGATGGGGCGCCTGGCCTGGCGGATATCGGGCCGCCAGATGCGGCCTCGTCAGCACACCGGCCGGATTCTCGCCTGGCTCGGCTGGCTGTACTTCGCCGGCATGCTCGCGCGATTCGCAATCGGACGCGCATTCGACACGGGCTCGCCGTGGTTCGAAGCCTGGATTCCCGCGATCTTTCACCTGGTGCTGGCGGCGTTCGTGCTTACGATGGCCGCTTACCACCAGCGCGTGAGCTCCTTTCGCTTCACGCGGGTGTGACGATGCTGCGCGCCCCTGCTCTGCGCTATGTCTGGTATCCGCTGCTGACCGTCGGCGCCATCGCGATGCACTGGTCGATGCTCGCCGGCGGCGCACCGCTCGCCGTCGCGGCCTATGCGCCACTAGCCGTGGTCGCACTTTCGATACTGTGGCTGCAGATACGCTGCCCGGCGCGCGCGAGCTGGCAGCCAACGTGGGCGGACGTCAAGACCGATGCCGCCTTCCTGCTGGTCGTGCAGGTGCTGCTGCCGCGAATCCTGCTGGGCGCTGCAGTGCTGGTGCTCGCCGATTGGGCGCACGCGAGCGCGAGGAACGGATGGTGGCCGCACGCCTGGCCAGTGATCGCGCAGACGCTGGCGATCGTGCTGACTGTCGATTTCCTGCGCTACTGGCTGCATCGCGCCTGTCACCGCTTCGACTGGCTGTGGCGTCTGCATCAGGTGCATCACGCAACGGATCTGCTCTACGCCCTCAACACGGGGCGCTTCCATCCGCTCGAGAAGACCCTGCATTTCTGCTGCGACACGCTGCCGTTCCTGCTGCTGGGCGTGGCCCCGGAACCCCTTGCCGGCTATTTCCTGGTTTATTCGGTGAACGGATTCTTCCAGCACAGCAACGTGAAGCTGCGCTATGGATGGCTCAACTACGTGGTCGGCAGCGCGGAGACGCACCGCTGGCACCACGCGAAGGACCCGCGCATTGCGAACTGCAACTTCGGCAGCACCACCA
>DAIQQA010000079.1:0-2816 GCA_036787045.1 Burkholderiales bacterium | reverse complement strand
TCGAGTCCGTCCCGGTGCGCCAGTACGAATCGCTGCGCCCGTTCATCGAGGCCGAGATCGAGCACGGCGATCGGGCGCTGACGGACCGGCCGGCGGTTCGTTATGTGCGCACCAGCGGCACAACGGCGCGACCGAAAGACGTTCCACTGACCGCCGCCCACCTTCGCGCCCTGCGTTGGGCTCAGCGCACCGGCATCGCTTTCCAGCACGGCATCTGCCCGAAGGCTTTCTCGGGGGCGATCCTGGCCATCGTCAGCCCGGCGCGTGAAGGCACGCTGGCGAACGGCAAGGGCTACGGCGCGGCCTCCGGCATCGTCGCGGAGAGCGTCCCGGCTCTGCTGCGCAGGAAATTCGTCGTTCCGCAGGAGGTCTTTGCCGTTGCCGACAGCGAGGTCAAATACCTGCTGATCCTGCGTCTGGCGCTGGCGCGGCCGGATCTGACCTACCTTGGCACCGCCAACGCCACGACCGTGCTCACTCTGCTGAAGCTGTACCGCGAGCATGCCGGCGCGTTGGCGCAAGACATCCAGATGGGCACGTTCTTTCTGGCGCACCGGGTCCCCGCCGAGGCCTGGTCCGCGGTCCGCGCGCGCCTCACGGCATCCCCCGAGCGGGCGGCCGAGCTGCGGCGGCTGCACGAGCACGGACACCAGGTACGTGCCGCCGATCTGTGGCCTGCGCTACGCCTGGTGGTGACGTGGACCCGCGCGAGCGCCGGGATCGCCGTCAAAGCGTTGCGGCAGGAACTGTCCACGCGCACGCGCATCCTGGAGCTGGGTTATCTCGCGAGCGAGTTCCGCGGCACCGTGACGCTCGGGCGAAGTGCCAGGACCGGCTGGCCGACGCTCGCTACGCACTTCTTCGAGTTCGTCGAGCGCGCCCGCTGGGACGAAGGTGCGCCGGAGTACCTCACCCTGGATCGCATCCGCAAGGGCGTCGACTACTACATCGTCGTCACGACCCTGTCCGGGCTGTACCGCTACTTCATCAACGACCTGGTCCGGGTGAGCGGGTTCCTGCACCGGACGCCTCTGCTCGAGTTCGTGCAGAAGGGCAAGGGGGTCACCAACATCACCGGCGAGAAGCTGTACGAGTCGCAGGTGCTCGCCGCCGTTCGGTCGACAATGGATCAAACGGGGTGCGCGCTGCGCTTCGTCCTGACGCTGGCCGACGAGGAGGCTGCCGGCTACCGCTTGTACATCGAGGCCGCGGGGCCCACTCGTCCACTGGCAGCGCAGATCGCGCAGTCGGTGGACGCGGGACTGATGGAGCTGAATATCGAGTACCGCAGCAAGCGGGCGTCGCGCCGTCTCGCGCCGCTGCGCGCGGCCTGGCTCCGGCCCGGAGCGGCCGACCGCTACAAGGATTTCTGTGTCTCGCGCGGCCAGCGCGAAGGCCAGTTCAAGAGTGCAGCACTGGCTTACCGTCGTGATTGTCCGTTCGACCTGGACGCACTGATCCAACAGGAGTGACGCATGATCCTGCAATCCATCGAATCGACCAGCCTCGCCATTGCGTTCAACGCGGCATTTCGGCACGCAGGGGCGGAGCGCAGCACAACGCAATCCGTGTGGGTCGAGGCACGCAGCGCCGACGGGTCGGTCGGTTACGGGGAGGGATGCCCGCGCGAGTACGTCACCGCAGAGAGTGTTTCGACCGCACATGCGTTCATCGCCCGGCACCGGCAGGTATGGCTCGACTGCGTGCACGACGTCGAGACGCTGGACGCGTGGCGGCGCAGCCACCGCGCCCAGTCCGACGCGAACCCGGCGGGATGGTGCGCGGTCGAGCTGGCGCTCCTGGATCTGCTCGGCAAGCATGCCGGACAGTCGGTAGAGGCAGTACTGAGGCTGCCCGAGCTGGACGGGAGCTTCCTCTACACAGCGGTCATCGGAGACCTGGCTCCCGAGCGGTTCGAAGCGCAGCTGACCGCCTACCTCGCGGCGGGATTCCGCGACCTCAAGATCAAGCTCGCGGGCGATCCGGTCCGCGACGCAGCCAAGGTTCGGGCACTGCGGCGCGCAGGTCTGGATCCGGCACGGGTACGTGCGGATGCGAACAATCTCTGGCCCGACGCCGCAGCGGCGATCCGCGACCTCGCGAGCCTGGAGTTCCCGTTCAGCGCCGTGGAGGAGCCCATCCGCCCGGGCGACTATGAAGGTTTGCAGCGCATCGCATCGGCATTGGGTACGCGCATCGTGCTCGACGAAAGCCTTGCGCGCGGCGAACAGCTTGATGCGCTAACCAAGCTTCCGGGCCCCTGGGTCGTCAACCTGCGCGTGTCGAAGATGGGCGGACTGCTGCGCTCGCTGGAGGTGGTCTCCGCGGCGCGTGAGCGGGGGTTGCACATCGTGGTGGGCGCGCACGTGGGCGAGACCAGCCTGCTCACGCGCGCCGCCTTGACCGTCGCGAGCTGCGCGCGCGATCTGCTCGCCGGACAGGAAGGCGCTTTCGGCACGCATCTGCTGGCGCGCGACATGGTCGATCCGCCGATCATGTTCGGCCGTGGCGGCCGCCTCGATGCGGCCGCTGTGCCGAGCGGGGGCGGCGGATTCTCGCTCGACCTCTGCGTGGAGCGCGATGGCGCGCTGGCTTGACGATGCTCTTCGCCAAGCCCGCAGCGGCGCAGTCCGCAGTTTGCGAATGTTCTGCGACGTCTCCGTCGCCCCCCTCTCCCGCGAGCGGAGCCGGAGTTGTGCCGGGACGTACACAGATGACAGAAACCTTCCGGTGACGCTACAGTTGCTCCTGTTCGGAATTCCAACCCTGCCCTGACCTCCCCCTTCAGGGGCAGGGAACGAAGAAGGGACGGCAAT
>DAIQQA010000217.1:0-7175 GCA_036787045.1 Burkholderiales bacterium | reverse complement strand
TGGCCTTCCCCGAACTCCAGATTCTCTTTTCTCCGCGTTCCTCTGCGTCTCTGCGTCTCTGCGTCTCTGCGCTTCTGCGGTTGAGCAGTGGGCAGTAGTCAGGCCGCCAACACGCTGTCACATTCGGCAAGTAGGCTCGCCGGGTGCGCATCCTGATGCTCTCCGACGTCTACTTCCCCCGCATCAACGGGGTGTCTACGTCCATCCAGACGTTCCGACGGCAGTTCACCGCCCTCGGCCACGAGGTACTCCTGATCGCTCCGGCCTATGGGCTCGAGACGGTGGCCGAGCGGGGCATCGTTCGTCTGCCGGCACGCACGGTGCCCTTCGACCCGGAGGACCGCGTGATGGGCTTCAAGGCAGCGCTTAAGCTGGAGCCTGTGCTGCGCGAGCGCCGTTTCGACCTGATCCACATCCAGACGCCCTTCGTGGCGCATTATGCCGGCGTGGCCCTATCGGACCGGCTGTCGCTGCCGCGGCTGGAGACGTATCACACCTTCTTCGAGGAGTATCTCTACCACTACGTACCGCTCGTGCCCAGCTCCTGGATGCGGGCGCTGGCGCGCCGCTTCTCCCGCGCCCAGTGCAACGACCTCGACGCGGTCGTGGTGCCGTCCCGCGCCATGCGCGCCGTGCTACAGGAGTACGGCGTGCAGACCCCCATCGAAATCGTCCCTACAGGACTCGAGCTGGAACGCCTGACTGGAGGAGACGGTCCCGCCTTCCGGCAGCGGCACCACATTGCGCCAGGCCAGCCGGTGCTGGTGCATGTTGGCCGGGTCGCCTTCGAGAAGAACATCGATTTCCTGCTGCGGATGCTGGCCCGCGTGCGCACCGAGGTCCCCGACGTTCTGCTCGTCATCGCCGGCGAGGGGCCGTCGCGCAAGCATCTGCAGGCCCTGGCGCTGCGCCTGGGGCTGGAGCGCAACGTGCTTTTCCTCGGTTATCTCGATCGGCGCAACGCGCTGCTCGACTGCTACCGCGCGGGGGACGCCTTCGTATTCGCTTCGCACACGGAAACCCAGGGACTGGTGCTGCTGGAGGCGATGGCCTTGGGGGTGCCGGTCGTCTCGACGGCAGCAATGGGGACCAGGGACATCCTGGAGCCCGGCAGGGGTGCCCTGGTGGCACGCGCTGACGAGACGCAGTTCGCCGCCCGGGTGGTAGAGCTGCTGCGCGACGCGGAGCTGCGGGCGCGGCTATCGCAGGACGCGCGCGAGTATGCCCTGGAATGGAGCGCACCGCGCCTGGCTGCACGAATGCTGGAGCTGTATGCCCGTGTGCTGGGTGCGGGACCGGGAGCCACGTCAAGCGACGCGAACTCGGCAGAGCCGCAGCGATGCTTTGACACCATTTTGCGATCTTCGCGCCGGCGCCGGGTTAGACTTGTGACACGGCCATGAGCGACAAAGTGAGAAATATGAGCGTGCAAAACGTGGCGCCGACCGAGCGGCGCAGATATCCGCGTTTCCCGTTTCACCGGATGGCGTCGATCCTTTGCGACACCGGGGAGTATGCCGGCTCGCTGCTGGATGCCTCGTTCAACGGGGCGCTCTTCGAGGGGGCGGGCGGGCTGCACGCGGCACTCTCGGATTGCACGCTCATCATCCCCTTCAGCCGCGATCCGGAAGAGGCCATCCGCCTGCAGGCGAGCGTCGCCTATCGCCGCGGCCTCTGCGTTGGACTGCACTGGGTGCAGATCGACCCGGAGAGCGCCATGAAGCTGCAGCGCCTGGTCGAGATGAATCTGGGCAGCCTCAAGCTGCTGGAACGGCCGCTGCTCAGCCTGATCTGGCCTGCCGCGAACCAGACCGCATCGCAGTCACGCTGAGCCGGCCAGGGAAAGGCTGGAGGGCGGTCAAGCCCGCTCGGTCCGGCGCGAGCGGATCAGCTTGTTGACAGCGGCTTCGTCCGTTTGCTGTGCGGCGGGCGTCAACGTCGCCGGAGCGGGGGCGGGCCGTTGAACCGGTATGTTAGCCACACCGGCGTCCACATGACCACTTGCCGCGCCGGCCTTGGCGGCAGAGTTCAGGTGGGTCATCTGGTCGTCGAAGAAGAAATCCGGCGCGAACACCTGCAGGAACGGGCCTTTCTCCATTCCACCTAGGAACATGGCCTCGTCCACTTCGATGTCCCAGCTCATCAGCGTGCGGATCGCCCGGTCGTGCGCGGGCGCGCTGCGCGAGGTCACCAAAGCCGTGCGGATGCGCATGCGCTGATCCCTCGGGGGGTTCTTCTGCAGCAGGTGCAATGCGCGCAGGAACGGCTGCAGCGGCCCAGGTGGCAGGGGCTCGCCGGCGCGGGACCTTTCATGCTCCTCGAAGGCGGGCAGGCCTTTCTCCTGGTAGACGCGCTCGGCCTGGTCGCTGAACAGCACGGCGTCGCCGTCGAAGGCGATGCGCACCTCGTCCGGATGGTGACTCTTGGCTTCACCGGGCTTGCCGTAAACGCGCGCGGCCGGGAAACCCGCTTCTAGGGCGAGCCGCACGTCGTCCGGGTGTGCGGAGACAAACAGGTCGGCCTTGAGGGGATCCAGGTAGCCGAACGGCGAGCGGCCGCGCAGGAACACCCCACGGGTGATCGGCAGCTTGTGGTGCTCGGCCGACTTGAACACCCGCAGCCCGCTGATCGGGTCGTTGCGCGACAGGATGACCACTTCGACTTTCTGCTCCTGCGGCGTGTTGAACGCGAGGAGCTTCTGGGCGAGCGCGAACGCGACGCCCGGAGATGCCGGCTGGTTCAGACGCTCGAGCTGCAGCTTCTGGTAGCGCTGCGGATCCTTCTCGTCGAAGGCGGCATTCTCCTCCTCGAAGTCGAACAGAGCCCGGGAAGAGAGGGCCACGACGAGCTTGTCGTCCAAGTTGGCAGGCATGCATTCACCTCATCAGTTTGTAATCGTTCGCCTCGCGCTCAGGATAGCCCGAAACCTCCCGCGGATCACGCCCGGGCCCGCATTGGCACGAGGGCCGGCAGCGTACTCCTGCGGGCCATTGTAGCGGACCCCTCCACGCCCGTGCAGCCGATCGCAAGCCCGGCGCCTCGGGCGCCAGCGCCGGCCTGCCTGTTGCCTCTCCTCGATGCGGGTAGAATAACCCATTCCAGTTCAGCGCCTTGGAGCATCCCATGGGCATTCCTCACGAGCTCGAGCGTGCCGCCGGCAGCCAGCAGCGCCTGCGCGTGGTGCATGCCACTTGTCCGCACGATTGCCCGGACTCCTGCGCCATCCGGGTCACAGTGGACACTGTCTCCGGCAAGGCCATCAAGGTGGAAGGCGACCCCACCCATCCGGTGACACGCGGCTACCTCTGCAACAAAGTCAACCATTACCTGGATCTGGTGTACGCGAAGGACCGCGTGCTCTACCCGCGCCGGCGGGTCGGCCCGAAGGGGCAAGGGGCGCGCTTCGAGCGCATCACCTGGGAAGAGGCGCTGGACGAAACTGCGGCACGCTTCAAGGCCATCATCGCCGAGCATGGTCCCGAGGCGATCCAGCCCTACTCCTATTCCGGCACGCTGGGGATCCTAGGCTTTCTCGGCATGGGCGAGCGCTTCTTTAACCGCATGGGGGCCGCAGGGCTGGAGCGCACGATTTGCACTGCGGCGGGGGCGGCGGGCCTGGCCGCCACCTTCGGTAGGGTGGGCGAGGCCAACATCGAAGACGGGTTGCGTCTGCGCCGACGGTTGGCATGCTACGCGGCCTCCTTAGAGGCAAGCTCTTCTTGATCTTTATCTTTGCGTCCTTTGCGCCTTTGCGTTGAGATTCTGCTGTGGCGAAGAAATGACAGCCCAGATAATCGACGGCACGGCCCTGTCCGCGCGCATCCGCGCAGAGCTCAAGACCCGGGTGGCGAAGTTGACCCAGCAAGGTCGCCGTCCTGGCTTGGCCGTGGTCCTGGTCGGCGACAACCCGGCCTCCCGCATCTATGTGCGCAACAAGATCAAGGCCTGCGGCGATACGGGCATCCACTCCGAGCTGTATGAGCTGCCGGCGAGCGCCGCGGAAGCGGAGGTGCTGGATCGCATCCGCGCGCTGAACGCCGACCCGAAGATCCACGGCATCCTGGTGCAATTGCCGCTGCCGAGGCAGGTCAGTGAGCAGAAGGTGCTGGAGACCATCGCCGTCGCGAAGGATGTGGACGGCTTTCACGTGCAGAACGTGGGAAGCCTGGTGGTGGGCAGGCCCGGCTTCGCCTCGTGCACCCCGGCAGGCTGCATGGCGATGCTGGACAGCGTCGGGGCGGTGCTGGAGGGCAAGGAAGCGGTGGTAGTGGGCCGCAGCAACATCGTCGGCAAGCCCATGGCGATCATGCTCCTCAACCGCAGCGCGACAGTGACCATCTGCACGTCGAAGACGCGCGAGCTTGCCGGCCACACCCGCCGGGCCGACATCCTGGTCGTCGCCACCGGCAAGCCACGCATGGTGACCGGGGACATGATCAAGCCGGGCGCCATTGTCATCGACGTCGGCATCAACCGCCTGCCCGACGGCAAGCTGTGCGGGGACGTGGACTTCGAGTCGGCGCGCGAGAAGGCCGCCTGGATCACACCCGTTCCGGGTGGCGTGGGGCCGATGACCATCACCATGCTGTTGTCGAACGCTGTCCTCGCCGCCGAGCGCTGCTAAGACTATCTACACCCAACGCAGAGGCGCAGAGGGCGCGGAGGATCAAGTAGGGAAACAACAAGGTCTTGCGCTGGGCAGGTCGATTCAGGCGTGCGCGCCTGCCCCTAGGGGGCTATAGCCGACTTCCTCTGCGCGCTCGGCGCCTCTGCGTTGGGTGTTGCCTTAGAGACGTCTGCGACTGACATAGGTCAAATCCCGATCCGCCATCCGGAGGATCATGCGTCTGTGTTGGATGAACCCCGTGGGTGAACATGCCTTTCCTGGATAGACTCGACGCGGCGAAGAAGCTCGCCGCCAGACTGCACGCCTACAAGGGTCAGAACCCGCTCGTGCTGGGAATCCCGCGTGGCGCGGTCCCGATGGCTAAGCTCGTCGCCGAGCAGCTGGACGGCGAGGTGGACGTGGTTCTGGTGCGCAAACTGCGCGCGCCCGGCAACCCGGAGTTCGCCGTCGGGGCGATCGAAGAGAGCGGCTGGGCCTTCATCGCGCCGCACGCGCGTTCGGCAGGTGCAGACGACGCTTACCTGGAGCGCGAGAAGCAGGCCCAGATGGAGACGATCCGCAAGCGCCGGACCGAGTACACGGCACATCGCGCCCGCATCGATCCCGCGGGGCGGATCGTGATCGTCGTCGACGACGGCTTGGCCACAGGGTCTACCATGATAGCGGCGCTGCACGCGCTGCGCGGCCAGAACGCGAGGAAGCTGATCTGTGCGGTTCCTGTCGCGCCCCCCGATACCGTCGACCGCGTGGCGCCCTATGCGGACGAGATGGTCTGCCTGGAGATGCCGTTCGATTTCTACGCGGTCGGGCAGTTCTACCGCGAGTTTCGCCAGGTCGAGGACGAGGAGGTCATCGCCTGCCTGGAATCCGCCGAACCAGCTAAGCCCACCAAACCCACTTGACCGCAGAGGCGCAGAAGCGCGGAGGAAAGTAAGACTCGGCCTTGGCAGCAGAGCAGCAGGGTTGATTGAGTGTCGTCGGGTGACTGTCTAGCCTGTGCGTTGCTCCAAAGCATCGATCCTTGTCTTTTCTCTGCGCCTGCGCGCCTCTGCGGTTCAAATGCAGTAACGCATGAACCAATCGGCGGCGGCGGACGCAGCAGCCTCCAGCGTGCCAGGCTCCTCGAACAGGTGCGTCGCGCCGGTGACGATCTTCAGTTCCTTGGTGCAGGTGAGCTGGGCGTAGGCGTCCTCGTTCAGTTCGATGACACCGTAGTCGTGGCCACCGACGATCAACAGCGTGGGCGCCCGCACGGTGCGCAGCGCCTCAGGTCCGGCGAGGTCGGGTCGCCCGCCGCGCGACACGACTGCTTTCACGGGATCTCCCAGGGCTGCGGCCGCCTGCAGCGCCGCCGCGGCGCCCGTGCTCGCACCGAAGAAGCCTAGCTTCAACCCCTTGGTGGAGGCCTCCTCGGACAGCCAGTCGGCCGCCTGCATCAGGCGTTGCGTCAGCAGCACGATGTCGAAGCGGCGCTCGTAATCGACGTCCTCCTCGCGGGTGAGCAGATCGAACAGCAGGGTGGCTACCGGCCGGTCGTGCAGCACGCTTGCGACGTAGCGGTTGCGCGGAGAATGGCGGCTGCTGCCGCTACCGTGGGCAAAGGCCACGACGCCTGCCGCACCGGCTGGCAGCACCAGCTCGCCTTCCAGGCGCACGCGCCCTGCGGGGATCGTGACCTGGAGCGTGCGTGCCGTGGACATCTGCCTATCGGTACGCGCTGATGCGCACGGGAATGCGCCGGCGGCCGAACTGGCCGGTGAACGCTTCGTACCGGCCAGCGACCGGCGTGCCGCAGGTCAGGCAGCGGCCAAACTCGGTGACCTTGTAGTCGACGATCTGGTGCCAGTCCCGCACGATCAGCGGCTCGCGGCAGCCGCTGCAATACGTGGTGCCGCCTTCCTTGTCGTGCACGTTGCCCGTATAGACATACTGCAGTCCTTCGCGGATCGCGATGTCGCGTGCGCGTTGCACCGTCGAGATGGGCGTCGCCGGGAGGTCGTCCATCTTGTAGTCGGGATGGAAGGCGGTGAAGTGCAAGGGCACGTCGGTGCCCAGCTCCTTCGCGATCCACCGGCACATGGCAGTGATCTCCTCGTCCGAGTCGTTCTTGGTCGGGATCAGCAGCGTGGTGATCTCGAACCACACGTCGGTCTCATGCTTGAGATACACCAGCGTGTCCAGCACCGGCTGCAGGTGCGACCCGGTGAGCTTGAAGTAGAAGGCTTGTGTGAACGCTTTCAGGTCCACATTGGCGGCGTCCATCTTGGCATAGAAGTCGCGCCGCGCCTGGTCGTGCATGTAGCCCGCGGTCACCGCCACCGTCTTGATGTCGCGCGCGTGGCAGGCATCGGCCACGTCCATCGCGTACTCGGCGAAAATCACCGGATCGTTGTACGTGAAGGCCACACTCCTGCAACCGGTCTTGGCAGCGGCCTCGGCGATCTGCTCGGGACTGGCCCGGTCCATCAGGCGGTCCATGTCGCGCGATTTGCTGATGTCCCAGTTCTGGCAGAACTTGCACGCCAGGTTGCAGCCGGCGGTGCCGAAG
>DAIQQA010000078.1:0-22586 GCA_036787045.1 Burkholderiales bacterium | reverse complement strand
TAACGCCCCGCGCAGGAGGTATGACGCCAGCCTGCACGCGCGCCCAACCGATTGTGTGCGCCGCAGTAGGAATTACCGGGACGTCTATTGCACAGGGCTGCTGCTTCGCAACAGCCGCGGCTCGGCGACGATCGTCGAAGGCTGGAGCGGCTAGCCCGGAACGTCGGTTCTGCGAAGCCGCAGCACCGTCAGGCGCCGACTGCCCTGAAGCATGCCTGCATGTGCTTGAGCGCGTCGACCGGATGCGCGGCGTCGGATACGGACAGACGTGCGGACGAGCAGGCCGCAGGTGTGCGGGCCGCGCGGGAGAGCGCGCCGAATTCATCGCTGCTCCGGAATGCGCGGGCGCGCTGCAGCCACTGGCGCACATCGGACTCGTTCACGGCTCTGCGGCCCTCCTGCTCGCGCCTGGCTTTTTCCCAATCGAGGCGGCGGCTGTTGTGCCGGTCGATGCGCTGGTTGAGCTGCTGCTGGCGCCGGTCCAACTCCGGGCGGCGCTGCTCCAGGCCGACGACCTCCGCGCCGATGTTGGCGGCCTCATCATTGCAGTCGCGGACCTGCTGCGCCGTGAGCCCTCCCGCCGTGCACTGCTCGCGCTGCGCACCGGACCTCGCAACCAGCGCACGCACTTCCGCGTTGTATTCGCGCAAAGACCGCTCCAGTGCCCCTACCTCGGCAGCCAGCCGCTTCTCCTCGGCAGCCAGCTGGTCGCCCTGCTGCTCGAGCTGCCGGGTCCCGGGCTCCAGCGTGACAGCTTCCTCCAGCAGCAGGTCGCCCTCCTGGCTCAGCGCCGCCAGAAGCAGCCGAGCCGCCTCGTCCTGAGCCGAGCCCGCTGCGCAATACAGCAGCCCGGCTGCCGATAGCAGGCCTGCAGCCATCAGCTTGACGCGTCGCGCAGTTGGCATGCTTCCTCCTACAACGCCTGCAGACAGCCGAGCGCCCGCTCCAGCGTAGCCCTGGCCGGTCCTGCCGCCAGATTCTGCAGACCCTCGGGCCTGCAGGCTGCGGGATTGCCGGCCGCACGGTAGCGGACCTTGAAGGCGTCCGTTCCGAAATAACGCTGGGCGCGGTCCAGCCAGGCCGCCAGATCGCGGCGGTTCAGCTCCATCAGCCCGTCGTGCTTGTTCTTGCGCACCGCCCAGTCGCCTCGCACGGTGTTGTGCTGGGCAATGTCGCGGTTGAGATCCTCCTGCCGCTGCCTGAGTGTGGGTCGCTGCGCGTCGCGCGCCTGGGCCTGCTCCCGGATGCGGGCGGCCTCGGCGTTGCAGGCCTCGACCAGCGCGCTGTCCTGCGACTCGCGCGGGCAACGCGCCTGGTGCGCCTGTGCAGTCCTTTCCAGGTCGTTAAGGGCCACGTTGAAGGCCTGGATATCCTCGTTCAGCGATTGCGATGCCGCGCGCAGCGACTGATCCTGCGCATCGAGCTGCGCGCCCTCCTCGGCAAGCTTGTCTGCCCGCGGCTGCAAGCGGTCGAGCTCGTCGCGCACCAGCTCGCCCTCCTGCAGCAGCGCATCGAGCTCCAGTCGCGACGCGGGGTCTTGCGCAGCCGTTGCACCGGGACAGGAGAGCACCCACAGCACGGCGGCTGCGGCGCCGGCAATGCGGATGCTCAGTGACGTCGCCGGCCCCTGCACGCGCGGGTCGGTCGCATGGCGGAGTGATCGCGCCATGCGCCGCATTGGGTTCCAGGCCAGTCTGTGTCGCATGGTCGGTCGAAGCCACTCACGCCTGCAGCGGAATATTCGCGCAGGCTTCGCGCGCAGGCATTTTGCACGCATTGATGCTGAGCTGCACGCAGGGACAGGATCACAGGATCTGCGCTGTCAGCGGCTCTGCGGTTCCCTTTTCTTGAGACCCAACCCCCGTCAGCGCACCTGCTCGAGCTTCCTGAGCAGCTCGGCCAGATGTGCCGCTGTGACGCGATCGCGGGTGCGCTCGGCCGCCTCCCGGATGTGCTGCGAAAGAACTTCGGCTGCGGCGCGCACGGCAGCGCGGAACTCGCTGGGCCGGTCGGGAACGGAGCGCAGATCGCGTGCCGACGCCGCCAGCCGAGAGTCCAATCCGGGCGTACGCAGATCGGCCTGGACCCAGGGTTCCACGGGCCAGGCGTCGGTATCCTGCTGCGGCACTCGCCGCGGCTCGGGCCTGGCCTGCGTGAACGAAACCAACAGCTGCACGTAGTTGCGCTGCAACTCGCGCCGGTAGAATCCGACCTCCACCGGCGCGCGCGCCAGCTCCTCGAACACGCCATCGTTCAGATCGCGCAGCAGCTCGGGGCCGAGGTAGGGGGTCGCATCCGGGGCCAGCAGCGTGGCTTCGCCCAGGCGCTGGAACACGCCCGGGTCCAGCAGCCGTTCCAGCAGCTTGACGTTCGAACCCTGCAAGGGATCCGACCCACCCACAGGCATGATCCGCCGCAGCACGTCCGGATCGAGCAGCCGGGCCGGTGTGGCGAACGCGCGCTCCGCCAGGAACCGCACTGCCGCTCGGGCACGGCCCGGGTCCACTGGGGTGAACGGAGGGCCGCCGCGGCCAGCCTCATAGCGGGTCTCCTCCACTCCGCCGACCAGCCGGGCGACCGCATCGAGCTGCCGATGGCGATGGGTCACCAGCGCATCGTACAGGTCGGCCAGCAGGGCATGGCCCCGGCCGCGGCGCGTCGTGGCGGGCACTAGGATATCCATCACCCGATCCACGTTGCGCAGCCCGAGGTCCGCGGCGGCAATGGGGTCCGAGCCGAGCACGTAGGTGGTTACGCTGGGGTCGACCTCGGCCGCGTCGTCTTCCCCGCCGAAGCGCAGCAGGGGCTCCTCCACCTGGCGCGCTGCCAGACGGTCGAGCGCGGGCCACTCGTCTTCCGGGTTGCTTCCGGGCAACGGCTTGTATCCCCACTCGATGGCGAAGAAATCGTACGCGCCGAACCGCGGCAGCAGGGCCGCACCGTCCCCCGGCTGCGCCACGTAGTTGATCCGCCCGTAACTCGTGATGGAGGCGGTCGTGCCCCACTTCAGCGTCCATTCGGGGTTGCGCAGTTGCTGCACGCTGTAGGCCGAGGCCGCCTTGAAGTTGTGGCGCAAGCCCAGCGCGTGCCCCAGTTCGTGTGCAACCACATAGCGCAGCAGCTCGCCGGTCAGCACATCGGGCAGCGGCAGGCGTGCTGCGCGTGGATCGACCGCGCCAGCCTGGGTGAAGTACCAGGACTGGACCAGCCGCAGGATGTCGTGCCAGAGGATCAGGTGCGAAGACACCACTTCGCCGCTGCGCGGATCCACCAGGCTCGGCCCGAGCGCCTTCTGCCGCGCACTGGGCACCCAGCGGATCACCGAGTGGCGCGCATCCTCCGGGTCCCAGTCCGGGTCCTCCTCGGGCGAGGGCGCGTCGCGCGCCACAATCGCGTTGCGGAAGCCGGCCGCTTCGAACACCGCCTGCCAGTCCTCGACGCCGCGCTTGATGTAGGGACGCCAGCGTTCCGGCACGTCCGGGCTCAGGTGGAACACGATCGGTGTGATCGGTTCGGACAGCGGCGCGGAGGGATCCTTCTTCTCCAGCCGGTAGCGCGTGATGAACCCGCGCGGCACCCGCCAGGGAAACTCGGTGCCATAGTCGTCGAAGGGGACGCTGAAGTAGCCCACCCGGCTGTCCCAGTAGCGTCCCTTCATCGGCTCGCGTGGCAGCAGCAGCATGCTGGTGCTGAACACGAACTGCAGGCTGGGCGGAATGTCCGGGTCGTTTGCGCCGCGCGCGCGGTACAGCTCCTTTTGGTCGGGCAGCCAGGTCTGGAAGAAGCCGACCTGGATGTTGTTGGGGAACACCTTCACGCGCTCGACGTAGGAACGTTGCGGGTCGGCCTTGACCATGCGCAAGCGGCGTTTGAGGTCGATCGCGAACGCGGGTGCATCCTCGACGAACAGCGGCGTCGCGTCGACGATCGGCGCACCGCTGGCACCCTCGCCGATGATGTCGAAGCTACGGTACACGTAGCCGAGCTGGGAAGCCTCGACGCCGCGCTCGAGCGCCGGCAGGTTGCCGGCCCGCATCTGGAAGTCCACCACTTGCAGCTGCATCCTGCCGCCGCGCCGATGCCACCGCATCATGCGGCTGTCGGCAACCATTCCCGGCACGATATCGCTGTCGGTGGCCCAGACCTGCGAGAACTCCGTGTGCACGAGCATGTCGCGGTCGAGCACCTGCGGCGGGATCTCGAGCAGCAGGCGGTCGCATTCCGCGTAGACGCGGAACACCCCGTCGAGGGTGCGCCTCGCGCCGGGCTGGCCGCTGGCACAGGGTGCGAGCTCGAGGGTATTCGCGGCGCGCGCATGCCCCGCGAGCGTCGCGGCAGCGAGGGTGAGTGCCGCAAGCGCGCAGCACAGGCGCGCCGGCCCACGTCCGGAGGATAGGTGGCTGGTTTGCATAACGAATGCCGGCGCTGCGTAGGTGCCGGTTCATGGGTGCAGGTGCCGGGATGATAGACTGCCGCGACCAACAAAGGAACCCGACGATGGCAACCATCAGCTATCTCACCACTGTGCAGTTCGACTTCGGCGCCATCAAGCTCGTCGGCGGCGAATGCAAGCGCCTGGGGATTACTCGCCCGCTCATCGTCACCGACCGCGGGATCCGCGCGTCGGGGCTGCTCGACCGCTTGCGCGAGGCGCTCGGCCCCGAGCTCGGGTTCGAGGTCTTCGAGGACACGCCCGCCAACCCTACGGAAGCGGCGGTGCTGCAGGCGCTCGCGCAGTACGCAAAGATCCCGGCCAACGGCATCGTCGCCATGGGCGGCGGCTCGTCCATGGACCTGGGCAAGGCCGTCGCGCTGCTCGCCACCCATCCTGCGCCGCTCGCTCAATACGCTGCGGTGGAAGGCGGCGTACCGAGAATCAGCGCTGCAGTAGCGCCGCTCATCGCCATCCCGACCACCGCCGGCACCGGCAGTGAGGTCGGGCGCGGATCGGTGATTATCCTCGACGACGGGCGCAAGCTCGGCTTCCTCTCGCCGCACCTGCTGCCCAAGGTCGCGCTGTGCGATCCGGAGCTCACCTTCGGCCTGCCGCCGATACTGACGGCGGCCACCGGTATGGACGCTGTCGCGCACTGCATCGAGACCTTTCTCGCGCCGGCCGTCAATCCTCCGGCGGAGGCCATCGCCATCGACGGGCTGACGCGTGCTGGCGCGCACATCGAGCGGGCCACCAGCAACGGGCACGACCGCGACGCGCGCTGGAACATGATGATGGCGGCGATGGAAGGCGCGCTCGCGTTCCAGAAGGGGCTGGGCGCGGTGCACGCGCTGTCTCACCCGCTCGGCGCGCTGCACGATCTGAAGCTGCACCACGGAACGCTCAACGCCGTGCTGCTGCCCGCAGTGCTGCGGTTCAACCGGCCTAACGTCGGCGACAAGCTCGCGCGCATCGGCCGGGCGATGGGGCTCGCGGAGGGTGCCGACGTTGCGCAGGCGGTTGGCGACCTCAATCGCAGGCTAGGCTTGCCTGCGGGCCTGAAGGCGATGGGCGTGCCGCCCGCAGCGCTAGCGCAGATCGCCGAAGCGGCGCCGAAGGATCACTGCCACGCTACCAATCCGCGGCCGGCGTCGGTGAGGGACTATCTGGGGATTCTGGAAGAGTCCTACTGAATCGCGGACGAAGGGTAGAGGACGAAGGACGTGGGACGGAGAGGGTACTGTGCGTAGACGACGTCCGACGGGGTTGGTTGTCATCCCCGCGAAGGCGGGGATCCAGTAGCGTCACAGCGCCCTGGGTTCCCGCATTCGCGGGAACGACAGTACAGCAACACTCCCTGCGCGCAGTACCCTCTGCGTCCCACGCCCCACACCCTTCGTCCTCCACCCTTTGCGCTCATGCACAACCTCGCCCCTCACATCTTTCGCCAGCGCCTGCTGATGGAAGGCATCTACACCATTTCCGTCGACCGCGACGCACTTACCCGCTACATGACCGGGTTGGCAGCGCATCTGGATCTCAAGGCCTACGGCGAGCCGGTGATCTATTCACCTGCCGGACTGGGCAAGGAAGAGAACCAGGGCTTCGACGCCTTCCTGCCCCTGATCGACTCCGGCATCGCGGCGTATGTGTGGAGCTCGGCACGCCTGTTCTCCATCGTCCTCTACACCTGCAAGGGCTTCGACACCGCGCGCGCGATCGACTTCACACGCGAGTTCTTCGTAGCCGAAGTCGTCGAGTCGATGGAATTCTAGCTTCAGCTAGGCCGCAAGAAAGACATAGAGCTGGCACGCGATCACGGCGAGAAGCCCGACGGCCACCACCCGCAGCGCACGCTGCGCCGACATCAGCAAGGCCTCGGCGCACCAGCGCCGGCACTGGACGCGACGCGATGGGAAGTACACACGGAAAGCCCGGTTGTCGTCGGGCTGCCTGAGGTGCGTCAGGCCGTGCGGAACGCGCCCGTACGTGCGAACGCACTCGTCGCTGTACGATCGCACGGCCTCGGCGCGCGCGCCGTAGGCGTCGGGATCGAATACCGCAGCCAGCGCCGCCTGCCGGGCGAGCGCCCCTTCGATGTCGTAGGCGTGGTCCAGCAGCACCCACGCCACGCCCGCCGTGGTAAGCCCCAGGACCAGCCAGCCGACCAAGTCGGAGGTGTCGAGCAGATTGAGAATGTACACGGAGCACAGGACTAGCACGAGCGCCAGCCCACCGCGTATCGCAATGCCGCCTAGGAACAGGAAGTGTACGTGGGCGACCCAGGCGGGACTCCCGCCGGGACTTGCGTGCTCTCTCGCATCGGTAGACACAAATCCGTCCGCCTTGCGATTCTCGTCAGAACTGGAGGTTTCCACTGCGTCTGCACCTCAGAAGCGTCCGCCGCAGGGATCGCAGCGTACCACTGATCGGCCGCCGACCGCACCGCTCGAGCGACCCGTCGATTGCACCATTGCCGGATTTCGACTCTTTTTCAAGAGCGGGCGCTCCGCGTTACCGACGTAACCCAACCGAACGACTGCGGGCAACGATGAGCCTGCTGAGCTGTCGGCGCGAGTGTGCTGGATCTCCGGTGGCGGCGAGGAGCAGCTGTCGCCCGATTGCGACATGCCAACGTGTTGCGAGAAGATGCGCGCCGCTCGTCGGCTGAAATTGCCCGCTTGTCGGGCCGCTCTTGCCTGAACGTGGTGGTCTTGTGCTAGCGTGTGAACCGTAACGCAGACCACGCGCGATTGATGCGGAGAAAGACGCTCAAGAAACCAAGCAAACGCCACATCAACGCATGACGCATTGTTGAGCGTCGTGCCAAGGGCAAACCCGTCGAAAGGCGGGGACGCAAAGTTTCCGGCCTAACAGCCTCACCGGGGCTCAAGGCAGCGGGACCGCCGTATGCGCCACACGCGCATCGTAAATCCTGCGGGATGATCCCACACCCGCTCGGTCCGCTTCCCCTTCCCGTTGCTTCCCCCTGACTTGCACGCCGGTGTGCCCGCTCTGGTGCCGCCTTGCTTCGTCTCCAGCGTCTCGTGTTCAGGTCGCCGAAAACGCAGGAGCTTGCCATGCACAGACGACTAGGCTGGAAGGAGATCTTCCGCTAACGCACTGGACACTGCGCCCGACCGCCTGGCTTGCCGGTGCGGCGGAGCGCGCCCTCCTCTGGGGCCGGTTACCGAAACACGGATCGGTGAGCGGCTGAGAGCCGGGGCGGCCGTGCCCGATGGGGGTCGGCCGCCTTTTTTTGCCTGATGCGCTCTGAAGTCGCGGAATCAAGAAAGACTCTACTGACGCTTCCGCCCAAAACTGAACCGCGGAGGCGCGGAGATTCGCAGAGACAAGATCAAAGAGGGGACTGACCGGTCAACGCGATACCCATGATTGGCCTCGAAGACACCAGCACCACAAAGCCCGGGTTTTCCTTCGTGTTTCTTCGTGTCATTCGTGGTAAACGCGGTTTCGCTCTTCCTCTGGGGCCCTGCGCGCCTCTGCGCCTCTGCGGTTCAGCTTTTAAGCAGTAGCAGTTGATCCACGTCAACGCTCGGGCCGACGCGCCGTGGTTTCCTTTGCCGCATCCAGAGGCCATCCCATCCGATGAACGGCATCGACCTGCTGCGCGACCCGCTGGCCAACAAAGGCACGGCATTCACCGCGGAACAGCGCGAGCGGCTGAACCTCACCGGCCTGCTGCCGTCCCGCGTCGAATCCATCGAGGACCAGGTGGGCAGAGTAATGGCGGTGCTGCAGTCCAGGTCCACCGCCATGAACAAGTACGTCCATCTCTCCGCGCTGCAGAACGAGAACGAGACACTGTTCTTCCGTGTGCTGATCGACAACCTCGAGGCGCTGCTGCCGATTGTGTACACGCCTACGGTTGGCCAGGCCTGCCTGGAGTGGAGCTGCATCTACCAGCAGCCACGCGGCCTTTACATCACACCGCACGACCGCGGGCGCATCCGTGAAGTGCTGCGGCGCTGGCCGCGCGAGCGCGTCGGCGTCATCGTGGTCACCGACGGCGGGCGCATTCTCGGCCTGGGCGACCTGGGTGCCAACGGCATGGGCATCCCCATCGGCAAGCTCGCGCTGTACGTCGCCTGCGCTGGCGTCGACCCCGCCCTGTGCCTGCCGGTGATGCTCGACGTGGGCACCGACACCGACTCGGTCCGCGCAGAGCGCTTCTACCTCGGACTCCGTGAGCCTCGGCTGAAGGGCCCGAGATATGACGACCTGCTGGAGGAGTTCGTGACAGCGGCGCAGGAAGTCTTCCCCGGCGTGCTGATTCAGTTCGAGGACTTCGCCACCGCCAACGCATTCGCACTGCTCGGGCGCTATCGCAGCCGCGCATGCTGCGTCAACGACGACATCCAGGGTACCGGCGCCATGGGGCTCGCGGGCCTCTATGCCGCCTCCAGACTGACCGGAAAGCCGTTGACAGAGCAGCGCCTGCTGTTCTTCGGCGCGGGCGAGGCCAACACTGGCATTGCAACCCTCGTGGTCTCCGCGCTTGCACGCGCCGGCGTCTCCGAATCGCAGGCGCGGCAGCGCTGCTGGCTCGTCGATTCGCAGGGCCTGGTGGTCGCAAGCCGTCGCGGTCTCGCAGAGCACAAGCGCCCGTTTGCCCAGGACCATGCGGCCGTCGACGACCTGCTCGCGGCAGTCGAGGCGATCCGCCCGACGGTCCTCATCGGCGCAAGCGGAAGGGCCGGCGCCTTCAACGAGCCGGTGCTCGCTGCCATGGCCCGGCACAACGAGCGCCCGGTCGTGGTCGCGCTTTCGAATCCCACCTCCAAGGCGGAATGCACGGCCGAGCAGGCCTATCGTGCGACGCAGGGACGCGCGATCTTCGCCGCGGGCAGCCCCTTCGCGCCCGTTACGCTCGACGGCAGGACGTTCGTGACCGGACAAGCGAACAACTCGTACGTTTTTCCGGGCGTCGGTCTGGGCGTGCTCGCGAGCGGCGCCACGCGCGTCACCGACGACATGTTTTTCGCGGCAGCACAGGCGTTGGCCGACCAGGTGAGTGAAGAGGATCTCGCGGCCGGACGCATCTTCCCTCCCGCGGTCAGGATGCCGGCGGTGGCCGCGGCAGTCGCCACGGCTGTGGCGGAGATCGCCTACCGTGAGGGCTTGGCGACGCGACCGCGACCGCACGATATCGGCGCCTGGATTCGCGCAGGCATGTACCGCGCGAGCTACGCCTGAGCCTGGAGCAACATCAAGGTCTGCAGACTGAAGCCACGACCCGATGGACGACGATTGCGCCGATCGGCTGCGCAGACACGTCGCGGTTCTCGCCGGAGACATAGGCGAGCGTAACGTCTGGCGGCCGCGGGCGCTGGCGGCGGCCGCCGACTACATCCGCTCCCGATGGCGGGCGATGGGCTGCGAGGTCTCGGCGCAACCCTACCGAACGCACGGCCTGACCTGCGAGAACCTGGAGGTCGTGATTCCCGGTACCAGCCGGGCCGGCGAGATCGTGCTCGCCGGCGCGCACTACGACTCGGTGCGAGGCAGCCCGGGGGCAAACGACAACGCCAGCGGCGTCGCGGCCCTGCTCGAGATCGCCTGCCTGCTGCACGGCTCGCAGCCCGAACGCACCGTGAAGCTCGTTGCGTTCGTGAACGAGGAGCCGCCGTTCTTCTACTTCGGCGAGATGGGCAGCAAGGTGTATGCGACCGCCGCACGCGCACGCGGCGACGATATCCGCGTCATGCTTTCACTGGAAATGCTCGGCTGCTACAGCGACGCACCCGGCAGTCAGGGTTACCCGCCGTTGTTCCGCTTTTTCTATCCGGATCGCGGCAACTTCATCGCCTTCGTGTCGAACCTGCGTTCCCGACGCGAGCTGCGCGAGACGGTGGCCGCGTTCAAAGCCCACTGCGATTTTCCCTGTGAATCGGTCGTCAGCCCCGCGATCGTACCGGGCGTGTCCTGGAGCGATCAGCTCTCCTTCTGGCGCGCAGGCTATCCGGGGGTGATGGTGACGGACACGGCTTTCTATCGCTATGGTCACTACCATCGTGCTTCCGATACGCCCGATCGCCTGCGCTACCCCGAGATGGCGCGCGTGGTCGAAGGTATCGCACGAGCCCTGTTCGCGCTCGCCGGCGGGGCGGCGACGGGTGGCGTTCCCGTGCAAGGGGTGCCTGATCACGTGTTGTAGTGTCGGTCCCGCACATGCGGGAACCTGGGCTGCTCACAACGGTGGATCCCCCCGAGCCTGCCCTCGGGGATGACACCCGATCACATCTTCCTCAGTCGACGCTCCCCGGTTCAGTCGAACCGCAGCACGTTCTCGGCCGGCAGATCGGGACCGTAGCGCTCGATGAGCGAATCGATCTCGGCGAGCAGGCTCTCCTCTCCATCGGCCTCGATCAGGCCATCCCCGGCCAGGCGCGCCAGCCACCCCTCGGTCATGGCCGCCCGAACACTCGCAAGGGTCGGCAACGTGTCCACCTCGGTGTTGTCCAGGATCGTCTCGATCACTTCCGACAGCTCGTCGCTGGCTTTGACCGTGGTGAGGTCGGCGGCGAGGGCGTCCTCGCCGTACTCCTCGATCAGCGCCTCGACCTCGGCGTAAAGCGATTGCTCGTCGCCGAACTCGTGCCGACTCGCTTCGACGCCCTGTGCGGCGAGCCGCTGGCGCAGCTTGTCGCGTACCAGTGCCAGCGTGACAGGCTCGTCGAGGTCGGGATCATTGGCGATCGCTTCCATGACCGCTGCCAGCTCCTCGCTGACGCGGCTCTCGGGTTCGAGCGGTAGGGGCACGATAGGTCTCCTTTCCCTGGCGAGCAGTCAAGGCTCGACCCGATCTTACTCGGGACGCAGCTCGCCCCATCGGTGTCTGCTTTGGCAGGGCCGCACAGGGGAAGCCTGCGCGACCATGGGCGATCAAACCACGTCCGGCGCGCGCCGCGGTTGATCTCGATCAACCCGGTTGAACGCCCGTGACAAGGCCGAGCGTCCACGGTACGCTGGCGACCAAGCTTCGCGCACCGCAGCGGGCCCTGCTCGCACCGGCCGGATCGACCCGCTCAACCATGAAAAAAGGGAAAGACAGCATGATGGCGGCCGCACGGCCCGACCCCGCTGCTCAGAGCTGGCGCCACATCGTGCGTCTGGAAAAGGTCGGCATGACCTTCGGCAAGGTGCAGGCGCTGTCGCAGGTGGATTTCGAGGTCGGGCGCAATGAGATCGTCGGCCTGGTCGGCGACAACGGTGCCGGCAAATCCACCCTGATCAAGATCGTGAGCGGCGTTCTGCGGCCCACCGCCGGGAGCATCTGGGTGCGCGACCGTCGCATCGATCTCGACGACTATTCGGTGCGCATGGCCCACGAGCTGCGCATCGAGACGGTTCATCAAGGACAGTCGCTGGGCGAGAAGCAGCCGCTCTGGCGCAACCTGTTCGTGGGACGCCAGATCGTGGGCCGTTTCGGCTTCATCGATGTCAAGAAGGAAAAGGCGATCGCCGACGGCTTGCTGCGTCAGGCGATCGGCTTCCGTGGCGAGGGGATCACCGCCGATTCGACGGTGCGCGACCTCTCGGGCGGCGAGCGCCAGGGCATCGCAATTGCCCGCGCCATGCATTTCGAAGCCGATCTGATCGTGCTCGACGAGCCCACGGCGGCCCTGGCGGTCAGCGAGGTGCGCAAAGTGCTCGCCTTCGTCGAGGGCGTCAAGGCGGGCGGGCGGGCCTGCATCTATATCGAGCACAACCTCGCCCATGTGCACGAGGTTGCCGACCGGCTGGTGGTCCTCGACCGCGGCAGGGTTGCGGCCGAGTTCGCCAAGGGCGAGATCGGTCTGACCGAACTGACCAATCACCTGGTCGCGCTGCACGAAGGGCACGCTGGTGTCCGCGCCTGAGTCCGGCAGGATCCGGCTGCTGCAGATCGAAGGGCTGCCGATCGTCGCCGTGCTGCTGGTCCTGGTGGCGGCGTTCATGATCGCCGCACCCGAGGTGTTCCTCGGCTATCGCATCTACATGTCCTTTCTCGCCACGGTTCCGCCGCTCCTGGTGCTGGCGGTGGGACTGACGCTGGTCATCGCAGCGGGGGAGATCGACCTGTCCTTTCCCTCCATCATCGCTTTATCCGGCTGGGTGCTGGCGTACTGCGTGCACGAGCTGGACTCTCCGTGGGTCGGCTTGGTCCTCGCGTTGGCCGCGGGCGCGTTGGTCGGTTACGTCAACGGCGTTCTCGTCGCCCGTGTGGGCATTCCTTCGATCATCGCCACGCTGGCGACCCAGTTCCTGTGGGGTGGTCTCACCACGGTGTTCTCCCAGGGATTGTCGTACTCCTTGGGCGAGGTCGAGCAGTTGCTCCTCTGGCAGCTCCTGGTGGGCCGCATCGGGCCGTTCCCGCTCCAGTCGCTGTGGGCGCTGGCCGTTGCCGTCGTGCTCTGGCTCGTCCTCAATCGGCGTCGCTTCGGAGAGCACCTGCTGTTCATCGGCGACAACGTCAAGGTAGCCGAGGTGGTAGGCGTCAACGTGGCGCGCGAGAAGATCCGCATGTTCGTGCTGATGGGCGTGATGGCGGCGCTCGCTTCGGTGCTCCTGACATTGGAGAACAGGAACTTCTTCAACACCCAAGGCAGCGGCTACCTTCTGGAAGTGATGGCCGCCGTGTTCATCGGCGGAACCTCGGTGTTCGGCGGCAAGGCGTCGGTGGTCGGCACGGTCGCCGGCTCGTTCATCATCGGCATGGTAGAGGCGGGCCTGGTGGCCACCGGGCTGCAGGGCTTCTGGGTGCGTGCCGTGGTCGGCATGGTGTTCCTGTCGGCAGTGGTCGGCCACCTCGTCATCGAGGAGCCCGAGCGCGGACGCGGCGTTCTGCGCGCCGTGCGCGGGAAGCTCACCTTCGGCCGCAAATCGCCGCCGGGCTAGCCCATGGCCGCAGCCGCGCGACATGGTTTTCCCCGCGCGAGCGCATGAGGCACATTGGAAGGCTCCCGCCGCACGGCGGCGCATCGGCAACAAACATTGACTCATGTCAAAGCCGGGCTCCCTACCCTTCTCTATGGTGGGCATCGCTATCGATATCGCGGAAACGTGGCGGCCGATGCCGCATGGCACCGGTCAAGAAGTCCGTTGTCAGCAAAAGGAGGAGCACGATGAAGGCACTTGCATCCACGGTCGCAGCGCTCGGGATAGTGACCCTTGCAGCAAGCCTGCCGACGCAGGCCGCGGAACTGCTGGGTTCGGGTATCACCATGTACTTCCAGATGGGGGGTAACCCCGGCGACGGCTCCACCCTGCCGCGCACCAACGGCGCGCGCGCCGCCGCGGCGGCGTATGGGGTCACGCTGAAAGAACAGTACTCTGGCTGGCAGCCGGAAACCATGCTCAAGCAGTTTCGCGAAGCGCTCGCCGCTTCGCCCGACTGCATCGAGATCATGGGGCACCCCGGCCATGACGCCTTCGCCAGTCTGGTGGCGGACGCGGAGAAGCGCGGCATCGTCATCACTTCCGGCAATTCGCCGCTCACCAAGCTGAAGGACCAGTATGGGGGAAGCGGGTTCGGTTACGCCGGTGTCGATCTCTACGAGGGCGGGAAGCTGACCGCGCAGAAGATGATCGAGTACGGCGGGCTCAAGAAGGGCGACAAGGCTCTGGAGTACGGTCTGCGCGCGCAAGCCGAGCGCGGCAAGAGCGACCAGGGTCTCTACGACACCCTGAAGGCGGCCGGCTTGGACGTGGACTACATCGAGATCAGCCCGGAGGTCGACCACGATGCCTCACTGGCCGTGCCGATCCTGACCGCCTACATCCAGAAGAACCCCAAGCTCAAGGCCATCGGCACGCAACATGGCAACGTCACCAGCTTCATCGGCAAGGCCCTGCAAGACGCCGGAAAGAAACCGGGCGAGATCACCGTGGGCGGGATCGATCTGGCGCCGGCAACGATCGATGCGCTGAAGAAGGGCTATGTCAGCGTCGTGCTCGATCAACAGCTCTATCTGCAAGGGTTCCTGCCCGTGACCCAGTGCGTGCTGTCCAAGAAGTACGGCTTTGCCGGGCTCAGCATCAACACCGGCGCCGGCGTGGTTACCCCCAAGACTATCGGGGCCCTGGTGCCGCTGATCGAGAAGGGCATTCGCTGACTTCGACAGCCGCACACCGGAGCTCGCCTTGTCCGCCGTGGCGGGCGGGGCGAGCCCCGCAACCGTGCACAGCCGCAGCCAAACGGACAGGATCAACCGGATTTCGCGGGATCCGCCGGATCTCGCCTCAGGGCCGGGTCGAGATAGTGGACATCCGCCACGCTGCGCAGCCGGGCGGCCGCAGCTTCCGCCGTGATATCGCGTTGCGGGGAAGCCAGCATCTCGTAGCCCACCATGAATTTCTGCACGGTTGCGGAGCGTAGCAGCGGTGGATAGTAGTGGGCATGAAGGTGCCACTCCGGGTGCTGCTGGCCGTCCGCCGGGCGTTGATGGAAACCCATGGAATAAGGAAAAGGAATGTCGAACAGATTGTCGTAGCGGATCGTGAGCTGCCGGAGGATATCGCCGAGCAGATCCCGTTCCGGTTCGGACAGCTGGTCCATCGCTTCGAGGTGGCGCTTGCTCAGCAGCAAAGTCTCGAACGGCCATACCGCCCAAAAGGGAACGACCGCCGCAAACGCATCGTTCTGACAGACCAGCCTCTCCCCGAGCGCCAGCTCCAGCTGGAGGTAGTCGCATAGCAGACACGAGTTGCGCTCGCCCCGGTAAGCATGCAACGAAGCCTGTTCCCTTGCAGGCTCGTTGGGTATGGAAGCGTTCGCCCAGATCTGACAATGCGGATGAGGGTTGCTCGCACCCATCGTTGCGCCGCGGTTCTCGAAGATCTGGATGTGGCGAATCCAGGGAATCTCGGCCAGCGACCGATACTGATCCACCCAGACGTCGACCACCGCCCGCAGCTCCGCCGGACTCATGCGGGGAATGGTCAGATCATGACGCGGCGAGAAGCATACCACTCGGCAGATCCCGGCTTCGGCACGGGCAACGATCAATCCGCGCTCGTCCATGCTGGCGTCGGACGCGTTCGGGAGCAGGGCCGGATAGTCGTTGTCGAACACGAACGTGCTGAGATATTCCGGGTTCCGTTTCCCGCCCGCGCGCGGATTGCCCGGGCACAGGTAGCAATCCGGGTCGTAGGCCGGCTGATCCGGGGAGGCGGCCCTTTCCACTCTGCCCAGCCATGGGCGCTGCGTGCGATGGGGAGACACGAGCACCCACTCGCGGGTGAGCGGATTGAAGCGGCGATGGGGGACCTGCTGCAGTTCAGAAGGGCTCATGCCGCGCTTCCGGCCCCGAGTCAATCAGCATAGCCGCCGGGATGCGCACGGCGCCACTCCCAGGCGCTCTGCACGATCACTTCGAGATCGGGAAACTGCGCGGTCCAAGCGAGCTCGCGTTTGATCTTCTCGGAGCTGGCCACGAGCACGGCAGGGTCGCCGGGCCGCCGCTCGGCCTCCCGGGCCGGCACCGGGTGTTTGGTCACGCGACGCACCGTGTCGATGACTTCTCGCACCGTGAAGCCGAGGCCGCTTCCGAGGTTGTAGATCAGTTTGTCGGCCTGTTTCAGTTTCTCGAGCACGAGCAAGTGTGCGCTCGCCAGATCGGCCACGTGAATGTAATCTCTGATACAAGTGCCGTCCCGGGTGGGGTAGTCGGCGCCGTAGACCGCGATCTCGTCGCGCTCGCCGAGCGCGACCTCCAGAGCGAGGGGAATCAAGTGCGATTCCGGGCGATGATCCTCCCCCTGATTGCCGGCGGCTCCGGCGGCATTGAAATAACGCAAGCTCGCGTAGTGCAGCCCGTGGATGCGATGGAACCAGTCCAGCATTCGCTCGACGAGCAGCTTCGACTCGCCATACGCGTTCGCGGGGCGAAGCGGATCGGTTTCCTCGATGGGAGTTCGTTCCGGCATTCCATAGACAGCGGCCGTCGAGGAAAGCACGAACCGCGGCACACGGCACGCCAGCACGGCCTCGAGCAGGGTCAGCGTGTTCGCCGTGTTGTTGCGGAAATACTTCGCCGGCTCGCGCATGGATTCGCCGGCTTCGATGAGCGCGGCAAAGTGCATGACGGCGTCAACGGGGTGCTCGCGCAGCAGACGGTCCAGAGCTTCCCGGTTGGCGAGATCTTCGACCACCAGTTTCGCGCCCGGCGGCACGGCTGCGCGATGGCCGTGGGACAGGTTGTCATAGACGACGACCTCGTATCCCCGGTCGAGCAATTGAGCCGCAACGACACTGCCGATGAACCCGGCCCCGCCGGTGACGAGCACCCGTTCAGTCATGTCGCGCCGCTGAGCCCTGACCTGCTCGAGCCGCAGAGTCCCCGGCAGGGAGGCGCACTGGTCCAACGCCCGGCGCTGCCTTGCATACGTACATGTCCGGACTGAGACCGGTTGCCGCGTGGTACGCTGCGGCCACGCGACGCTGGAACTCCGCCGAGTCCGCGGCGTTGACCAAGTTGATCGTCGACCCGCCGAAACCAGCGCCGGTCATGCGTGCTCCAATCACCCCCTGCTGCCGGCAGGCGAGATCTACCATGAGATCCAGCTCGGCGCAGCTGACCTCGTAGTCGTCGCGCAGGCTGCGATGGGAATCGGCCATCAACCGGCTCAAGGCGCCCGTCTCTCCGTTTCGCAGTGCCGCCGCGAATCTGTGCACCCGATCGTTCTCGGTCACGACGTGCCGGCAGCGCTTGTAGATCGTCTCCCTCAGCCGGTCGCGGTGCTGTTCCAGCTCGGGGAGCGTGACGTCGCGCAGCGAGCTGATATGAGGTGAAACCTCGGCGAGCTGGCGCACCCCTTCTTCGCACTCTGCCCGTCGGGTATTGTATTCGCTCGCCCCCAGTTCATGCTTGACCATGGTATTGCAGATGACGAGTTGGATCTGACTCGGGAGCGGTACCGAACGATAGTCGAGCGACCGGCAGTCCAGCAAGACCGCATGTCCGGCCTGCCCGTGGCAGGATATGAACTGGTCCATGATCCCGCAACGCGCCCCGACGAACTCGTTCTCGGCTCGTTGGCACAACAGAGCCAGACGGGTGCGATCGATCGCGTGGGCAGACAGGTCCAGGAGAGCATAGCCGACGCAGACTTCGATCGCGGCAGAGGAACTGAGCCCGGCCCCGACCGGGACATCGCCTCGGATGTAGAGGTTTGTACCCCGCAAACGATACCCGGATTGTCGCAGCGCCCACGCGACGCCCACAGGGTAATCCCACCATTTTCCCGACCGTCTCGGGTTTTGGTCGCCAAGATCAAAGTCGACCGACTCGCCGAAGTTGCCGGAGTAGACGACCAGTTTGTCGTCGTCGCGGCGGGAAGCGGCGGCCCAACAGAAGAGATCGATAGCAGCAGGCAGGACGAAGCCCTGGTTGTAGTCGGTGTGTTCGCCGATCAGATTCACTCGCCCAGGCGCCCGGTACACTGCAGCGAGAGGACCGAACATCGCCGTGAAGTTCGCTTCCAGCTCGTGCGGCTCGTCCATCGATCGTTCCGGATCTCGAAATCAACAGGAAAGCGGACCGGGCAGGCGGTATCCCGTCGCAACCGGCGGTAAAGCTCACATCATTGGACACGACAACGCCGCAGCACCATCTGCTCGGATGCGAGGCCCCTAATCTACACTGCTTCCCGGATCGGCACCGGTCTGCCATGCCGGCCAATCGACCAGGGGCACGCAAGCCGCCGAGGGCGCGCGTGCTCGCAGTAGAATGGGTGCCCGGTTCGATTCGATCCCCCCGCGCGCGGGTGACACGTTAGTTGCGAACCACTGTACGGTAGAGGTGGCGAGCGCAGGAAGCCCTCATGCCCTGGTCGTTCCGGTTTTCTTCGTGTCTTCGTGCCTTCGTGGTGAGAGGTGGAACTTTGTGTGTCGCGGCACTAGTCTGCGGCGCCGTGTCTGGCGGTTGACGCCCTCGCCAAGAGCCGCAGCCAACGCAGATGCGCCCGACCTTCCGTCCTCAGCTCGTCAATGGCCCCTTCGGCGACCCCGCGCTATATGTGGACTGCCTGTTCGAGAAGCGCGGGCTGCTGTTCGATCTGGGCGACCTCAAGGCGCTGGCGCCGCGCAAGATCCTGCGGGTATCGGACGTGTTCGTATCTCACACCCACATGGATCATTTCATGGGCTTCGACTGGTTCCTGCGGATCAACCTGGGTCGGGAACGGCTGGCACGCCTCTTCGGCCCGCCCGGGTTCGTGGAGCAGGTGCGTTGCAGGCTCGACGCCTACACCTGGAACCTGGTGGGCAACTACCCGACGGACTTCACCTTGGTGGCAACCGAGATCTGGCCCGAGGGAACCGCGCGCAGCTCGACCTTCCGCTGCCAGAGCGGGTTCAAGCCCGAGGCACAGAGGTCGTGGACCTGGGTGGACGGTGTGCTGGTGGACGAGCCCGGCTTCCGCGTGCTCGCGGCCTTCCTGGACCACCGCATCCCGTGCCTGGCTTTCGCATTGGAGGAAAAGGCGCATGTCAACGTGTGGAAGAACCGGCTGGCCGAGCTGGGACTGCCGGTGGGGGCTTGGCTCCGCGAGCTGAAACAAGCGGTGATCCAGGGCGAGCCGGACGACCTGCCCTTCCGTGTCTGGTGGCGCGAGGGGACGCGGATGCATGAGCGCACCATGGCCCTAGGCGAGCTTCGATCCAAGATCCTGCGCATTGTCCCAGGCCAGAAGATCGCCTTCGTAACGGACGCCGCTTATCACCCCGAGAACGCGCGGCGGATCATCAAGCTGGCGCGCGGCGCCGACCTGCTCTTCATCGAAGCCATGTTCCTGAACGAAGATCGAGAGCTGGCGGCTAGCCGCTATCATTTGACGGCAGGCCAGGCGGGCCTGCTAGCGCGACTGGCCCAGGCGCAGCGGGTCATTCCCTTTCACTTTTCGCCGCGCTATGCACAGTCCGACCATCGCCTGAGGCAGCAGGTGTCTCAGGCGTTCGGGGAGGATCGAGGAGCCGACGCGGCATGAGCGCGCCGCGGCGCGATAACCACGGCATGGATAGACAGCGCTTGCACCTGGCCGTTGGGAAGCAGGCGATGGCGGGTGCAGTCCGGTTGATGCAGGTCAACGAACCATGCGAGGGCAAGGGTATGTTACCCAGCTCAGAAGCGAGGAAGGGAAGGAGCTAATCGGACATGGAGAAGGAGTCCTTATGGTCGGTACCCAAAGCAGCAAACGAGTGATACATGCAACGCCCGGGGCTCTGGCCCGGGAGGAATTCGAGGAGCAGGTCGCCGAAGAGGAGAAAGCCGACATCCCGCCGACGACGGCCGAGTTGAGGGAGATGGTTGCCGTTGCTGCCTACTTCCGCTCGCTGGGCCGCGGGTTCCAGCCCGGACACGAGTTGGAGGACTGGCTGGCGGCGGAGAACGAGATCAAGGAGCTCTACGGGACCTAACGAGCGGAAGGCTGCGGGTGCGCACCCCGGTGGCGGCAAACACCGCGTTCGCCACCGCCGGAGCGATCGGCGGTACACCTGGTTCACCCACGCCGCCGGGTGGACGCCGGCTGGGAAGGATGTGCACATCGACAGCAGGGGCGTCTCGCAGGGTGAGGATCGGGTAGTCGTCGAAGCTCTTCTGTTCGACCGCGCCGTTTCGGACGGTAATCTCGCCGTGCAGTGCTGCGCTCAGGCCGAAGACGACCGCGCCTTCGATCTGCGAGGCGATGGTATCGGGATTGACAATGCTGCCGCAGTCGACTGCGCACACGACGCGGTGCACGCGGATTCCGCCGTTCGCCGCTACCGAGACTTCCGCCACCTCCGCGACCCAGCTGCCGAACGAGCGATATATTGCGATGCCGCGGCCCTGACCTGCCGGAAGCGGGCTACCCCAGCCGGACTTCTCGGCAGCAAGGTCGAGCACCGCACGGTGGCGCGGAGAGCGTGCGAGTAGCGCGCGGCGAAATGCCACCGGATCCTGCCGTGCCTCCCAGGCCAGTTCGTCCACGAAGCACTCGATCGCGAAGGCGTTTTGCGATGCACCCACCGAGCGCCACGGGCCGGTGGGAATCCCGGGGTCCTCCTCGATGTCCACCTCGCGCAGATTGGCGATCGCATACGGAACGTCGATCCCGTCGAGTGCCAGCGCCGGGCCGGCTACGCGTTGCAGCCACGCGAGCGGCCTGCCGGAGCTGTCCAGCCCGGCCTTGAAAGCGGTGACGTTTGCGGGACGGTAGAAGTCATGCTGCATATCGTCGGCCCGCGTCCACAGCACCTGTACCGGACGTCCGGTCGCCTTCGACAGCTGCACCGCTTCCGCCACGAAATCCTGCTGCAGTCTGCGGCCGAACCCACCTCCTATATAAGTGGTGTGCACGTGCACATGCTGCTGGGGCAGACCGGTCATCTCCATGGCCTGCGCCTGCGCGCCCTGCTGCGCCTGTGTGCCGACCCACAAGTCGCACGCATTCGTCCGCACGTGCGCCACACAGTTCATCGGCTCCATGGTGCCGTGCGCTAGGTACGGGGTTTCGTAAGCCGCTTCGATCACGCGCGCGGCCCGTCTGAGTGCGCGGCCGGTGTCGCCGTCGTCGCGCACCACTGTCCCGCGTCGTGACAACGCCGCCCGCAGTCGCTCCCGGATGAGCGCGCTGTCGAGCTCGGCGTTCGGGCCGGGGTCCCATTCGGCCTGCAGCGCTTCCCTTGCCTTCAGCGCGGTGAACGCGCTGTCAGCCACCACGGCGATCCCGCTCTCGATCTGCAGCACGGCATGTACGCCACCCACTTTATGTGCGACCGACGCGTCGAAGCGTGCCACCCTTCCACCGAATGCCGGGCAACGCAGCACTGCGGCATATAGCATCTGCGGCAACGCGACGTCGATTGCGTACTGAGTGCGGCCGAGGACCATGTCGGGCACTTCGAGCCGCGGCAGGGGCCTGCCGATCAGACGGAAGTCGCTCGGTTGTGTCAGAGTCGGCTTGCCTGGCGCAGGTAGCGATGCGGCAGTCCCGACCAGCTTGCCGAAGTCCAGCCGTCGTCCACTGGGAACGTGCAGCACCTGCCCCTGCCGCGCATGGCACTCGCTGCGCTTCACACCCCAGGTCTTTGCGGCTGCGGACACCAGCATCTCGCGCGCGACCGCCCCAGCTTCGCGCAGAGGCTTCCAGGCGCTGCGCACGCTGGTGCTGCCACCCGTCATCTGTTCCCCGAGCAGCGGGTTGACATACTCCTTCGCCGCTGGGGCGAACTCGGTGCGGACCTGGTGCAGGCCGACTTCGAGCTCCTCGGCGACCAGCGTGGCGAGCGAAGTGACCACGCCCTGCCCCATCTCCGAGCGGTCGACGATCACCGTCACCATGCCCTCGCGGTCAATGCGCACCCAAGGGTTGGGCGCAAAGCGCCCGCGCACATCGAGCGCCGGCTTGCGTCTTCCGCGCCCGGCCACGGAGGCGCCTTCCTCCTGCGCGGCAGGCAAAGCAGCTGCTTGACTTCGCGCCGGTGGATCGGCCTCGCTCGAGGAGATGGCGGCAGCGCGTTGTACGGCCCGGCGCACACGTTGATACGTGCCGCAGCGGCAGAGCACGTGCGACATCGCCTCCTCGATCTGCGCATCGGTGGGCTGCGGATGGCGCTGGAGCAGCCAGGCTGCGGCCACGACCTGTCCGGGCTGGCAGTACCCGCATTGTGGAACCTGCTCTTCGATCCAGGCCCGGATCACCGGGTGCTGCGGGTCGCGAGCGATGCCCTCGATGGTGACAATTTGCTTGCCCGCCACAGCAGACACTTCCTCCGTGCACGCCTTCTTCGGATCGCCGTCCACCAGCACGACACAGATGCCGCACGCGCCGACCCCGCAGCCGAACTTTGTGCCCTTCAAGCCGAGCACGTCGCGCAGCACCCACAGGAGAGGAGTGTCCGGTGCGCCGGCAAACTGCGCGGGCCGGCCGTTAACCTCGAATCCAATCATGGCCATCTCCAGGGGGTACTGTGCTTACAGCGGCGTCATGATCTCGCGCATGCATGCTGCGATGCCGACTTCGATGCGCGATTTCCCGGACAGCCGCCAATTTGCCAGACACCTTGCGAGCCGCTCTTGACCTTGGTCAAGGCTGCTGCTGCAGGCAGCGAGAGGATGCCTGGCCCAGGACTCCACGGCTGATATCCCTCCTTCCCGCGGCAACC
>DAIQQA010000216.1:0-7218 GCA_036787045.1 Burkholderiales bacterium | reverse complement strand
GTGCGCATCCACAACCGCCCGGCTTATAACTCCGAATGCCACGCCACCCGCGAGATGGGCATCGGCGAGCTGAACAACAGCTACGAGGATGCCGAGCTGGCCGACGTGATCTGGTCGATCGGAGGAAACCCCTACGAAACGCAGACCAACTACTTCCTCGCGCACTGGGTGCCCAACCTGCAGGGCGGCACGGTCGACAAGAAGAAGCAGCGCTTCCCAGGCGAAACGGTAGGGGCGGGCAAGGCGATCTTCGTCGATCCGCGCCGCACCGTTTCCGTGGACATCGCCGAGCAGATCGCCGGCAAGGACAACGTCCTGCATCTGGACATCCAGCCCGGAACCGACATCGCCCTGTTCAACGGCCTGTTCACCCACGTTGTCGAGCAGGGCTGGATCGACCGTGATTTCATCAGCCAGCACACCGACGGATTCGACGCCGCGGTCGCAGCCAACCGCATGAGCTTGCAGGAGTGCAGCCAGATCACCGGCGTCTCCGTGGACAAGCTGCGGAAAGCGGCAGAGTGGGCCTATAAGCCCAAGGCCTCCGGCCACCGCCCCCGCTCCTGCCACACCTACGAGAAGGGCATCATCTGGGGCAACGACAACTATCTCATCCAGTCGGCCCTGGTCGACCTGGTGATCGCCACCCACAACGTCGGCCGCCGCGGCACCGGCGTCGTGCGCATGGGCGGCCACCAAGAGGGCTACACGCGACCGCCCTACCCCGGCGACAGCAAGATCTACGTCGACCAGGAGCTCATCAACGGCAAGGGCAAGATGATGACGTGGTGGGCGTGCAACAACTTCCAGACCAGCAACAATGCGCAACGCCTGCGCGAGGTCGTGCTGGAGCGCAGCCAGATCGTGAAGTCCGCGATCAGCAAGGCGCGCGGCGCATCGGCGCAAGAGCTGGTGGACGTGATCTATGAAGCCTGCAACAACGGCGGGTTGTTCGTCGCGAGCATCGACCTGTACCCCACGAAGCTCACGGAGGCCGCGCACATGCTGCTGGCGGCCGCACATCCCGGCGAGATGAATCTCACGTCGATGAACGGCGAGCGCCGCATGCGCTTGTCGGAGAAGTTCATGGACCCGCCCGGGGAGGCCAAACCCGACTGCCTGATCGCCGCCATGATCGCCAACACGATCAAGGCGATGTACCAGAAAGAAGGCAACGCCGAGATGGTCAAGCGCTTCTCCGGATTCGACTGGAAGACCGAAGAGGATGCCTTCAACGACGGCTTCCGGCGGGCCGGACAACCCGGCGCCGGGCCCATCGACAGCCAGGGCGGCGGCACGGGTCACATTGTCACCTACGACCGGCTGCGCACCATGGGCAACAACGGCGTGCAGCTGCCTGCGCAGGACTGGAAGGGTGGCAAGCTGGTCGGCACGGAGATGCTCTACACCGACGGCAAGTTCGACACCGCCAACGGACGCGCCCAGTTCAAGCCGTCACCGTGGCCAGGTCTGCCCAAGACCGTCGCCGAGCAGAAGGCGAAGTACAAGTTCTGGATCAACAACGGCCGCGTCAACGAGGTGTGGCAGACCGGCTATCACGACAAGTACAACGCGTTCGTGAAGGGCCGCTGGCCGATGGCCTTCCTGGAGATGAACCCCGATGACGCGAAGTCGCTGGGCGTCGGCGCGGGCGACGTGGTAGAAGTCTTCAACGACTTCGGTTCCACCTACGCGATGGCTTATCCGGACGGCACCGCCAAGCCCGGCCAGACCTTCATGCTGTTCGGATACTTCAACGGCGTGGCCGGCGACGTCACCACCGACTGGACCGACCGCAACATCGTGCCTTACTACAAGGGCACGTGGGCGGACGTGCGGCGCGTGGGCACGCTGGAGGAGTTCAAGCGCACGGTGAGCTTGAAGAACCGGCACTTCAAAGGCGCGTAGCGACGAGCGAGACGCCGGCTCCGGCTCACGCTGGCGGGAACGGCTCCCATCCCCTTTCCCGCCCCCGCTTGCGGGGGCGGGAAAGGGCGGGGAGGTATTTTCGCGCAGCCCGGAACTGGCTCGACCGGAGTCGCACCTCGGCCGGCCGTCAGCGTCCCGATCAACCGCACGACGCCGGGCAAACGGCTGCTCCAGCGGCACCCGATACACTTTACACGGGGCCTCCGCCAATCGAAGCTCTCGACGTGGTCGCGAGCCGCGTCCGGGACACCTTCGCGCCCGGCAGGGTCCCGACCTGCGATTGCAGCCATTCACCTGGACGAGGCATGACGGATGAGAGTATTCGGGTTCGCGGGCCGCTCCGGTAGCGGCAAGACGACCCTCGCCGAGCAGGTGCTGAGGCTGCTGATCTCCGGCGGCACGCGGGTTTCGGTGATCAAGCACACCCATCATGCCGTGGATCTGGAGACACCCGGAAAAGACACCTGGCGTTTCCGCGAAGCTGGTGCTTCGCAGGTCCTCCTCGCTTCCGCCGCGCGCTGGGCGCTGATGCGGGAACTGCGCGGCGCAGCGGAACCGGAGCTGCCCGCGCTCCTTGCCATGCTGTCGGCCTGCGATCTGGTGCTGGTCGAGGGATTCAAGCGCCACCCGATCCCGCGACTGGAGGTATACCGCGCCGGCAACGGCACCGCGCCACTCTACCCCGACGACCCCCACATCATCGCGGTCGCAACCGACGCCAGCCTGCCGACAGCGTTGCCGACGTTCGGACTGGAGGACTTCGAAGGCGTGGCGGCGTTCATCCAGGCGCGAGCAGTCGAGCTCCGGTAGGCAGCACTCGACTCAGGCGGCGGAGTACGGCATCCGACGTACTCATGCCCCTGGACGGCGAATCGCGCGCGGTTCGTTCTCCGAAACTGGATGCCGATGCCAGCCGCGTGAAACGCCATCTGGCCCGGGGCGCTACGAGTCACCGGCTGCCTGCCATGGTGGCGTAACAACACAGCACTACCATTCTCGCGATTCCCGTGGACCCGGAATCGTAAGCACGTCGCGCGGGCCGTGCATCCGCCCACCGGCGGCCACAGCCGTTTTCGCTATCTCTTCGTTCTCCTGGAGGCCTCATGAGCAGCACGCTTCATCCAGATGGAAAAGCGAATCCCCATGACACCGTCGCCAACTCTTCCGGCAACGAGTCCATTCTCAGTCTGATCGAGCAGCGCCAGTTGAACCGGCGCGGTTTTCTGAAAACCTCCCTGGGTGCCGCGGCGGGTGCCACTGCGGTGGCCGTCCTGGGCAGCAGCGTAGTCGATGGGCTGACCAACTATGCGAATGCCGCGCCGGCGCCTCTGGGCGGCATCGGCTTCGAGTCCGTGCCAGCCAATGTCGCGCCCATGACCGACGGGGTCACCGTGCCGGAGGGCTACACCGCCCGTGTCCTGATCTCCTGGGGGGATTCGCTCAGCAACGCCCCCGATTGGGACCCTGCCGGAGCCATGGACGAGGCCACTCAGCTGCACTGCTTCGGCGCTCATAACGACGGCATGCACTACTTCCCTTTCCCGGGCAAGCGTCGAGGCAACGAGCGCGGCCTGCTGGTCTGCAACCATGAATACGTCGATCCGGGTCTGGCAAACAACACCACCTCTTACGCTACCGACACCATCACCCTGGCCATGGTGCGCGCCCAGCAGGCTGCGCACGGCATCAGCGTAGTGGACCTCCAGGAGAAGAAAGGCGGGTTCGAGATCAAGCGCAACTCGCCCTTCAACCGCCGCATCACCGGCAACACTGCCTGCGAGATCAGCGGCCCGGCCGCCGGCCATGCCATGCTGCAAACCGCCGACGACCCGACGGGCACCCGCGTCTTGGGCACGCTCAACAACTGTGCCCACGGTCACACTCCGTGGGGGACCTACCTGACCTGCGAGGAAAACTGGAACGGCTACTTCGGTTCCAATACCGATCTGGCGCAGACCGCCCACGAGAGGCGCTATGGCATCACCAAAGGCGGATTCGGCTACCGCTGGCACGAGGCCGACGATCGCTTCGACGTGAACCTGAACCGCAACGAGCCCAACCGCTTCGGCTGGGTGGTGGAGATCGACCCCTGGAACCCCCGCAGCAACCCCGTCAAACGCACTGCCTTGGGTCGCCTCAAGCACGAGGGCGCCTGGGTGGTGGTCGACCACAAGAACCGGGTCGCGGTGTATACAGGGGACGATGAGCGTAACGAATACGTTTACAAGTTCGTCTGCGCGAGGAGATTCAACCCGAAGCATCCCTTCGCCAACCGTGACCTTCTGGACGAAGGCACTCTCTATGTGGCGCGGTTCAACGCCGACGGCTCGGGCCAGTGGCTCCCCCTGGTATGGGGCAAGGACGGACTTACACCAGAAAACGGCTTCGCCGATCAGGGCGAAGTGCTCATCAAGTGCCGCCAGGCCGCCGACCGCCTGGGCGCCACCATGATGGACCGGCCCGAGTGGGGCGCAGTGCATCCCGTCACGCGGGAGGTGTATATGACCTTCACCAACAATAGCCGGCGCGGCAACACCCCCGTCTCCAGCAACAACCCGGACGGCACGACCCCGGCCGCCGCAGCCAACCCGCCGGTGGACGCCTCCAACCCGCGTCCCGACAACGACTACGGACACATCATCCGTTGGCGGGAGAACATGGGCCGGGCGGACGCCATCGGCTTCGAGTGGGACATCTTCGTGCAGTGCGGCGACAAGGACACCGCCAAGACCTTGGGCGGTTCCTACACGCCTGGCGAGTTCGGCGGCCAGACCCTAGGCTACAAGGGCAACATCAACGGCGACGACTACGGCGCCCCGGACGGCCTGTGGTTCGACCAGGACGGGCGCCTGTGGATCCAGACCGACCAGGTCGGTGATGCGACGGGCGACTGGGTCAACATCGGCGGCAACGTCATGATGTGCGCCGACCCGTCCACCGGTGAAACCAAGCGCTTCCTCACCAGCCCACCCCACTGCGAAGTGACCGGAGTGATCACCACGCCGGATGGCAGGGCCATGTTCGTCGGCATCCAACATCCGGGCGAAGACTGGGCCGGCAATTTCACCGCCAACTCCAAGTGGCCGGACAATGGCTACAACGGTCCCACCACCGCCAGCGATCTGGTCATGGTCCACAAGCCCCGCTCTTCCGTGGTGATCATCACCAGGGATGACGGCGGTGTGATCGGTGCGTCGAACAAACGGCACGGGCCGAAGCACCGCGAATAGATCGCGTCGATAAGGGGCGGGCATCGGCTCGTCATTCCAGATGGCCGCCCCATCGGGCTGGCGCCAGATACTCTGCGCGCCGCGCTTTCCGATTTTGAGCGCCCGAGCATCTGGCCGGAGCGAATCGGAGCTAGCCGGTCCGGATCACACCCCGCCCCACTCCAGCCACTCCGGCCGCAGGACCAGCGCCAAACCCAGCAGCAGCATCACCACGCCGCTGATCAGCTTCAGCACTCGCCCGCCACGTTCCTGCAGCTTGGACAGGCGCAGCGTGACCACCGCCGCGGCCAGCAGCAGGCTGTCGTCCAGCATGTAGAACACGTTGTATAAGGCAAGATACCCGTAGTACTGCCAGGCCGGCAGATGGCGTGCGGCAAGGACCTGCGTGTACACCGCCGGCAATCCGCTGGTGCAGAGCAGCTCCACCGTGTTGACCAGCAGCGCGAGGACGATCACCGCGCCGAGCGTGCCGGCGCTGCTCTCGGCCTGCAGTACGGCGCGCATCCGCGCGTAGATGGTGGGTTTCGCGGAGTCCGGAATGCTGAAGGAGAAGCCCCGGCCGAATGCGACGAAGTCCTTGAGGTTGACCAGCCCGATCAGGGTCGCAGCCGCGCCCAGCGCAACCTGGATCGGGCGCGAGACACCGACCACCAGGAACAGGTTGAGCCACGCCGCCATGAACGCGAAATAGACCACACCGCTCGCCAGCACGAACGTGCCGCCCACCAGCAGGACTTTACCGCGATCTTTCAGGTTCACGAGAAGCGAGAGCACGAACACCAGCACCCACAGCGCACAGGGGTTGAAGCCGTCCAGCAACCCGATCGCCGCTGTTCACTGCGGCAGGCCGAGCGCGCGGGCATCGATCTCGCCGAACACGCGGGTGTGCACCCGCTGCGGCTCGGCAAGCGGCATCGCTGCACCACCAAGCAGCGACTCGAGAGCGCGTCCGGTGATCTCGGCGCCGCCCCAGCCCACCAGGAACTCCCGACCGACCAGAAAAGACGGCACCCCGGGGCGCTGCACGCCGTACTGCTCGCTCAGCGCGAGAAAGCGCTCGCGAGCCCCAGCGTCGCGGTAGATGTCGTACACCACGATCCGCACATCCGGACGGCGCTGGCGCAACTGATCCAGGTACGTGCTGGCCTCGGCGCAATACGGGCACCCGTCTCGGCTCCACATCTCCAGCGTCGACTGCTGCGCGTGCGCAAGGGGCGCAGCCAGCGTCGGAAGCAGCGCTGCGACCAGGAGCCAGAATCGGTTCGCGAAGCTCAACGTCCTCTCCAGCCGGCGAGACGCGTCATCGCGAACGGCGCCCCGTCAAGCTCCACGCGGTGCGAAGTAGATGAGCGCCATGCCAGCGAGCGACACTGCGCCGCCGATCAAGTCCCAGCGGTCGGGGCGCAACCCCTCCACACCCCACAGCCACAGCAGTGCCGCGACGACGTAGACACCGCCGTAGGCAGCATATACGCGCCCGGCGGCGTGGGGGTGCAGCGTCAGCAGCCACGCGAACACCCCAAGACACAGTGCAGCAGGCACTACCAGCCAGCTGGCCCCGCCCTTCTTGAGCCATAGGTAGACGAAGTAGCAACCCGCGATTTCGGCCGCCGCCGTCAGAGCGAACAAGCCGATAACTTTGCTTGCGGTGAGCATCGGATTGGTGTGACGTTGACGCGCTACCCCGGCGGATAGAACACCGGCGCGAACCCGCCGCCCGGGGTGCGGAAGTTGGTGGTCTGGCCCTGATATAGCCGTGCCGCGACGAGTTGCACTTCCCCGTCGTAGACATAGTTGCGCAGATCCATCTTCAAGGCCCGCGGGGTCTCTGCATCGCGCATCAAGCGCTCGCTGGGCGGCACCAGCGCCTGTGCCACGTAGTCGCCTTCGAGGATCTCCGCGAATACCTTGCGGGTGAGCTTGTCTCCGCGGTATGAGCCGCGGCTGCCGAAGCCGGATGCCGGCTTGAAGAAGAGGCCTTTGCGCTCGCTCCAAAGCTGCTCGGCAGCGGCCGGGTCGACCGGACGCGTCGACGGAATCCCGGACAGGAGCGTCGCCA
>DAIQQA010000325.1:0-2016 GCA_036787045.1 Burkholderiales bacterium | reverse complement strand
GCGGCGAGGGCGGCTTCGCCCACGATGCCGCTGAGGATGCCGATGGTCGTGATGCCGACCTGGATGGTGGACAGGAAGCGGGTCGGGTCCTCGTTCAGCGCGAGCGCGGCCGCAGCACCCGCATCGCCTCGATCCATCATGGTTTGCAGCCGGCCCCGTCGTGCCGTGACCAACGCGATCTCTGACATCGCAAAGACCCCGTTCAAGAGGATGAGTCCGAACAAGAACGCAATTTCGAATGGCATCAACACTGCTCCGCAGGGTGAGCGCGACTTTGCAACGTCATACGGATTCTCCTCAACTATCGGCGTGCCTGTTCATCGTGCCGTCGAGCCAGGGCTGTCAGGTCGCGCTCAGCACTTCAAAGTCCAGCAGGGCTAGTACCAGGGCCCCCAATGCGATGCGGTAAAGCACGAAGGGCATGTAGCCGCGGGTCGACACCAGGCGAAGGAAGGCGACGATGACCCAGTACGCGACCGCAAAGGCCACCAGCGTCGCGAGCGCCGTTGGACCCGCCGCGACTGGGTAGCCGACTTCCAGGGTACGGTAGATTTGGTAGAAGCCCGAGGCGAGCACCGCCGGGATCGCCAGCAGGAACGAATAGCGTGCCGCTGCCTCGCGCGTATATCCCATCAGCAAGCCCGCGGTGATGGTGCCACCCGAGCGCGAAACGCCCGGGATCAGGGCCAGGGCCTGCGCGAACCCGAGCAGCAGTCCGTGCCCGCCAGCTTAGTTGTTCCAACCTTAGGCGTCTGTGGCCGAAGCGATCGGCGGCGGCTAGGAGCAAGCCAAAGACGATCAACATCGCAGCGGTGATATACAGGTTGCGCAAAGAGGTCTCGATCGAGTCCTTGAACGACAGGCCGAGCACCGCAATCGGCAGCGTACCGACGATGATCAGCCATCCGATGCGCGAATCCGAGTTCGCGGTCCGGCCTGCCGACCACAGCGAGGCCCACCAGGCACGGAGGATACGGACGAGGTCGCGCCTGAAGTAAAGCAGCACGGCCGCCTCCGTGCCGATCTGAGTGATCGCCGTGAACGCTGCACCCGGATCGCCGCCGGAGGGGAGGAGCGGCCCCACGATGCGAAGGTGTGCGCTCGAGGAAACAGGCAGGAACTCGGTCATGCCCTGCACGAAACCGAGAAACGCTGCTTCGGCCCAGCTTACGGTTGCACCTGTATCGGAAGCGAGAGGAGACGATTCTCCTTGATTCATCCCAATGGGCAATGATCGGCACGCGGCTCCGCGGGCTTTCCCTAGAGGTGCCGCCACAGGCGGATGCGATCATTGGCCGCTGTGGCCTAGGACCACTTGAACCACCGGGCACCGGCTCGGACGATGAAGAAGCGGCCAGATGCGACTCCACTACGCGGCCGAGATCTGGCGGCTCCGCTGGTGCCACTAAACATTGGGCGGATGAGCGCGGCGGAGCGGATCATCGCCAGGAGAAGTCCTTCATGAACGAGCCGCAAACGGACGCGACAGCCCGCTCGGCAACCTCGCTTCCTTTGGAGAGTTTCTGGTCCGGGCGCGGACTGCCGAATCTCGCGGCTCTCGCGCTCACCGTGCTCGCACTGGTGCTGTGCTTCCTGATCGCGCGACCGTTCGTGAGTTCGCTGGCGTGGGCGACCGCGCTGGCGGTGGTGGCCTGGCCGCTGCATCGCCGGGTCGCGCAGCGCGTACCCTGGCCGGCCGCGGCCGCCGCACTGTCGGTCGTTGCGATCGCTTTGCTGCTGGTCGTGCCGTCCGGGATGCTCATCCCTGGCGTGATCGACGAGGCGCTGAGTGGATACCGGCTCGTCCGTTCGCAGATCGAGTCCAACGCCTGGGACGCGGCGCTCGACCGTCACGAGTGGATCGCGCCCGTGTGGGAATGGTTGCGCCAGCGCATCGACATGAGCGTCGTCCTGCAGCAGGTGGGCGCGTTCCTGACCCAGCTCGGCTCCCTGGCGGTGACGACCTCCTTCGTGGGCCTCATCGAGTTCACGCTGACGTTCTTCTTCCTCTTCTTA
>DAIQQA010000215.1:0-7274 GCA_036787045.1 Burkholderiales bacterium | reverse complement strand
ACGCTGTTCGGCATGGTGCTGTCCATCGGCATCGTGGTGGACGACGCCATCGTGGTGCTGGAGAACATCGAGCGCATCATGCACGAGGAGCACAAGCAGCCGCGCGAGGCCGCCATCCAGGCCATGAAGGAGGTCACCGGCCCGGTGATCGCCATCGTGCTGACGCTGTGCGCGGTGTTCGTGCCGATCGCATTCCTCGGCGGCCTCACCGGCGAGCTGTACCGCCAGTTCGCCGTGACCATCTCCATCGCGGTGATCATCTCGGGCATCATCGCGCTGACCCTCACACCTTCGCTGTGCGTGCTCATCCTCAAGCGCCGGCATCGTCCGCCGGGGGCCTTTTTTCGCTGGTTCAACGACTGGTTCCACCGCGTCACCACACGCTATGCCAGCGGCGTAGGCTGGATGCTCCGGCGCGGGGCTATCGGTTTGTTCCTGTTTGCGGGCATGGTGGCAATCACGGCTGGGCTGTGGCGCTACACCCCCGGCAGCCTGGTGCCAGACGAGGACCAGGGCTACTACATCGGCGCGGTGTTCCTGCCCGACGGGGCCACGCTGGAGCGCACCGACGAAGTGGTGGGGCGCGTGAACGAAGCCATCCTGTCCAACCCTGCCAATGAGTACTCGGTGGCCTTCACCGGCCTCGACTTCCTCGGCGGGGGCTTCCGCAACAGCGCGGCCACCATCTTCGTCACCCAGAAGCATTGGGACGACCGGCCGGGCGTCTACACCCAGCAGCTCGTCGGCGAGTTCTTCATGAAGACCGCCCCGATCAAGGAGGCGCTGATCATCGCGTTCGCCCCGCCGCCCATCTTCGGGCTGGGCAATGCGGGCGGCTTCGAGTTCTACATCCAGAACCGGGGCGAAGGCGGCCCGCAGCGCCTGGCCGAAGTGATGGGGCAGTTTCTCGGCGCCGCCAACCAGGATCCGATGCTGGCCGGGGTGCAGACGCTGTGGCGCGCCAACGTGCCGCAGCTGCGCGTGGACCTGGACCGCGAGAAGGCGAAATCGCTGGGCGTGCCCATCGACCAGCTGTACAACGCGCTGGCGGCCACGCTGGGCACCTACTACGTGAACGACTTCAACAAGTACGGCCGCACCTGGCAGGTGCTGATGTCGGCCGAGCCGAGCTACCGCGCGCGCCCGGACTCGATCGGCGAGATCTATGTGCGCTCGGAACGCGGCGAGATGATCCCGCTGAAGTCGCTCGCCACGGTCAGCTACTCGTCGGGGCCCGACTCGCTGGACCGCTTCAACAACCTGCCTGCGGTCAAGCTGCTCGGCCAGGGCGCGCCCGGCGTGAGCTCGGGCCAGGCGATCGACGTGGTGGAGCGCGTCGCCGAGCGGGTGCTGCCCTCGGAGTTCGGCTACGACTGGGGCGGCGCGTCGTTCCAGGAGAAGCGCGCATCGGGAACCTCGGCGCTGGCGCTGGGCATGGCGGTGGTGATGGTATTCCTGATCCTGGCCGCGCAGTACGAGCGCTGGTCACTGCCGCTGTCGGTGCTGCTCGCCTTGCCCTTCGGCACGTTCGGCGCGCTCGCGGCCGTGTGGCTGCGCGGGTTGACCAACGACGTGTACTTCCAGATCGGGCTGGTGACGCTGCTCGGGCTGGCCGCGAAGAACGCGATCCTGATCGTCGAGTACGCGCTGCTCAAACACCAGGAGGGGCTGTCGCCCCCGGCCGCTGCGCTGGAGGCCGCGCGGCTCCGCTTCCGGCCGATCCTGATGACTTCGCTCGCTTTCATCCTCGGGGTGCTGCCGCTGGCCATCTCGACTGGCGCAGGTGCCGGTGCCCGCCACTCGGTCGGCATGGGGGTCATGGGCGGAATGCTCGCGGCGACATTCCTGGCGATCTTCTTCATCCCGTTATTCTTCAAGTGGATGACCGACGGGCGCCTATCGGAGAGGCGCTCGACCGCGGAGCTGCGCGCCGAGATCGAGCATCACCGCCAGCTCGCCGAGCAGGCCACCGAGGTGCCGCATCACTCGCCGCCGCCAGGGCATTGACCGAACCTGTCCTTCAAGGCAAAGGCGCCAAAGCCGAACCGTGGATGCCTGGCCGTTGTTCTCGGCCGCGGCCTGCGGCACAATAGGCGGGAGACCCGAGACGGATAGTGTGGACAGCTACGGGAAAACCATGACCACATCCGAGCTTCCGCCCTGGCAGGCCCACGCCGACGACGAGATCGCCTTCGGCATCGACCGGTTCGGCAATACCACGGTGATGAGTGCAGGGTGGGCTCATCTCACGGGCTGGGCCGCGCAGGAGGCTGTGGGGAGGCCGTTCGCCGACTTCATTCACCCGGCGGACCGGCCGCCGGTGCTGGAAGCACTGCAGTCGCTGATCCGCGGCGAGATTTACTCCTGCCGCGTGCCGGCGCGCTGCGCCCGCCGCGACGGCCTGCACGCCTGGGTGGAGATCTACGCTCACCCCACGCTCGACGAGCACGGCGGTATCGACGGCGTGCGCGCCAGCCTGAGCGACATCACCAACCGCCGCAAAGGCATGCAGGCGCTGCGCGAGAGCGAGGCGCGCTTCCGCGCCATCACCGAGGCCTCCCCTCTGGGCGTATACGTCACCGACCCGACCGGGGAGTGCATCTTCGCCAACGCTAACTTCCAGCAGATCTGCGGGCTGCGCGCCGACCGGCTGCGCGCCAACGGCTATCTGGCCGCAGTGCATCCCGAGGATCGCCAGCGCCTCCTCGACAAGCGCGACGCGGCGCGGCGCAGCCTCACGCCCTATCGGGTGGAGCACCGCTACGTGCACGCGGATGGCGGCGAAACCTGGACGCGGGTCAACGGCGCGCCAATCCGCGACGGCAGCTCGTTCCTGGGCTTCGTGCACGTCGTCGAGGACATCACCAGCCAACGCACCGCAGACCAGACGTTGCGCCGTAGCCAGGAGCGGCTGCAGCTTGCGCTGGACGGCTCCGGCAACACCCTGCTCGACTGGGACCTGCGCAGCGGTGAGCTGTACCTGAGCGAGCATTGGGCACGCATGACGGGCGGGCAGCCGGGTGCGGCCGTGACCACGGTGCGCGATCTGCTCGAGCTGATCCACCCCGGCGAGCAGCAGGCCGTGGGGCGAGCGCTCGACGAGACGCTGCAGGGCGAGCGGCCGTACCTGCGGGTGCAGTACCGGGTGCGCACGCGTAGCGGTGACTGGCGCTGGGTTGAGACCCACGCACGGGTAATGGAGCGTGGCGAGGACGGCAAGCCAGTGCGGGTAACCGGTACCTGCGCGGACATCACCGACCGCAAGAACCTCGAAGCACGCCAGGCCGAGTTCATGGCCACGGTCAGCCATGAGCTGCGCACGCCTCTGTCATCGGTCCTGGGTGCGCTCGAGATCTTGCGCGAGGAGTTCCGCGACCAGTTGCCCGAGGGGGCGCGCCGCTTCATCGATATGGGCGTGCGCAACGGCAACCAGCTCGCGAGCCTGATCAACAGCGTGCTCGACCTGGAACGTATCGAGACCGGGGTGCACGGGTTCGCTTTCTCGGCGATGCGAGCGAGCGATCTCCTCGCTCGCGCGGTAGAGGCGAACCAGAGCTATGCCATGCGCCTGTCGGTGGCCCTGCATATCGATCCCCCACCCAGCGAGGTGTTCGTCTGGACCGATCCGGTGCGCGCCCAGCAGATCCTCACCAACCTGATCTCCAACGCGGTCAAGTTCTCTCCTGAGGGCGACGCCGTGTCGCTGGGGTGCGAGCGTCAGACCGACAGCGTCCGGCTGTACGTTGCCGACCACGGCTCCGGGATTCCCGACGAAGCGCGTGATCGCATCTTCCAGCGCTTTGGCCAGGCCTCCAACCAGGAGCATTCGCGTGTGCCCGGCAGCGGCCTGGGACTGTCGATCTGCAAGGCGCTCGTCACCCGGATGGGAGGCGACATCGGCTTCCGCTCGGAGCCCGGCAAGGGCTCGGTGTTTTGGGTGGATCTGCCGCGCGCCAACGGCGCTGCCGTTACTACTGCCTCGAGCTGAACCGCAGAGGCGAAGAGGATGCAGAGGAGCGCGGAGAACTTCAGAACGGAACCGCGCAGAGGCAAGCGCATTCACCACGAAGGTCACGAATGAAGCCCATGTGCATCGCGTGCTTCGCGCTCGATGCCGTCTCACCTTATCCTCAGCGCTCCTCTGCGTCTGCGCGCCTCTGCGGTTGAGGTCTAAGTAGTAAGGGGTTAGGCGGCGGCGTTGCAGCGCCCGAGAATCCTCTTCGTGTCCTTCGTGGTCGACGCGGTTTCGCCTTTCCTCCGCGCTCCTCTGCATCTTCACGGTTAGACGTGAGGGGCTAGCCTAGGGCTAGGCCGTAGCCAGCTCGCGCAGAACATTGCTCCAAGCCTTCGCCAGATTGTCGCGGTCGTAGCCCCCGCCGCCGAACGCCATCAGGCGCCCGGCGCAGTGCCGATCGGCGAAGTGGACCAGGCTGCGCGCCGCGTGCGCGTGCACCCGCGGCGTGTAGGTAAGATGCGCGAGCGGATCGCCGTCGAGGCCGTCGGCGCCGCACTGGAAGAGCACGAACTGCGGCTCGAACTTGCGCAGATGCGCAATGACGCGCGGCCACGCCTCCAGAAATTCGCGGTCGCCAGCACCCGGCGCCAGCGGAATGTTGAGCTTGGTGCCGTTGGCCGCACCCTTCCCCGTCTCGTGCGCGTGCCCGGTGCCGGGATAGAGGTACCGTCCGTCTTCGTGGATGTCGGCGAAGATCAGATCCGGATCGTCTTCGTAGGGGTAGAACACCCCGTCGCCGTGGTGCACATCGATGTCTACGTAGGCCACGCGCCGGATGCCGTGCTCGCTGCGCAATGTCTCGATCACCACGCCGAGGTCGTTGAACACGCAGAACCCGGCCGCCGACTCTCGTCGCGCGTGGTGCAGCCCGCCGACGGGCTGGAAGGTGCGCCGGCAATGGCCGCGCATCACTTGATCCAGGCCATCCAGCGCGGCGCCCACCACGATCGCGCCGGCTGCATAGACGCCCGGGAATACCGGTGTGTCGCCGTTGTCGAGGAACTCCAGACCGTCGCGCTCGGCGTGCCGCACCATGTCGACGTACTCGCGCGTGTGGAAGCGCTCGATCTGGTCGCGTGCGGCCTCCGGCGCGGCGCGGACCTCGACCAGCTTGTCCAGGCCGTGCGCCGACGCTTCGCGGAAGAATGCGCCCTGCCGGTCGACCCCGAGCGGATGCCCCTGCGGGAACCCGTAGCGACCGAGCGCTTCACCGTAGTACAGGCAGGCACGCTTCATTTCTCTCTCCACGGCTGGCAGGCGCAGCGCGGTCAGGCTCAACCCTGCCGCCATCGCCGTCAGAAGGTGCCGGCGCGCAAGGTCAAGATCAGAACACCCAACGCAAAGGCGCAAAGGACGCAGAGGACGCAAAGGAAATCGGAGAATCAGCACGCGCTCGCATTGTCGGGGTGGGTGTGCCGCGCACTTCCGATGCGGTTTCCCGCATCGGGACTCATTTGCGGAGACTCGCGGCCAGTTGATCATCTCTTCGCGACCTTTGCGTCGTTTGCGCCTTCGCGTTGAGGTCTTCTTGTGTCAAATGCTGGCGCCGCAGCTCCAGCACACCTGGAAGTTGCTGGGGTTATCCTCGCCGCAGGCAGCGCAGCGCACCGTCGCCTCGATGCGTGGCGCGGTCTCGAACCTGCGCACCACCTCCTGGGCGCGCTGAAAGTCTTTCTCGTCGGCCACCCACAGCTCCGGCAGGGCTTCGACCACCGGGAGTTGTCCGACGCCGCTCTGGGCGTTCTCGTTGAAGACATGGATCCCGATCCCCTCCTGCTCGAGCACGCCGCGCAGGATATGGGCATCGGGAAGGCTGGCGGCTTTGCACAAGCGCTTCATCGTAGGCACCGATATCTTGAGTAACGCAATCTTAACGGAACTCAACGCCGCTGCCCGGGCGTCGTCGTTCGTCCCCCGCCCGAGAAGCGGGACTAGAAAAGGTCCATCTGCCCGCCGCACTCCGGCGGCCGGAACCGGGTGACGTCGAGTGGCTTGCGCCGCTCGCGGTTCAGTCCGAAGCGGTCGCAGGCCAGCTCGAACCGCTTCTCCAGCAGATCCGCCAGCAACCCTTCGCCGCGATGGCGCGACCCGAAGTTGGGATCGTTCTCCTTGCCCTTGCGCATCTGCCGTACGCGGCTCATGACGTGGTCGGCCTTGAGCGGGAAGTTGTGCTGCAGCCAGTCCTTGAACAGCTCCTTCAGCTCCCACGGCAGGCGCATCAGCACGTAGGCGGCGCTCTTCGCGCCCGCACGCGCGGCCGCTTCCAGGGCGGCTTCGATACCCGAGTCCGTAAGAAACGGGATCACCGGAGCGACCATGACGCCGACCGGCACGCCCGCCGCGGAAAGGTTGCGGATCGCTTCGACCCGCCGGCGCGGCGCAGAGGCGCGCGGCTCCATCTTGCGTGCGAGCTCGTGATCCAGCGTGGTCACCGAGACGAACACCTGCACCAGGTTCTTCTCTGCCATGGGACCGAGCAGATCCAGGTCACGCTCTACCAGTGCGTTCTTGGTGACGATCGAGCAAGGGTGCTCGCAGGCGGCGAGCACTTCCAGCACCTGGCGCGTGATCTGCCATTCGCGTTCGATGGGCTGGTACGGGTCGGTGTTCGCGCCGAGGGTAATCGACTCGCAGCGATAGCCCGGCCGTGAGAGCTCCTCGCGTAGCACCTCGGCTGCGTTCACCTTGGCGAACAGCCGCGTCTCGAAGTCCAGGCCCGGCGACAGCTCCAGATAGGCGTGGCTGGGGCGGGCGTAGCAGTAGACACATCCATGCTCGCATCCGCGATACGGGTTGATGGAGAAGCTGAACGGAACGTCAGGGGAGTCGTTGCGCTGGATCAGGCTCTTCGCCTTTTCCGGAGTCACCGTCGTGCGCGGGCGCGCCGGCTCCTCCGGCAGCGGAGTATCCCAGCCGTCGTGGAACGCCTCGCGGCGCAGCGACTCGAAGCGACCCTCCGGATTCAGCGTTGCGCCGCGGCCCTTGGCAGGTCCGGCGCGGTCGCCGGTTACGGTTTTCAGGGGAGGCATGCTGTGAATATAAACAGCTATTGATCAAATGTCCAGCAGACGAGCGCGGGCAGGACCCCACGCCACCCGGGCGCTGAAGCCCGCCGCGGCCAGTGACCCGTGCGGGCGAGGCAAGTAGTCCTCCCCTCCTGCCCGAGGAGGGGTGGCACGCGCAGCGTGACGGGGTGGTGGGAGTCTGCCCGAGGAGGGGTGGCACGCGCAGCGTGACGGGGTGGTGGGAGTCTGCCCGA
>DAIQQA010000003.1:0-101864 GCA_036787045.1 Burkholderiales bacterium | reverse complement strand
CCCCTGACCAGAGGGAGGGGATGGCGCGGATGTCAACGCGGACTCTTAATCACCCTTCCCCGGCCCTCTCGCAAACTGGGCGAGGGCGTTGACGTGGGCCGATCATCGATTCATCGCCTCACGCATTGCACTGGCGCAGATGTCCGAGCCATCGCGCGGGATCTTCTTCGCCGTGAGCTTCTGCATCGGGACCAGGATCAGAGAGAAGATCTGCCGGCCGATGGTTTCGGCCACCCCTCCGGGGGCGACACCAATCTTGTAGTCGGTGAACGTCCCATTCACCTGCACGGGCGTGGCCAGGCTGAAGAACTGCGGCGATTTCGGCTTGGGCACCAGTATGAGGTTGACCCTCTCTCTGTCGAAGTCGGCGCCGCCTGCCCCGGTCACCCGCATGCGGCTGGTGTCCATGAGAATGGCGTCCTCCTTGAGCTTGCCGTCGCGCAGGTCGAAGCGGCCCAGCGCGCAGTTGACCTTGGACTCCTTGGCGGGGTCCACCGCGGGCGCCAGCGCCACGAACAGGTTGACCGCCCACAGATCGAAGATGCCCGAGCGCATGTTCTTGGGCCAGACGGCGAAGTCGATGCGGCCGTTGGCATGCGCCATTACCGCGTCCAAAGCCGGCGCCCGCCCCTCGACGTCGACGTTCAGGCTGAACAGCCCCTGCAGATCGGTGTCGGGCTTGATGCGCCGCGCGAGGATGCCGTAGTCGAACCGGTCGACGCGGATCTGCGCGCCCACCACAACATCCGTCACCGTAGGCTCGTAGGCGAACTTCAGATTGGCCGAGCCGCCCGGCACGTTGACCGTCGCCGGCCCGAACTCGAGCCTGGCATTCTCCAGTTGCGCGTGCAGCTTCCCGCTGCCGAGCTGATCGGTGCCCGACAGCACCTGCTCCACCGCCACGTCGACATAGCCGTCGGCGCGCAGCAGCGTCTCGCGGCTCAGGAGCTTCTGCGCCTGGGCCGCGCCCTCCTTGGCCTTGGCGCGCATCTCCTCCACGGTCATGGCCTTCTCCGGCTTCTTTTCCTTCTTCTCGAAAGGCGACCAGGCGCCGAACTTGAAGTCGTCAAGCTGCACGCGCGGCGCGGTGAGCGCGACGTCCAGGCGCGGTCGCCCCCCGGCCACGTTGAGGCCGCCGCGGCCGTCGAGGCTGCTGCTGCCCATTCGCACGGCGAGGTTTGGCACCTCGTAGCCGCGCTCGGAGGCGCGGAAGCTGCCGCCGAACGACCACGGCCCCCACGGAGGCAGCTCGACGCGCGCGAGCTTGTTCATGCTGTCGAGCCGCTCGCCCTTGACCATCAGCCGCAGCTCGCCCGAGCGGCTGGTGATGGGCAGCGTCACGCGGCCGCTCAGGTCGAGTTGTGCGCCTGCGGCCTCGGCCGACAGGGCGAACGGCACGTAATCCTGAATGCGCAGGAAGTCGATCAGGGTGCCGCTCGACACGCGGATGACCACGGGGGTTTCATCGATTGCACCGTCCAACGTAAGGCTCACCGGCTTCTCGGGCAGAGAGCTTGCCACGCCGGTCTTAAGTGCGATGTCCACCAGCGGCCTACGCTGCACGTCCCGCACGACCAGACGCCCGCCGTCGAGGTTGACCTCGAGCGCCGACTTCTCGAGGATCTCGCCGAGGTGGCTCCCGCGCCCGATGAGCTGCACGCGCAGCGAGTCCACGGTCGCATCCAGATCCTGCACGACCTTGAAGTCGCGCAGGAGCTGCCCGACGTTCACGTCGTTGGCCGCCACCCACAGCGAAGCCTCGGGCACCCGACCGCGCAGGTCCACCGACACCGCGCCGCTGAACGGCACCCTGGCGATGTTCGCGGAAAACGGCGAAGGCGGCATCCGGCCCTCGCGGATTCGGCCGCTGAACGATGCATCAGTGACGTCGGTGGCTTTGAGGGCAAGACGCTTGATCTTCACTTCCACGTCCGCGTCGCTCAGATCGATGCCGGCGGGAAGAATCGGCAGGTCGAGTGTGGCGGCTTGCGTGGGCGCCTCCGCCTTCGCGGGCTTTGCATCCGTCACAGGCAGCAGCGTCTGCAGCTCGGTCACATCGACCTGGTCGACGTCGAGCCGAGCGGTGATGAGCGGCTTCACTCCGATGCCGGTGCGAGAGAACTCGCCGCGCATCACGCTGCGACCCAACCGCAACTGGAAGTCCGACAGGTGCCACTCGTGGCTCTCCACTCGCACCCGCCCCGCGAGGAGGATCGCCGCATCCGCCGCGGGCGACACGCCCAGCCAGCGGTGCAGATCGCCCGCGCGCCGCCCATTGAGGCGAAAGGCGACATTCGTCCCCGTCCGCTGCGTCGGCGCCGCGAGCGTGCCGTCCACCTTGACGGTCGAGCCCGGACCGGAAGCGATGAGCTTGAGCGGGACGCGCTGCTCGCTGGCCATGGTGGGCAGGTCACCACCCGTCAGCTCGGCCGCGAAGCGCTCGCCCAGCAGTGTGCCGCGCAGCCGGCCGGTGAGCGCACGCCCGGGCGGCATGGCGATGTCGAAGGTCTCCAGTGTGAACTCGACGGGACGCCCACCTTCCACGTTGCCGTAGGTCAGGTTGCTGCGCGCCATGTTCAGCCGCACATCGAGCGAGCGCACCAGCTCGCCCCCGCTCTCGCCGCGCGCGTCGAGCTTTATCGAAAAACGCCCCATCTGCCCCTCGATCCCGTCGAGCCCGAACAACAGCTTGGCCAGGCCGCCGAGGCTGGTCTGCCGCGTGCCGAGCTGGAGCGCGAACCGCGGCACCTCGGCCACGCCGTCCGCCTCGAGCTGACCGGCCATGCGCACGCCCGCAACCGATCCGGCCACCGGCGCCTGCAGCAGCCCATCCTTCAGGTGGATCTCGAGCTGCGCCTCGCGCACGTCGCCGGGCAGGCTCAGCCACTGCCCGACGGCGAGATCCAGATCGACATCGAGGAGGTTGAGCGCCCGCAGGCTGAACGTTGCTTTCTCCAGCTCGCGATAGGTATCGGCGAGGTTGCGCGGCTCCTCCTCGCTGGCTGGTGTCTGGGCGCTCAGGAACGGCCGCAGATCGAGTGTGGGCAGAGTGAGCCGGCCGCTGACCTTGGGCCGCTTGCCGGTGGCGTCGAAGGCAAGCTGTCCCTCCAGGGTAGTCCGCCCCATGACTCCATTGAGTGGCGCAATGCGCGCCTCGCCGGCCTCCCAGTGCACTACCCCGCTCAGGCCGGTGGCGCCGACTTTCGGCAACTGGGTCTGGAGCAGCCGCTCGATCTGCGACAGGTCCTCGGTACCCATCCCGAAGATCAGATCGCCGGCGCGGCCCTGGTTGGTGAGGCTGCCGCTGACCCGCAGCACCGTGCCGAGAAAATCTACCGACACCTCGATGGGCCAAGGGTGCGTCGCCTGGATCAGATCTGCGACGGACCCGCCAGTGAAGGTCACGGTGTAGGGGAAGCTCTTCTCGACGCTGCCGCGCAGCTCGATCCTCGCGGGCTTGTTGGCCGGCAGCTCGCCTTTGAGCTCCTCGAGCTCGAAGTAGCGGCTGCGCTGAGTGGCGCCATCGTGGTACTCGACATTGAGCCGTCGCAGGGCGATGCGGTCTACTGCAAAGCTGAGATCCTTCAAGTCGGGCCCGGCGCCGGGCGCTGCCTGCGGTTTCCCGGGCGGGGTTTTCAGCAGGTCGAACCTCCAGTTGACGCGGCCGTCTGCGGTCTTCTCGAGCCGCGCGCGCCCCTCTGCGGCGCCGATCTCGTGCACCAGGATCTGCCCCCGCAACGCGGCGGGGACGTCGAGCTGCAGGTGGGCCTCGCCCAGGCTGGCGAAGTCGGGCTCCGAGAAGCCGGGTGGATTGGCGATGCGCACGCCACCGATCCTGAGCGACGGGCGCAGCGTGGGGACCAGCTCGAGCGGCCCTTCCAGGCGGACCGGCCGGCCGAGAATCTGGCTCGCCTCCGCTGCGATGCGCTCGCGCCAGGGCGCAGCGCTGATGGTGATGCCCAGCGCCACCACCAGCACGGACGCGATGACCAGCACCGCAACCAGCGAACCGAGGCCGATAACGGTCCACTTCAGGGTCTTACGCAGCAGGCGCAGAGCGGCCACGGTCTCGTTCTTATTCGGGCGATTTCACAGATATTCTACGGGCAGGCCACTATAATGGGCCGTCGTGTCGATCGTTTTTTCGTCGCGGGCCGACACAAGAGTTGCCTATGCGAGTGCTGCTGCTCATCCTCGGTTTGACCGCCTGCTCCGCCCAGGCGGAAGTGTTTCGCTGCATCACACCGGAAGGCAAGACGCTGTACAGCGACTCGCCTTGTCCGCGCGGCAGCAAGGCGGCCGACATCTCCTCCACCGTCGGGGCGTGCGCAGACGCGGAATGCGAAGCCGAGCGCGAGCGGCGCACGGCTGCCGCCCAGGAGCGCCTCCGGCAGGAGAAGGAAGCCTTGGCGACCATGACCGCGGAACGCCGCAAAGCCGAAGCCGACGCTCTTGCCGAGCGGGTCAAGCTGGAGGAACTGCGGCGCCTGACCGCTATCGACGCACGCCTCGCGGCCGAGGCGGAGGCGGCCGCACAACCGGGTGTCGCCTATCCCTACTACCCGTGGTATCCGGTGGCGCCATGCGTCGGGCCCTGCGCGCGTCCGCCGGTCAAGCCCTTCCCGCCGGACCATCACCGGCCCGCGCGCCCGCGCGAGCCTTCCGCCAGTCTGCGCGACTACGACCAGAAGCCGAAGTAGCGCATGCGCGTCGCCCGGGTCATCCCGCACAAGGAGCTGTTCGCCGGCGTCGTAGTCGTCCATCATGATGGCAAGTTCTACCGTCTGCTCGCTCTGCGCAGCTTCGATCAGTGGGATTTTCCGAAGGCGCCGGTGCCCGCCGACGCCGATCCCCTGCAGACCGCTCTGAACGAGCTGCAGGATGCCACCGACATCACAGACCCGGCCCTGCACTGGGGCGAGGACTACCGGGAGACGGTGCCCTTCGAGGACGGCCGGGTCTCGCGCTACTACCTCGCCCAAGCGTCCGACAGCGAAGTGACGCTGCGCGTTCCCGCCGGCGAGGCAGCGGAGGACGACGGCTACCAGTGGGTGACGGTCGAGGAAGCCGAGGATCTCCTGCCGCCGCGCTTGGCGATCGTGCTGGACTGGGTGGTGGCACGCCTGGCTGGCGGGCATCTCCAGCCCTGACTACGGCCTGCACCCAACGCAGAGGCGCAGAGGCCGCAACACTTGATCAGACACTCCTGGACTGTCGTCCCCGCACCGGCGGGGATCCAGAAGCGTCAGGCGAGCAGTAGCGAGCCCGCGCCCTGCCGCAGCACTTCCGCCGCGGCCCACGCCTCGAGCGGCTGACCGAACAGAAAGCCCTGCATCTCGTCGCATCCAAGCGTGCGGAGGATGTCGCGCTGTAGAGGGCTTTCCACACCCTCGGCCACCAGGTGCAGGTCGAAGCCGCGTGCGATGCCGACGATGGCGGAGATTATCGGGCTGTAAGGGTGCTCGAGTGTGAGATCGCGCACGAAGGTCTGGTCCACCTTCAGGCTGGTGACGGCGAACTTCTGCAGATAACCGAAAGAGGCATAGCGCGTGCCGAAGTCGTCGATGGACACGCGCACGCCGGCGTCGCGCAGGCGTCGCACCGTATTCACCACCGGCTCGACATCGCGGATCATCAGGTTCTCGGTGATCTCGATCTCCAGGGCCGGGGGCGGCACACGATAGCGCTGCAGCGCCGTGAATACGCGCTCCACCACGTCGCCCTTCTCGAACTCGCGCGGCGACAGGTTCACCGCCATGCGCAGCTCGCCGAAGCCCTGCGCACGCCACTGTTCGAGCTGACTGCAGGCCTGGTCGAGCACCCAGTCGCTGATGCGGCTGATCAGGCCCGTCTCCTCCGCCACGCCGATGAAGCGCGCGGGATCGAGCAGGCCCTGAACCGGATGGCGCCAGCGCACCAGCGCTTCCATGCCGACGAGCTGGCGCCGGCTCAGGCTGATCTGAGGCTGATAGCGCAGCTCCAGCTCGTTGCTGTCGAGCGCCCGGCGCAGGTCGTTCTCGACGGTGAGGCGCTGATTGAATGCCGCGTTCATGTCCGACGAGAAGAACGCGTAGTTGTTCTTGCCAGCCGCCTTCACGTGGTACATGGCGATGTCGGCATGCTTGATCAGCGTGTCGGGATCCTCGCCGTCCACCGGATACAGCGCCAGGCCGATGCTCGCGGTGGGGCGGATCTCGTGGCCGGCGACGTCGAGCGGACGGCGCAGTTCCTCGATCACCTTCTCGGCGATGACAGCGGCGTCCTCCGGTTGCGCAAGCTCCGGCAGCAAGATAGTGAACTCGTCGCCGCCCATGCGCGCCAGTGTGTCGCTGCGCCGCAGGCACGCTTGCAGCCGCGCGGCCACGCCTTTGAGCAACTGGTCGCCTTCGGCATGGCCGAGCGTATCGTTGACCAGCTTGAAGCGGTCCAGGTCGATGAACAACAGCCCCACCAGCCGGCGGTTGCGCCGCGCCGACACCAGCGCCACGCCGAGCCGGTCCAGGAACAGAATTCGATTGGGCAGATGCGTGAGCTGGTCGTGATAGGCCTGGAAGCTGATCAGCTCTTCAGCGCGCTTGCGCTCGGAGATGTCGCGCGCTACGCCGTAGGTGCCCAGGAAGCGCCGGCCGCGCGAGCCGGGCTCGTCGGCGTAGACGCCGGTGGCCGAGAGCGCAACGGTGAGCTGCGTATCGGCGCCGCTGTCCTTGCGCTTGAGCCGCAGCTCCACGTTGCGCGAGGCGCGCTCGCCAGTGCGCCGCTCGCCGAAGGCGAAGCGCGCGCGCTCCTGGTCATCCTCGTGCACGATGGCGGAGTAGTGGTGCCCCACCAGCTCGCGCCGCTCGTAGCCCAGCATCGCCGCCACGGTCGGGTTGACGTAGCCGAAGCGGCCCTGCTCGTCCACCGTGTAGATGATGTCGGGCGAGTGGTCGACCAGGTAGCGGTGCAGGCGCTCGGACTGTTCGAGCCGCGCGCTGATCACCGCGTTGGTGCGCTCCAGGCGCTTGCGCTGCAGGGCGTTGTCCACCGTGCGCAGCAGCTCCTCCGGCTGATAGGGCTTGCGCACGAAATCGTAGGCGCCGCGGCGCAGCGCACCGATGGCCGAGTCGATCACGTCGTCGGCGCTGACCACGACCACAGTCATGGAGGGCAGGCGTGCACCGAGCCAGTCCATGAGATCGAGGCCGGTCATGTCCGGCAGGCGCAGGTCCAGCAGGAGGAGGTCGTAGTGCTGGCGCGACAGCGCGGTCATCGCCTCGGAGCCGGTGCCGCACTCGTCGATTTCACGGTCGGCCGCATCGAGCAGCAGCGAGAGGCTGCGCCGCAGGCGCGGCTCGTCGTCCACCACCAGGATGCGCACGGTGCTGCCCTGTTCCTGCAGCTCCGCAGGCTCGTGGACGTTCAGAAACTGCACCGACTCTCCTCGCTCAACTCGACGCTCCCGCATCGTTCTGCACCGGGCGGCGCGGCAGCAGCACGCCGAAGATCGTGCCGCGTCCGGCGCTGCTGCGGCACAGGATCCTGCCGCCGAGACGCCGGACGATGGATTCGCTCACCGCGAGCCCGATACCCTCGTGTCCATCACCCTTGGTGCTCACCCCAGACTGGAACATGCGCTGCAGCACGTCGGGTGCGACACCCGGGCCGGTGTCTGTCACCTGCAGCAGGACGAACAGCTCGCCGTCCAGGTTCACGCTGTCCGAGGTGAGCAGCATCAGCCGCCCGCCCTGCGGCATCGCCTCGGCCGCGTTGGTCATGAGGTTCAGCACCACCTGCTTGACAGCGCCCGGCTCCGAGCGCAGCAGTGGCAGCGCAGGGTCGAGCTGCTGCTGCACCTCGATGCCGCGGCCCGCAAACAACGTATCGTTGCACAACGTCACCACCTCGCGCACCAGCGCGTTCAGATCCAGCGGGCCAGCACCGTCAGCCTCGGCGACGAACGGGTCGCCCATGCGCTGGACGATGCGCGCGATGCGGTCCAGCTCCTGGTTCAGGATCGCCAGCTCTTCGCGAAACGGGCCGCTCTCCCCGGCCTTGGTCGCCAGCACCCGCAGATAGTTCTTCACAATGGCGAGTGGATTGCCAGCCTCGTGCACCACCCGCTTGCCCATGGCGCGGAACTGCGCTGTCAGCTCGGCGCGGGTGCGCTCTTCCTCGCGCTGCCGCTGCACGGCCTGCGCAACGGCGTCGGCAGCAGCCGTGCTCAGCACGCTCAGAGTAGATTCCTCTGCCGCACGCTGCTCGTCCCAGGGCGCGTCCAGCGCGGCGGCCACCACACCTGAAATCCCGCTGCCCGAGGACAGCGGGATGCATAGCAGCCCTTGGCTGCCCAGCAGCCGCGCCACCACCCGGTCGACCGCAGCGCCGCCCTCCTCCAGTGCGGAGCCGAAGGCATGCACCGGACGGCGCTCGCGCGCCGCCGTGGCCACCAGACTGCGCGAAGTCGCGAGTGGAACATACAACTCCCGAACCTGCGGCGGGTCGTGCTCCAGCGGCGTGCCTTTCAGCGCGCGGTCTTCCGCGCTCGCCAGGAACACCACCTGACGATCCAGCCCCAGCAGCAGCCCCGACAGGTTACGTGTGCGCCGCAGCGCCTCGCTCTGCCCTTGGGCTGTGGCCAGCGCCTGGCGCACGGCGGCACGCAACCCCGACTGTCCCAGCGAACGTGTTACGTCTCCCCAGCCGCCATTCTTTAGGGTAGCCGCTGCGGGAGCCGGGACTGGTGGTTCGCCCGGCTCTGGCCACCCCGGCGCGACCCTGCGCGAGAGGTCGACCCCACCGGGGTTTTTCGGGGCGGCCTCGTGCGCGTCGTCGAGCGCCCGAGCCACCGCACGCTCGTGCACGCCCAGCAACAGCGTCCCGTCGCTGCAGACCTGCTGGGTCGGGCCTTCGTCCAGCAGTCGGCTGGCGATGGCAACCACCCGCACCAGGAATGGCGCGTCGATCAGCAGCTCGACACGTTCACGCTGCAGGCGCACCGCGTCGGCCAGAAACACCGGTTGTGCGCAACCGGTTACCATGGCGGCGCCCACCACGTCGTGCGGCCGGTGCGGCTTGCCGCGCTCCATGCCCAGCAGCTCCAGCTCGCTGCGCGCTGCAGCCAGAGTCGCCGCGTACTCGCTGCGCTGGCCCAGCAGCGCGAGCTTGCCGACGGCATGCAACAGCCCTGCCACATAGGCCGCGTCGGTGGGCTGCCCGGCACGCTCGGCCAGCGCCTCTGCGGTCATGCCGCAGAGTAGGGACCGGCGCCAGATCTCGTGGAGCGCACCGTGTGGTCCGGCAGCGGGCCGCCCGGCGAGCCCGCGGACCGCCTGCCGGACGACCAGCGCCTCCAGCACTTCGGACCCGACCTCATCGACGCAGGCCTGCAGCGAGAATATTTCCTCCAGTGTCTCTCGACCCGAGGCTGCCGACAACACCTGCAGCGTGAGGGACGGGTCGCAGCGAATCAGCGCGGAGATGTCGGCTGCAGCGAAACCGCGTTCGCCGAGCAGGCGCAGCAGGCGGCTCAACACCCGCGGATTGACCGCCAGCTCAGCAGGACTGAGCAACCCCCCGTCCCTTCCAGAGGCCATCCCTGTTGCGCGCGCTTATTGTGGTTTGAAGAGGCGGGTGGATCCCGCCCGTGCCGCGGCGTCGCACGGCTCGCGCCGCTTATGTTATGCGGAACGAATTTCGCACAATTCCTCTGTCGCGACAAGCAATGCGACGTGAAGGCGTGGAGCGGTCAGGCCAGTGTCAGAATCGCACGTGTATGTCTCACGCAAGCGACATCACAGGCTCACTCCGCGATGAGCCAGTTCACACGCCACTTCCCTTCCCCCTCCGATGAAAGCGCCTGCCACAACCACGGCAAAAGCGCGCTGGCTTCCTTCTCGAACCCGAACGGCGGATTGATCACGAGCATGCCGCTGCCGCGCAGACTCACCGACCAGCTCTCGGGGAAGACCGACAGCTCCAGCTCGAGGACCTTGCGAATGCCACTGGCGACGACACCGCGCGCGAACGCGTGCATTACGGCCGGCGCCATCAGCGGGTACCAGAGCGCATACACCCCGGTGGCAAAGCGGCGGTGCGCAGTGATCAGCCCTTGCGTCAGCCGCTCGAACTCCTGCGCACGGTCGAAGGAGGAATCGACCAGAATCAGCCCGCGCCTCTCGCGCGGCGGCAGATGCGCCTTCAGCGCCTGGTAGCCGTCCGCGTGCTCCACCACGACCCGGGGATCGGCGGCGAACAAGGCGGCGAGCTGCTTGCAGTCGTCGAGGTTGAGCTCGGTGAGCACCATGCGATCCGCGTCCCGCAGCAGCCGCTGCGCGATGCGGGGAGACCCCGGATAACGGCGCAGGCGCCGGTCGGGATTGTCGGCACGCACAGCATCCAGATAGGGTATGAGCAGCGGCGGCACATCTCCCCGCCCCCATACGCGCTCTATGCCATCGTGATACTCGGCGAGCTTCTGCGCCCATGGATGCGACAGTTCGTACAGGCCGATCCCCGCATGCGTGTCGAGATAGCAGAACGGCTTATCTTTGCGTGCGAGCAGAATGAGCAGGCGCGTGAGGAGGGCATGTTTGAACACGTCGGCGAAGTTGCCGGCATGGAAGAGGTGGCGGTAGGCGAGCATGGGGGAAGGCGTGAGGAGTGTGGGGGTGAGGAGCGAACCTGGAGCTAGGTGAGGGGTGAGGCGTGAGGAGCCGTCTGAAGCCGCTGCCCCTCACGCCTCACGCCTCACTCCTCACCCCTCACGCCTTCACAGCTTGTCATACTTCGTCGCCCTGCCCTTCGCCTTCTCCACCGGATACTTCTTCCGGTTCAGCTCGAGCTTCCTCTCTGCCGCCGCGATTGGATCGACTTCGAGCTTGTCGCACAGCCGCAGCAGGAACAGCAGGACGTCCGCGATCTCCAGCTCGACCTCTGCGTGGACCTCGCCCGGCAGATTGCCGCTCGCCTCGGGCGTGAGCCACTGGAAGTGCTCCACCAGTTCCCCGGCCTCCGCCACCAGCGCCATGGCCAGATTCTTGGGCGTGTGGAACTGGTCCCAGTCGCGCTCGGCGACGAAGGCGCGCAGCTGCGCCCGCAGCGCTTCCAGTCGATCGGTCGGGTTCATTGCGCCACCAACTTGGCAAACAAGGGGTCCAAGAATCCCCTATCTCTCGACACCCTCTCCCGAAACCGGCAGCGTGCCGACTCACTTCACGCCGTGGCGCGCACGATAGTGCTTCTGCAGAAGCCTGCGCGTCTGCAGATCCAGGCGTGGGTTGGGGGTGGGCGCCCGTGACGGGGAGCGCGCCGGGGAACGTGCAGCGGGGGTTCTTGCCTTGGCCATGACACAGCTCCGGAACGGGACTGCGTCAAGCATACCAGCAGCGCACGCTGCCGGTCGCCGACAGGCTACTTCACCAGCAGCACCGGTAGATCGGTCAGATGGACGACCCGGTTGGCCACCGAGCCGATCATGAAGCTTGCCATTGCGCCCATGCCGCGGGTGCCCATGGCGATAAGCTGGCAGTGATAGTCACGCGCGAAGGAAACGATTGTCTCGGCCGCTGGGCCCACCTTCGCGTGCACGTCGTGCGACACGCCGCCCTGCGTCAGGATCGCCCTGGCTCCCTGCAACAGCTCCAGCGCATCTTGCTCGTGCGCTTCCTCGACAGCCCGTGTCTGCGTCAGCGTGCTGCGCAGGGCGACCTCGCGCATGCGCACCGGATCGGCGACGCTGAGGACGTGCACGTGCAACTGTTTGCTGTCCGTGATCGACAGCAAGTGCCGCAATGCGCGCAGCGAGTTTTCCGAGCCGTCAATGGCAACGAGTACAGTAAGCATCGTGTGTCCGTCACGGTTCTGCCGTGCTCACCGCAGGCGCGCCCCGGTTAGCACCGCACCGGTTGGCTGCGCGGAACGCAGCTCGCAACACCCGTTGACCAAACCACGGTCGACCGCTCTGGATGTGTTGCCGGCGGGCTAGGGTGTGTTACGCTACGCGGGCAATTCCCACCAAATCCAGCCCGCCCAGCGCCAAGCAGAAGGCAGCCGGAGCGGATTGTACCGCTCCTTCCCATCTTTCCCTACATGCACACGTTAATTCTCCCCCAGCACAGGGTCGGCGAACTTGACCTGAGACAACTTCCGGCGGCAGCAGGGCGTCTGTTACAAACGTCATCCGCTTCGGGGTGCGGGCGAAACCGTGCAGTAAGCAGGGCGCGATAGCCTGCCGCACCATGCCGCTCTTTCCCTCTACGCAGCGCCTGGCCGCGGCCGCCCTGCTGTTCCCGCTCGTGGTGCTGGGTACTATCCCGGCGTCGGCTGCCGACCTCGGTTTCTATGGCGGGTTGACCTATGGGGTCGCAGTGCTCGAGGCTGCAGGGGAAAGCACCTCGACGCCGGTCGCGGCGATGGGCGCGCGGCCGCTGCAGGCAGAGGCGGAACGTCTGGTCGCGGTCGCGCTGTTCGGCGGTTACCGACTGGCGCCTGGCCTGGCGATTGAGGGCGCTCGGGTGAGCTTGAGCACCACCATGCCCAATGCCGACGATCCGCTGACCGATCCGGCCGAGCGTGCTGCGATGTGGGCGGTCTCCAGTGTGGGATCCGTCCCGCTGGCTTCCTCCCTGGCGCTGTTCGCGCGCTTCGGGTTCCATTATGCCGAAGGCCAGCCGGACTTCGCGCAGCTGTGGGAGACGGACCGCCTGGGCCGGGTCTACGGCGTGGGCCTGCGCTTCGAACCGAGCCCGAGGATCGAACTGCGCGCGGAGACCGAGCGCTTCACCCGCGTAGGCGCAGCTGCCGCACAGGAAGCCAGCGCCATCCTGTTCGGTGCGCGCGTGCGGTTCTGATTGGCCCTTTTCTCATCCCCGCGAAAGCGGGGATCCAGGCCCAGGTCCGCCTCCATCTGGATCCCCGCTCTCGCGGGATGACAGTTCCTGAGACGCACCCTGGTCCAGAATCTTCAGCTCCACCCACCCCGACCCGGAGACCCTCCATGTCCGTTCGCCTCTTCCTATTTGCGCTGGCCATTGCGCTCTCGCTCGCCCTGCCGGCATCTGCCGACGAGCTCAAAGGCACGCTGAAGCAGATCCGCGATAGCAAGATGCAGGGACTGGAGATGGTGTACCAGAACAAGGCCGATGCTTACGCCGCAGACCACACGGTGCTGATCGGCCTGGCGCTTGCGGTGCGCCAGTCGATGAAGCTGCGACTCAGCCAGGCGATGTTCTCCTACGAGCCCTACGGGCTGGTGATGCGCAAAGACGACGGCGATTTCCGGCGCGGCGTGAATCGCGTCGTCGCCGGGCTGTATCGCAGCGGTCAGATCAAGGACATCTACCTGCGCTGGTTCGGCAAGATCGGCGAGCCCTCGCCGCTGCTCGCCGCGATGTCTCTGCTGAACTCGCTGCCGGAGTAGCGCAGCGGCGGTCTTGCCAGGCTGGCGCTCGGGCGATGTCCGAGCGAAGAGAGGAAGAGGGGCTTTCGCGGCCTGGGTTACCAGCCCAGACCCAAAGCTCTGCCGCGGTTGTATTCTGGCGACAGCAAGATCAACCCTGAGGCTCGGACGCCGCCGGACATCCTCCGGTCGGCGCTGACTCCGACTTCGCCCTAGATCGGCAAGGGCGGATACGACTTTAGGCCTCGTGAGCGGCGCGGAACCGGGCGTGGACCCGCGTGCAGGATCGGCACCACGGAACTCAGCCTGCCCCGCCCACTCCATCGGTTGACCCCACGCCGGAGCCCTTGCCCATGCGGCTGTTTTCGCTCGCGATCCTGTGTGTCCTGTCCTGTGTGCCCGTGGCCTCGGCCGACGGCGGCCTCGAGGCGCTGCTCGATGCGATCGAAGCCAGGCGTCTCGAATACGGCGTCCCGGGGGTCGGCGTGGCGATCGTGTCCCGGGACAAGGTGCTGTGGGTCGGTGGCTTCGGGGTGACGGACCTGGAGACCAGGCAGCCCGTCACGGCCGACACGGTCTTTCGTATCGGCTCGGTGACCAAGATGTTCACCGCGCTGGGGCTGATGATGCTGAGCGAGGGGGAGAAGCTGCGGCTCAGCGGGCCGGTGCGGGAGGTTGCGCCGGATGCGCCATATACCAACCCGCGCGAGGAAACGCACCCGATCACCATCGCGCAGCTGCTCGAGCACACGGCTGGGCTGCAGGACTTGACCAAAGAGGAGTTCGAGCACAGCGATCCCAAGCCGCTGACCCTGGAGGAAGGCCTGGCCTTCCGGCCGGAGTCGCGCACAGTGCGCTGGAAGCCGGGGTTGCACGCCGTGTACTCCAACTCGGGGTACGGCCTGGCGGGCTATGTGCTGCAGACGGTGGCCGGAATGCGCTACGAGGACTTCATCGCCGAACGCATCTTCCGGCCGCTGGGCATGGCGAGCTCCGGCTTCTTCCTCGACGAGCAAACCGCGACGCATCTGGCCACCGGGTACGACACCGATGCGATGACACGCCTGCCCTACTGGCACCTGCTCCTGCGCCCCTTCGGCGGCATCAATTCGACGCCGCGCGACATGGCGAGCTTCGTGCGCTTCCTGCTCAACGAAGGACAGGTCGCAGAGCAGTCCCTGGTCCGCCCCGAGTCGATCGCCCGCATGGAGGTGCCCCTCACGTCACTGGCTGCGCGCAGCGGCCTGCTGTACGGCTACGGGCTCGGCAACAACCAGAAGTTCCGCAAGGGCGTGCTGTTCAACGGCCACGGTGGAGACGGCGACGGCTATCTCTCGCAGCTCGGCTACAACCGCGACACCGGGATGGGATACTTCGTCGCGATCAACGCGTTCCGTCACCGCGCACTGAGCGAGATCCGGCGCGAAATCGAAAGCTGGATCATCCGCGATCTGGATGTGCCGCCCCCGCCTGCAGCCGCCAGGGTGAGCGACGAGACGCTGCAGCGCTACGTCGGCCATTACGATCTGGCGGCCTGGCGCTTTCCATGGACCACGCGCGAGGAAGTGAAGAAGATGGCCATGCGCGTGACCTTGGAGAAGGGCGTGCTCTACACGCAGGTGGGAAACGACAAGCAGGAGCTCGTGCCCGTTACGGAGCAGCACTTCCGCCGCCGGGGAGAGCCGACTGCGACCTGTGCCTTCGTCGAGGACGTGGACGGTACGCTGTACTTCGAGGAGGACGACAGCTGGAGAAAGCAGGGCACCGGGCCCGCAGAATCGGAGTGGCCGGGCGCGGTCGCTGCGCCCTGAACCTGTCTATTGTCTTCGCCTAGGATTGCTCAGTGGGTGACGAAGGTCCGCTCCACCCCGATCAGCTGGCCGGTGGAGCGATCCTGGAACCAGTCCAGGTTGTCTTCGGTGCGCAGGTAGCGCATGCGGCGCGTGAACGGCTCTCCGGGCGCAGGCTCGAAAGCCGCCAGCAGCCCAGGTTCCCAGCCGTATGGCACGACCAGGCGACCAGCCTCCTCGCCTGCCGGCCAGCACTGTGCCGTGCCATCGAACAGATGACCGAACTCCAGCCACAAGCAGCAGGGATCGGGTCCCTGGTTCTGGTCCACGACCGCGATGTCGACGCTCGCCGCGCCGTTCCGGTGCACCAGGCCGTGCGATTCCAGCATCTCGACGAAGAATCGTACGTCTTGCGGCGACAGAAACCCGACCCGCGTGAGTCGGCCGTCGGTGCAGAAGGTATGGTTGGGACAGTCGGCTGCATAGCCGGCGACCCCGCCGGGATAGGACGAGTCGAGACGGTCGTTGCGGACGATGACGCTGATGGCTTCGATGAGGATGGACATGGGCAGGATCCCTAAGGTCAACGGTCGGCGTCGCGCCGGAGCGCAGTGGCAAGGCGCAACGCCGTATGGCGGATGCGGCCGGGCGTGGCGCGGGTGCGCAAGGCGAGCGCACGTTGCGGCAGCAGGCGCACGCGCCCCGAGGGCGACGAGAGAAAGCGAGGCATCTGCAGCATCGCGATGGTGTTCATGGTCGTTCCGTGCAACCGGCTGGTTGCCGGTCGCACACAAGATGCCGCCATGGGTGGCTCAGGCCATGAGCCCGGCGCGGGTGCTCACCACGGTCGCGAGGCTGCCAAAGAAAAGACTAACCGCTCACCACGAATGAACCCAAGCAGCGAGCCTGGCGGGTTTGCCTGCGAGCAGATCCCTGAGACTCGTCATGGCGTCGCCAGCCGCTATCTCGGTTGCGATCACGAAAGGTCTTGCCGTTCTTCGTGTCTTCGCGGCGAGCGGTTGGCCTTACGCTCTAGCGGCACCAAACGAGGTCCGGCACCCCGCCACGCCGGCCGGCAACGATGGCGTGCTGCTCGAACAGCCGGGCGAGCCGGCAGGCGCGGGAGCGGCCGATGCCCAGGATGAGGACGCTGGGTTCAGGGACCCAAGCGGGATCGTCGCCCACGCCCGCACCCGGCAGCGTGGCATAGCCACAGGTCTGGACGAGGGCCTCGAGGCGACACTGGCGCACTCGGTTGCGCCAGGCAGGCAGACGTCTGGAGCACGGATTGCACGCAGTGACGAAGGCCCAGGCGCACGCGCCGCGCCTCTTCAGGAAGCGATCCAGCGCAGCACTACGCTCACCGATGCGCAGCGCGATCGGCCCGCGCGGAGCGTCGACACGATAGGTCGTCGCGAGATAGGCCGCGGCCAGCGCTGCACGAGACACGCGAAGCGGCGTCAGGACGGCGGCGCCGCGGACGCCGAGTCGAGCGCGAGGATGTCGGCGAAGCGCCCACCCCGGCTGTAGCGCTGGAGGGCTTCGTTCAGCAGCTCGCGCACGCGCTCCCGCAGCGCTGGCGGATCCAGCACTTCGACGTCGGGGCCATGCTTGAGGATGTCCATCACCAGCTCGCGGTCGTCGCTGTATGACAGCTCCAGCAGGTAGCTGCCGTCGGCTTCGAAGCTGGCGCGCTGCTGTGGATGCCACTCCTCGGCTGCCACCCAGCGTGCGCGCTGCGGCGTGAAGCGCAGCCGCGCCGTCTGCGTGGCACGCCCGCTGAAGATGCCATAACTGCTGCCAAGAACCTCATCCAGGTCCTGGGCGGGGACCTCCCGAGCGGGCCGGTCCACGATCTCCGCAGCACGGATCGCATCGACGGCGAAGCTGCGGATGTCCTCGCGCAAGTGGCACCAGGCGTCGAGGTACCAGTTCTCGCGGTAGTGCACCAGGCGTTGCGGCGAGACCACTCTCTGCGTCTGCTCGTCGCGCGCCCGCGTGTAATAGGTGATGGCGAGCTGCCTTCGCTCCAGCAGCGCCCGCGCCGCCGCCTGGAAGTGCTTGAGCGGGATAGCCCGGCGCCCCATCTGCAGGATGCGGATGCGCCGCGCCACCTCGTCGGCCGGATGCTCCTGACTGCCGATAGCGGCACTGAGCCGTTTGAGCAGCGGCTCCACGTGCGGCCCCAGCAGGCCGGGCTGAAGATTCTCGAGCAGTTGCTTCATCGTCAGCAGCGCGTAGATCTCCTCGGCACTGAACCACAGGCCGGGCAGTTCCTGGACCTGGGCCTGCGGATCGAAGCAGTACCCGTTGCGCTCCCGGTCCCAGACGATGGGGATGTTCAGGCGCGACCGCAGATACTCCAGATCGCGCTTGAAGGTCGCGGGCGAGATCTCCAGCTCGTCGCGAATGCGGCGCGCGCTCACGACCCGGTAGCGGTGGATGAGTTGCTGGATCTTGTAGAAGCGCTCGGTGCGGTCCATGCGCGAATTGTAGTGAGCCGGCATCGGCCTGGTATCGGCGCACCGGTCCGGGCCCGATCCGACCGCGCAGAAAGATTACGCGCGGCAGTCGGGCACGCATGCGTGGCGCGACCGGCCGCGCGGGTCGTACGCGATTGGCCATATGTGCCGACGCGTGGGGACGACGCGGCGTTTCGGCCAATGGACCACGAGTCGGACTGCCTCCAAGCCCGAGCACCCGGCCTTTACCCCGACCTTGAGGGGAGCCGTCAGCCTCGACGGCTCCAGTGGGACGTGGCAGGTCTCCTCCCCGTCCCTTCTTGTCCAGCCGTACAGGCGCTGGCGGCTCCTCCCCCGTCGCCTCCGAGACCGCTGGGTTATTTCTGGCCGACTCCGTGTCGGCAGCCGACGACAGCAAGAATCTAACAAATTGTGAGGATCCGGTCTAGCGGAATCCGATAATCGGCGCACGGGGCCCTGTAACCAGCATCGTCTGCCAACGGTTGCCCCCCCGCGGATCCTGCTGATAAGGTGGCGCTTCCAAACCGTGGCGGAATTCGAAGCGGCCGACCGGACGAAGGCATGACGATGCACACAGAGTTGTTCGCCTATCGCAAAGCGCCTGAGCTCGTGACCGGCAGACCTGGCCGCTGTCGGGTTGCGATCGTCGGCGCCGGTCCGGTCGGCCTGTGCATGGCCATCGACCTCGCCGGGCACGGCATCGACACGGTGCTGCTCGACGAGGACAACAAAGCCTCGGAGGGCAGCCGCGCGATCTGCTTCGCCAAGCGCACGCTGGAGATCCTCGACCGCCTGGGAGTGGGTGAGCGCGCGGTGGACAAAGGCGTGGTGTGGAACGTGGGCAAGGTGTTCCTCAACGATCGCCAGCTCTACCAGTTCGATCTGCTCCCCGAGTCGGGGCACAAGCGCCCGGCCTTCATCAATCTGCAGCAGTATTACCTCGAAGAGTTCCTCATCGAGCGACTGCAGCGGACCGGACGCGTGGACCTGCGCTGGCGCAATCGCGTCAGCACCGTCACGCCGCGCGCCGATGGCGTCGCGATCACGGTCGACACCCCGGACGGCCAGTACGTGCTCGAGTGCGACTATCTGATCGCCGCCGACGGCTCGCGCAGCCCGATCCGGACGATGCTCGGACTCGAAGCCAAGGGCCAGGTGTTCCGCGACCGCTTCCTGATCGCCGACGTCAAGATGCAGGCGGACTTTCCGACCGAGCGCTGGTTCTGGTTCGACCCGCCGTTCCATCCCAACCAGTCGGTGCTGCTGCACAAGCAGGCCGACGACGTCTGGCGCATCGACTTCCAGCTCGGCTGGGATGCCGATCCCGAGGCCGAGAAGCGGCCCGAGCGGGTGATCCCGCGCATCCAGGCGATGTTAGGACCGAACTGTCCCTTCGAGCTGGAGTGGGTCAGCGTCTACACCTTCCGCTGCCAGAGAATGGAGCGCTTCCGCCATGGGCGCATTTTCTTCGTCGGCGATGCGGCACACCAGGTCTCGCCCTTCGGCGCCCGCGGCGCCAACAGCGGCATCCAGGACGGCGACAATCTGGCCTGGAAGCTGGCGCTGGTTCTCAAGGGCCTGGGCGCGGAAGCGCTGCTGGACAGCTATGACGCCGAGCGCATCCCGGCAGCCGACGAGAACATCCTCAACTCCACCCGCAGCACCGACTTCATCACGCCCAAGAGCAAGGTCAGCCGCATGTTCCGCGACGCCGCGCTACAGCTCGCCGAGCAGCACTCGTTTGCCCGCAGGCTGGTCAACAGCGGGCGACTGTCGGTGCCGCACACCTATCGTCACTCCCCGCTGGACACGCTCGACCACGACAGCTTCGGCGGACGCATGCAACCCGGCGCGCCAGCGCTCGACGCACCGCTCGCCGGAAAAGCCGGTGCCACGTGGCTGATGGATCAGCTCGGTGGCGGTTTTGTGGCTGTGTACTACCACGACGGGCAGCGACCGCTCGTGGAGGACGTCATCGAAGGTCTGAGGAACGAGCCGGTCGCGGTCGAACCGATTGTCATCGCTGGGCACGGCCACGCGCCCACCGGCCTGCCCGAGGACATTCCCGTCTTCGTGGACGCCGAGGGAATCTTCGCGCAGCGCTACGACGCAACGCCCGGATGCGTGCATCTGTTCCGCCCCGACCAGCACCTGACGGCGCGCTGGCGCCATCTCGACCTGAACGCCGTGCGCACCGCCGTGTCGCGCGCCGCATGCCTGCGCGAAAGACAGGAGGCGGCCGCATGAGCTACCTGGCGAGGGGCCCCAGCTTGCTGGGGATCGACAGTCAAGCGACCTCCGGCCCTTCGGAGGCCGCCGCATGAGCTACCTGGCGAGGGGCCCCAGCTTGCTGGGGATCGACAGTCAAGCGAGTGCGGCCGGAGGCCGACGCGCTGAACATTGCACTCCAAAGCCTTCTATAGAGGCGTCCGCATGACCGCGCATCTGATCACCGAGCCCAGGATCGCGACGCCCGACGACTTCTACGAGGCACTGATCGACGCTCACCGGGACTTAAGCGACGAGGAGAGCCAGGCGCTCAACGCCCGGCTCATTCTGCTGCTGGCCAATCACGTCGGCGACATGGATGTCCTGCGCGAGGCCCTGGTGCTCGCTCGGGGAACGCCCCAGGGCGACTGAGCTCGCCTGCAGCGATGACGGGGGCCGACGCCGGCAGCGACAATGCGAATCTTGTCTTATGCACCATTTGCCCTTATCCTTGATCGACCGGTCGGTCAAACAATCGGGCGACGGCGTCTGGACAGGTATTTTCGTGTCGTTCCCGCGAGAGCGGGAACCCAGGCTTCCAAGGCATTCCTGGATCCCAGCTGCAGCCTCGCCTCGATCTCATCGGGGGCGGCGATGACAGTTGGATTTGTCAGGTGACCCTCATCGAGGGATGCAAGCCGGATTCATCGACCACCCGCTGAGTGGAGCAGATGGCGGAGACGTCCCACACCATCAGTTTGGACGTGAGCGCGGGGGTGGCCACACTCACGCTCAACCGTCCCGACCGGATGAACAGTTTCACCGAGGCAATGCACGGCGAGATCCGGCAAGCGCTCGCGCACATCCGCGCTGACCGATCGATTCGCGCAATGATTCTGACTGGTGCCGGGCGCGGCTTCTGCGCGGGACAGGACCTGAGCGACCGCAAGGTGGCGCCCGGCGACGGCCCGCGCGACCTCGGCGCCTCGCTCGAGACCAATTACAACCCGCTGATCCGGGCGCTGCGAGCACTGCCGCTTCCCATCGTCTGCGCGGTGAACGGTGTGGCAGCGGGTGCCGGTGCGAGCCTCGCACTGGCCTGCGACATCGTGATCGCGGCGCGTTCGGCCAGCTTCATCCAGGCATTCTGCAGACTTGGACTGGTGCCCGACGCGGGGGGCACCTACTTCCTGACCCGCGCGCTCGGTGCGCCGCGAGCGCTTGGGCTTGCGCTGTTCGGCGACAAGCTTTCTGCCGAGCAGGCCGAAGCGTGGGGCTTGATCTCGAAGTGCGTGGACGACTACGAGCTGATGCCCACTGCCCGCACGATGGCGGAGCAGCTGGCCACCGGGCCGACGCTCGGATACGCGCGCACCAAGCAGGCCATCTACGCTGCGGAGAAGCATGCGCTGGACGCCCAGCTCGACCTGGAGCGCGACCTGCAGCGCGAGCTCGGCCACACCGCGGATTACCGCGAAGGGGTGAGCGCATTCATGGACAAGCGCGCGCCGGTATTCAAAGGGGAGTGATGGAATGGACAGGCCTGTGCTCGATCCGCAAGCGGTCGCCGAGGGTGTGGGCGCCGGCATGCTCGCGGAGGACGCCGCCTCGCGCGGCCTCGGCATGCAGATCGAAGCCATGGGCCCGGGTTACGCACGCATGACCATGACGGTGCGCCCAGAGATGCTCAACGGCTTCAAGATCTGCCACGGCGGCTATATCACGTTGTTGGCGGACTCTGCGTTCGCTTTCGCCTGCAACAGCTACAACGAGCTCACGCTGGCAGCAGGGATCGTGGTCGACTTCGTCACCCCTGCCCGCGAGGGTGAGTTGCTGACTGCAGAGGCCAGGGAGGTCACGCTGTCTGGGCGCACCGGCGTGTACGACGTGAAGGTCACCAACCAGCGCGGCGAAACCATCGCGCTGCTGCGCGGCCGCTCGCATCGCGTGAAGGACAAGCAGGTCGTGCCACTGTGACTGCTCGGAAGAGGATGGACGCGAGCGCGCACCGGCTGCCCGGACTTGAAGTCTGGAGTCAAGAGCGAACGCCCATAGTGTTTTCCTTTGCGCTCTTTGCGTTCTTTGCGCCTTTGCGCTGAGGTTTGTTGAGGTCTCCCGCGATGCCCGTCCGCAGACCCTCCCCCACCGATCTCGAGCCCATCGAGCGGGCCAGCCTCGACGAGCTGCGTGCGCTGCAGCTGCAGCGGATGAAGTGGAGCGTGCGGTACGCCTACGACAACGTGGCGCACTACCGCTGGAAGTTCGAAGCGCACGGCGTGCATCCGGACGACCTGCAGGCGCTCGATGACCTCGCCAAGTTTCCCTTCACCAGCAAGCAGGACCTGCGCGACAACTACCCGTTCGGCATGTTCGCCGTGCCGCGCGAGAAAGTGGTGCGCATCCATGCGTCGAGCGGGACGACCGGCAAGCCGACCGTAGTCGGCTATACGCAGAAGGACGTGGACACCTGGGCGGATCTGGTGGCGCGCTCCATCCGTGCCTCCGGCGGGCGGGCGGGCGACATTGTGCACGTGGCATACGGCTATGGCCTGTTCACCGGTGGACTGGGTGCGCACTACGGGGCGGAGCGGCTGGGCTGCACCGTGGTGCCGATGTCCGGTGGACAGACCGAGAAGCAGGTCCAGCTCATCCGCGACTTCCAGCCCGACATCATCATGGTGACGCCCTCCTACATGCTCGCGCTCATCGACGAGATGGAGAGGCAAGGGATGGACCCCGTCCGATGCTCGCTCCAGGTCGGGATCTTCGGCGCAGAGCCATGGACGCCGGCGATGCGAACCGCCATCGAGCAACGCGCCGGCCTCGACGCGGTCGACATCTACGGCCTATCGGAGGTCATGGGCCCAGGTGTGGCCAACGAGTGCATCGAGAGCAAGGATGGGCCGGTCGTGTGGGAAGACCACTTCTATCCCGAGATCATCGACCCTGAGACCGGCAAGGTTCTCCCCGACGGTTCTCCTGGGGAGCTGGTGTTCACGTCCCTGACGAAAGAGGCGCTCCCGGTGATCCGCTACCGCACGCGCGATCTGACCAGCCTGCTGCCACCGACCGCCCGCTCGATGCGCCGCATCGACAAGATCACCGGCCGCTCGGACGACATGCTGATCATCCGCGGCGTCAACGTGTTCCCGTCGCAGATCGAGGAGCTGATCTGCAAGACTCCCGCCCTCGCGCCGCATTATCTGCTGTTCGTCGACAAACAAGGCCACCTCGACACCCTGACGGTCCGCGTCGAGCTGAGCCAGGACATGCGCTACGCCGACCGCGACACGGTAGCGGGCGAGCTGCAGCATCACATCAAGAGCTATATCGGCGTGTCCAGCCGCATCGAGGTGGTGGCGCCGTACGAGATCGAGCGGGTGACGGTGGGGAAGGCGAAGCGCGTCGTGGATCGCCGGCCTAAGGCCTGAACCGTTGAACCACAGAGACACAGAGGCACAGAGGTATGAAGCTCAAGAGCGGAACAGCACATCGGCCTCCCGTTCGAACCGCCACTGTGCTCTCGGTGGGATAAGCCCTTACGAGCCCTCTGGGTTCATTCCTCTGTGCCTCCGTGGTTCAAATTCTTGAGGGGTAGTAGAACGTGTACACACAAGCGATAGACCTGCCCGACCAGCAGCCCGACGAGCACAAGCCCGGCCCGAAAGCGGTCGAAAACGCCGACTACCAGGCCGAGTTCGACGCCAAGCTCGCGCGCGGCGAGTTCATCGAGCCCAAGGACTGGATGCCCGAGGGCTACCGCAAGACGCTGGTCCGGCAGATCTCGCAGCATGCGCACTCGGAGATCGTGGGCATGCTGCCGGAAGGCAACTGGATCACCCGCGCGCCCACCCTCAAGCGCAAAGCCATCCTGCTGGCCAAGGTGCAGGACGAAGGCGGGCACGGCCTGTATCTGTACGCCGCCGCCGAGACCCTCGGCGTGTCGCGCGACGCGCTGATCGATGCCCTGCACACCGGCAAGGCGAAGTATTCGTCGATTTTCAACTACCCCACGCTCAACTGGGCCGACATCGGCGTCATCGGCTGGCTGGTGGACGGCGCGGCGATCATGAACCAGATTCCCCTCACGCGCTGCTCCTATGGCCCCTACGCCAGGGCAATGATCCGCATCTGCAAGGAAGAGAGCTTCCACCAGCGTCAGGGCTTCGATCTGCTGTTGATTATGATGCGCGGCAGCCAGGCGCAGCGCGACCTGGTGCAGGACGCGGTGAACCGCTGGTGGTGGCCGTCGCTGATGATGTTCGGCCCGCACGACAAGGATTCCCAGCACAGCGCGCAGAGCAGCCAGTGGGGCATCAAGCGCATCTCCAACGACGACCTGCGCCAGAAGTTCGTGGACGCCACCGCACCCCAGGCCCAGGTGCTGGGCGTCACCCTGCCGGACCCGCATCTGAGGTGGAACGAAGCGCGCGGTCACTGGGACTTCGGCGAGATCGACTGGGACGAGTTCTGGGCCGTGGTGAACGGCCATGGCCCGTGCAATCGGGAGCGGCTCGCAGAACGCGTGAATGCGCACGAGAACGGGGCCTGGGTGCGCGAGGCGGCGCTCGCTTACGCGCGCAAGCAGGAGCAGCGGCTTCGCGCTGCTTGAACTACTACTGAACCGCAAAGGCGCGAAGACGCAAAGGAAACGCCAAGGATGACTCCGATCACCAGGGTGGCCAAAGGGCATGCGCAATCCCCTGACTGGATGCATGAGGTACGCCTAACTGGTTGCCTTCTTTGCGACTCCTTTGCGCCTTTGCGTCTTTGCGGTGATGGTTAGCAGCATTAGAAAGGGAACCAATGGATAGAAAGGAATGGCCGCTGTGGGAAGTCTTCATCCGCAGCAAGAACGGCCTGGATCACAAGCACTGCGGCAGCCTGCACGCGCCCGACGCGAAGTTGGCGCTGCAGAACGCCCGCGACATCTACACGCGCAGGCTGGAAGGGGTGAGCATCTGGGTGGTGCGCGCAGATCATATCCACGCTTCCGACCCGGACGCCAAGCCGGAGATGTTCGATCCGGCGGAAGACAAGATCTATCGGCATCCGACCTTCTACAAGCTGCCGGATGAAGTGGATCACATGTGAGGGGCCAGGCGGCGTTCTTCTGAGCAATCTAGATGTCAACCACTCGATTCGACTACGTACTTTGCCTCGCCGACAACCCTCTGATCCTCGGCCAGCGCCTGTCGGAGTGGTGCGGGCACGGTCCGGTGCTGGAGGAGGATCTCGCGCTCACCAACGTCGCGCTCGATCTGATCGGCCAGGCGCGGTTGCTGCTCGCCCATGCCGGCAAGCTGGAAGGCAAAGGACGCGGCGAAGACCAGCTCGCCTTCCTGCGTGCGGAGTCCGAGTATCGCAACTTCACGCTGGTGGAGCTGCCCAACGGCGACTTCGGCAGGACCGTGACGCGCAATCTGCTTTTCGGTGCCTACCAGCTGCACCTATGGGAAGCGCTGCAGCGGTCCCGCGACAGCGAGCTGGCGGCGATCGCCGGGAAGAGCATCAAGGAGAGCCGCTACCACCTGCGCCACGCGGTGGACTGGACCGTACGCCTGGGCGACGGCACCGAGGAGTCCCATGCGCGCATGCAGGCTGCGCTCGATTTACTGTGGCCCTACACCGGCGAGTTCTTCGCGGCGGATGCGCTGGACGAGGCTGCTGCCGCCGACGGGTTCGGCGTTCCGGCCGGCTCACTCCAAGGTCCATGGGAGGACACGGTGCGCCCCGTCCTGGGAGAGGCCACGCTGCGTATCCCCGAACCCACGCCTTTCCGTTCCCGCGGCAAGGGCGGCATGCACAGCGAGCACATGGGACATCTCTTGGCCGAGATGCAGTACATGCAGCGCACCTATCCTGGCCTACAGTGGTGAGGCACCAGTGGTAACGGAAGCCCAGGCATGGGATGCGCTGCGCGCTGTGCCCGACCCGGAGATCCCGGTGATCTCGGTGTGCGAGCTCGGCATCGTGCGCGAAATCCGCGCCGACGCAAACGCCGTCACGGTCGTGGTCACGCCGACCTACTCGGGCTGTCCCGCAACCGAAGTGATCGCGACGTCCATCCGCGACGCCTTGCTGCAGGCAGGGGTTGAGCACGTTGATATCGAGACGCGCCTTTCGCCTCCCTGGACCACGGACTGGATCGCCCCGGAGGCCGCCGAGAGGCTGCGGGCCTACGGCATCGTGCCCCCGAGCGGCGTCGCACCGGCGGGACCACGCCCGCTGCACTTCGTCCCCCGTCTCGCCTGCCCGCGCTGCGGCTCGCAGCAGACCGAGCGGCTGTCGGAGTTCGGCTCCACCGCGTGCAAGGCCACTTATCGCTGCCTCGACTGCCGCGAGCCCTTCGAGTACTTCAAACCCATTTAGCTCGACTGCGAACCGCGTGAACCACGAAGGACACGAAGGAACACGAAGGAAGGCCCAGGGAAGCTCAGGTTCCTCCTTGACGGGTTGGCAAGTGTGGTAATGCAAGCCACCGCGTGGAAGCCACGTCAACCGACTCCCGCTCAGCGTAGTGCCCCTCCGCTTGTTTTTCTTCGTGTCCTTCGTGTCCTTCGTGGTGAGCGCGCTTCCTGGGCTTGAGTAAGCAGTAAATGACGCCAAAGTTCCATACCCTGCGCATCGCCGAAGTCCGTCGCGAAACCCCGGAGGCTGTGAGCCTTCGCTTCGCGGTTCCCAAGGAGCTCGCTCCCGAGTACGCCTTCGTCCAGGGCCAGCACATCACGCTGCGCACGCATCTGGATGGACAGGAGCTGCGCCGCTCTTACTCGATCTGCGCAGGGGTCGACGACGCCGAGCTGCGCGTGGCGATCAAGAAAGTCCCCGGCGGTGTGTTCTCGACTTACGCCAACGCCAGTCTGAAGGCCGGCGACGCCGTCGACGTGCTCACTCCAGAGGGGCGCTTCCACACCGCGCTGAACCCGGCCAACGCCAAGCACTACGTCGCCTTCGCCGCCGGCAGCGGCATCACGCCGGTGCTCTCGCTCATCAAGACCACGCTCAAGCGCGAGCCGCGCAGCCGCTTCACGCTGCTGTACGGCAACCGGCGCCTGGCGACGACCATGTTCCAGGAGGGGCTGGAGGACCTCAAGGACCGCTACCTCGGCCGCCTCATCCTCTACAACCTGTTCAGCCGCGAGCACCAGGACGTCGAGCTGTTCAACGGCCGCCTCGACGCCGCGAAGGTGAAGGCGTTCGCCGACACCCTGCTGCCCGTGGACACCATGGACGAGGCGTTCGTCTGCGGGCCCGGTGCCATGCTCGACGAGGTCGAGGCCGCCCTGCGCGAGCTGGGCATGCCCCCGGGGCACATCCACTTGGAGCGCTTTGGAGTGCCTGGTACCGGGCCTGCGCATCACGTGGAACCGGGCGATGCCGCACAAGCCCGCGTCACCGTGATCCTCGACGGCGGCCGGCGTGAGGTGGAGTTCCATCGGGACGATCCATCGCTGCTCGACGCTGCCCTGCGCGAGGGTCTGGACCTGCCCTACTCATGCAAGGGCGGCATGTGCTGCACCTGCCGCGCGAAGGTGCTCGAGGGCAAGGTCCGCATGGACAAGAACTACAGCCTGGAGCAGCGCGACCTCGATGCCGGCTTCGTGCTGACCTGCCAAGCGCATCCGCTCACCGACCGGGTCGTGCTCAGTTACGACGAGCGCTGAATACCCCTTACATCTCAACGCAAAGGCGCAAAGAGCGCAAAGGCCGCAAAGGAAAGCGATGCAAGGACAACGTGGCACGACGACCGACTCCTCGCCGCGGTCTCGGCGTGCACGCGACGCCCCAAGAAAGCCAGCCGAGAGCCTGGCGTGCTCTCGCTTCTCTTTGCGTCCTTTGCGTCTTTGCGTTGAGCTGTTGCAGTAGCCATGGCCAGAACCAGAGCACCTACGTTCGACCAGCAACGCGCCAGCATCCTGCGGGCGGCAGCGCGGCTGTTCGCCGAGCGCGGCTTCGAGGGCGCGTCCATGGCCGAGTTGGCCCAGGCATGCGGGGTCTCCAAGCCGCTGCTATACCATTACTACCGCGACAAGCAGCACATCCTGCTCGACATCGCCGACAGCTACATGGACCGGTTGCTGGCAATCGTCGCGGAGGTGCGCGCCCGCAAGCTGCCGGCAGAGGAGAACCTGCGTGCGCTGATCGCGCGCTTCATGCAGGAGTACCAGCACTCCCAGGCACAGCACATGGTGCTGGTACAGGACGTCAAGTTCCTGGCAGACTTGCAGCGCGCGCAGGTGACGGGAAAGGAGCGCGAGGTGGTGGACGCCTTCGCGCAGGCCATCGCAGCGCTTCGGCCGCGCTTCCGCAGGAGGGCCTTGCGGGTGCCGTTGGCGATGATCCTGTTCGGCATGATCAACTGGACCTTCACCTGGCTGCGATCCGAGGGGCCGCTGACCTACGAGGACATGGCGCAGGTCGTGTCGGAGATCTTCCTGCGCGGGGTGACCGAGACCGCGACGGCGCAACAGCATGCAGCTTGACCGCAGTAGCAAGACGACACACGGGAGGCAAGCCAAGTGAAACTCGCCACGCTGAAGACCGGCGGACGCGACGGCAGGCTCATCATCGTCAGCCGGGATCTCAAGCGCGCCGTCGCTGCATCGGAGGTGGCGCCGAGCCTGCAGGCGGTGCTGGACGACTGGCACACCAAGGCGCCGAAGCTCGCGCAGCTGTCGGCCGCGCTCAACGCCGAGCGCGCCGCCGACGCCTTCGACTTCGACCCCAACCGCTGCGCGTCGCCGTTGCCGCGGGCTTACCAGTGGGCCGACGGTTCGGCCTACGTCAACCACGTGGAGCTAGTGCGCAAGGCGCGCGGTGCCGAGATGCCGCCTTCCTTCTGGACCGATCCGCTCATGTACCAGGGTGGGTCGGACAGCTTCCTGGGCCCCTGCGACCCGATCCCGGCGCAGAGCGAGGACTGGGGCATCGACCTCGAAGCCGAGGTTGCGGTGATCACCGACGATGTGCCGATGGGGGCTCAGCCCGACGCTGCCGCTGCGCGCATACGCCTGGTCATGCTGGTCAACGATGTGAGCCTGCGCAATCTCATCCCCAACGAGCTGGGCAAGGGCTTCGGGTTCTTCCAGAGCAAACCCTCGAGCGCCTTCTCCCCGGTGGCCGTGACTCCCGACGAGCTGGGAGATGCGTGGGACGGGAGGAAGCTCAACCTGCCTGTGATGGTCTACATCAACGGCAGCCAGTTCGGAGAACCCGACGCGGGCGAGGACATGACCTTCGATTTCCCGCGGCTCATCGCTCATGCGGCGAAGACGCGCCCTCTGGCCGCCGGCACGATCATCGGCTCCGGCACCATCTCCAACGTCGATCGCAGCCGCGGCTCCGCCTGCATCGCCGAGAAGCGCATGCTGGAGACGATCGAGACCGGCAAGCCCGTCACACCTTTCCTGCGCTTCGGCGATCGCGTGCGCATCGAGATGCGGGACGCCGACGGCAACTCGATCTTCGGCGCCATCGATCAGGAGGTACAGCGGTACACCCCGCCCGACTGACGTCGGGCGGCAAGGCTCGAGGCTCGAGCCTTGCGACTTGGCCTTGCGCCTCGACCCTCGTGCCTCGCGCCTCGACCCTCCCGCCTCATACGTGGACTTCCAGATCGCCACCCTCCTCGCCCAGGACGGGCTCACGAACGGCGCCATCTACGCGCTGATGGCGCTCGCGCTGGTGCTGGTGTTCAGCGTGACGCGCGTCGTCTTCATCCCACAGGGCGAGTTTCTGGCCTTCGGCGCGCTCACGCTGGCAACGCTGCAGACCGAAACGGTACCAGGGACGATCTGGTTGTTGCTGGTCTTCGGCGCAGTCGCATTCCTCATCGACGCCGCAGTTGCGGTCATTCGGCGGCGACCAAGGGCCCTGCTGCCTGCGGCCCTGTGGAACTTGGCATTGCCGGCGGCCATCACCGGGCTCGCCGTCTGGCTTGCACCGCTCGAGCTACCGCTGCCGGCCCGCATCGCACTAACGTTCCTGCTGGTAGTACCGCTGGGGCCGCTGCTGTATCGAATCGTCTATCAGCCGATCGCCGAAGCACCGGTGCTGGTACTGCTGATCGTGTCCTTCGCCGTGCACCTGGCGCTGTCGGGAATCGGCCTGGTCCTGTTCGGCGCCGAGGGCTCTCGCACGCCTGCCTTCAGCGAGGCCACGCTCGAGATCGGTTTCCTGCCGCTGCCGGGCCAGAGCCTGTGGGTGTATGGCGGCAGCGTGCTGCTGGCCGGTGCGTTGTACGTCTTCTTCGGGCGGACGCTGTTCGGCAAGGCCCTGCGCGCCACCGCGGTCAACCGTGCTGGCGCCAAGCTCTCCGGTATCCGCACAGCGTTTGCGGGCAAGACATGCTTCTTCCTCGCCGCGCTGATCGGTGTGGCCTCCGGCGTGCTGATCGGCCCGCTCACCACGATCTATTACGACACCGGTTTCCTGGTGGGCCTGAAGGGCTTCGTCGGGGCGATCATCGGCGCGCTCGCCAGCTATCCGATCGCCGTCGCCGGAGCCCTGTTCGTTGGGCTGCTCGAGTCCTTTGCCTCCTTCTACGCCAGCGCCTACAAGGAGGTGATCGTCTTCACGCTGATCATCCCGGTGCTACTCTGGCTGTCGCTGCGCACCCATCACGACGAGGAGGAGGAGTGAGGTCACGCGTGGCAGTCGGCATCCTGCTCGCGCTGCTCGCCGTTGCGCCGGTGCTCGCCCCCGAGTACTGGATCACGCTGGGGAGCTATATCGGCCTCTACAGCCTGGTGGTGCTGGGTATCTGCCTGTTGACCGGGATCGCAGGGCAGGTTTCGTTCGGCCAGGCCGCCTTCGTCGGGCTGGGCGCCTATGCAACTGCGTGGCTCTCCACTGCTCACGGGCTCTCGCCGTGGCTAGGGCTGCTCGCGGGCTTTGCCGTCACCGGTGTGTTCGCACTGGTGCTCGGCCTGGTAACCACGCGCCTGTCCGGCCACTACCTGCCGCTATCCACCATTGCCTGGGGCATCGCTCTGTACTACCTGTTCGGAAACCTGGAGTTCCTCGGCGGATTCACGGGGCTGTCCGGCATCCCCACGCTCAGTCTGCTCGGCTTCGAACTGAAGGACACGCGAGCCTATTACTACCTGATCTGGGTTTGCGTGTTCGCCGCACTGGTTCTGATTCAGTTCCTGCTCGCCTCGCGCATGGGGCGCGCCATCCGCGCACTTCGGGGCGGCGTGGTGATGGCCGAGAGCTTCGGCGTGAATACCCGGCTCCTGAAGGTGCAGGTGTTCGTCTTTGCCGCTATCGTCGCTGCGCTGTCCGGCTGGCTGTACGCGCACATGCAACGCTTCGTGAACCCCACGCCCTTCGGCCTGCATGTGGGGATGGAGTATCTGTTCATGGCCGTGGTGGGCGGCGCCGGTTACGTCTGGGGCGCCCTGCTCGGTGCGGCCCTGATCACCGTAGCCAAGCAGTTGCTGCAGATCTTGCTCCCCGATCTGCTCGGCGCGAGCGCGCAGTACGAGATCGTGCTGTTCGGGATTGCAATGGTGCTCGTGTTGCATCGGGCGCGCGATGGGATATGGGCGTGGGTCGCCCCGCGCGTGCAGCACTGGACCCGCCCCCCTGTCACCCCCACGGCACCGCCACCGCCGACGCACCTGCGTGCACCGGTCGCCGGCCCGCTGCTGGAGGTTTCTGCGGTGCGGAAAGCCTTCGGCGGGCTGGTGGCGGTCAACGACGTGAGCTTCGAGGTGCGCAGCGGCGAGATCGTCGGCCTCATCGGGCCCAACGGTGCCGGAAAGAGCACGACGTTCAATCTGATCACCGGCCTGCTCGACCTCACCGCAGGCGACGTTCGCTTCCGCGGGCAGCGGCTCGCGGGACTGCCACCGCAGCGTGTCGCGCGGCTCGGCGTGAGCCGCACGTTCCAGCACGTGAAGCTGCTGCCGGCGATGAGCGTGCTGGACAACGTAGCGATTGGCGCGCACCTGCGCAGCGATGCCGGCTTCCTGCGCTGTCTCTTCCACCTTGAGCGGGCGCAGGAGCGCAGGCTGGTTGCGGAGGCCGCACGCCAGATCGAGCGTGTCGGGCTTGGGCCAGAGATGCTGCTGCCCGCCGGCAGCCTGCCGCTGGGCAAGCAACGGGTCGTGGAGGTCGCGCGTGCGCTGGCAGCCGATCCCGTGCTGCTGCTCCTCGATGAGCCCGCCGCCGGACTGCGCTACAAGGAGAAGCAGGACCTGGCCGCGCTGCTCGCGAAGCTGCGGAGCGAAGGCATGACCATCCTGCTGGTCGAGCACGATATGGACTTCGTCATGGGGCTCACCGACCGGCTGGTCGTGCTGGACTTCGGCGTCAAGCTGGCCGAAGGCCTGCCCGAAGAGATCCAGCGCAACCCGCAGGTGCTCGAAGCCTATCTGGGTGGGGTCGCATGATCCCCTGGAGAAACGCTGTTCACCGCAGAGCACGCGGAGGAAATGCAACGGCTCCTCCAGGGTGCAACAGCGCAGCCTATTGCGCCGCATGCTTTGCGCTAGCCCGGATACTTCATCAGGACGCGGCATTATGGCGGAGGACTGGGCGAGACAGATCGGGCTCGACCGGCGCAGCCAATAGATCACTCTATTGGCAAGACGGGCATGTCCGATATGGCCGCCCAGGACCCGCCAGAATCCGCGTAACCCCGACCTCCAAACTGCACGCTACGTGAATGAGCCCACGACTGGCTGCTGCCGCGGATCTCGGAGCTAACCGGGGGTGGTCTGGTGAACTATCCGGGCTAGGTATCCGGCGGGTTACGCTGCGCTGACCGGCCCTACGATTCCGCCCGCGATCCCCGTGCCCCTCCTGCTCGAAGCCAGCAACCTCCACGTGTCCTACGGCAAGGTCGAGGCCGTGCAGGGCGTCAGCCTGCGCGTGGAGCAAGGCACCATCGTCACGGTCATCGGCGCCAACGGTGCGGGGAAGACGACTCTGCTGAACGCGCTGGTCGGCCTGCTGCCGTGCCGAGGGGACGTGCTCTATGCCGGCGACAGGCTCGACGGCATGGAGCCGGAAGCGCGCGTCGCCCGCGGACTCGCCCTGGTGCCGGAGCGCCGCGAGCTGTTCGGCAGCATGAGCGTGACCGACAACCTGTTGCTGGGCGCCTTTCACCGCCGCCGCGAGTGCCGCTTCGAGACAGAGCTGGCTGCGGTCTACCAGCGCTTCCCGCGGCTGAAGGACCGGCAGCGCCAGCTCGCGGCCACTCTGTCCGGCGGTGAGCGCCAGATGCTCGCCCTCGGCCGGGCCCTGATGTCCAAGCCCCGGCTACTCATGCTCGACGAACCCAGCCTCGGGCTGGCGCCGCTCATTGTGCAGGAGATCTTCCACATCATCCGCGAGCTCAAGACCGCCGGCGTGTCCATTCTGCTGGTCGAGCAGAATGCGCGCGCCGCCCTGCAGCTCGCCGACTATGCCTACGTGCTGGAGACGGGCGCGCTGGCGCTGGAAGGCCCAGCGACGAAGCTCGCAGAGGATCCGCGGGTGATCGAAACCTATCTGGGCTTTGCCGCGAAGAAACAGGAAGCCAGCACCTAGCAGGGTGTTGAAAAAGCCACTATCACACCCTGACCCGGCCGCCTAACCAATGTCTGGTCACGCTCAATCAAGCAGTTGCTGCGCGGGTGCGCCACCGATAAAGCCGGAGGCGCGCCGCGAAGCAGGTTTTTCAACAGCCTGCTAGCCCCCTGCGCCCGCGAAGGCTACGCGCTGCCCCGCCATGCTGCGAAACTCTTCCGCGTAGCGCCGCAGACGCTCCACAGCCATCGCGCGCTGGCGCGGAGTGAGACCGCGCTCGAGCTCCACCATGACATCGATGAAGCGGGCTTCCCAGGCAACCAGCGTCAGCCGGTAGCGCTCGCTACGTCCGGCATCCGGGTCGGCCAACAGCGTGACGAGCTGCGCCTGGGTCTGCGGATCCTCGGCGCGCGCGCGAAGCGCAGTCAGCAACTGGGCCTGACGCCGCTTGCGGTCCTCCAGCCGCAACGCCGGGATCTGCGGGAAGGCACGCGCCAGGTCCTCGACGCGCTGTCGCTGCGCCGGCGTCAGCTCGCCGGTCCAGTCGCCCAGCCGGTCGCAGATCCAGTCGGCGCGGGCCCGGACCGCCTCCTCGGGATCCTTGGGGAGCTTGGCTGCATAGAACTTGCGGTTGTCGTCGGCGAAACGCTGCTCCAGCCGATCGACCTGGCCGTCGGTCAGCGTCATCAGCAGCGGCGCGAGGTTCTCGGCGGCTTCACGGCCCAGCACCTTGTAGCGCGCACGAACGGCCCCGACCGCCCACACCACGTCGTCCTGCGACATCCCCCTCTCGAGGCGGGCCGCAGCGGTCTCCAGCATCTCGGCGTACCGCGGCAGCTCCGCGCTGCGATGCCAGGCATGCAGCTCGCCGAGCCGCACCTTGAGCGCCTGGGCCTGGCGGCGGTCCATGTCCACGTAGCTGCCGGCCATGCGGGTGAGCACCCAGTCGGCGTTGTCGTACGAGACGCGCACCGCACTGCAGGACGCCAGGAACGCGAGCAACAAAATCGACAACAGGATGTGACGGGCACGCATCGAACGAGTCTTTCGTTACGGGGAAGAGTTCTGCCGGTTCCGCCTATAATTCTAACGCTGACAAGCTGCCGCCCAGTGTTACAACCGACACGACACCAGAGGAGATCCCCGTGCCTGGCTCCGTCGAACCTGCCCACCTGATCTCGCGCCGCCGGTTTCTGGCGGCTGCGGCTGCACTCCCGGCGACGCAGCTACTGGCGCCGCGTGCCATGGCGGCGCGCATCAATCCTCCGGCGCTGCTCGAGAACAGCGCCGGCGGCTACCGTGTGCTCCCTGCGGGCGGCGTCTTCTGCGGCGGTGTGACGCCGCTCGAAGGCCACGAGGTCGTGCACGCGCTCCTGCACCCCTGGGTACCTCTGAAGGACGCGTGGGGCTTCATCGAGGGGTATCTCAAAGGCCTGGGCCGTCCCGTCCAGGCGCTCTGCGGCATGGAGCTGCGCATCCCCCAGCAGCTCACCTTCGACGAGTTCCGCGCCTTCAATCAGCCCTATGCGGCGCAGCTCGAGAAGTGGAACCTGCTCCTCGGGCGCTACAGCGCGGTATGCCGCACCAACGTCGTCCCGGCGCGAGACGCACCGACCGAGCCCTCCGTGCACGCCTTTTCGTTCTGCGTGCCGTCTGACCACAAAGGCACCACGTTCTGCGTGTCGGGTACCGCGGACATCGATGCGCGCGGCAAGATCGTCGCGGAAGGCGACGTTTCCCCCACGGGCATGAAAGCGCGGCTCCAGCACTGCGTGGAGGTGATCACCGAGCGCCTGGCCATGCTCGAGCTCACCTGGAGCGCGGCCACCCATATCGACCTGTGCGTGGTCAACGACATCCCCGGGCTGATGGACTCGGTGGTCGTGCCGGGCCTGCAGGGCGCGGCCGCCCGCGGCATCCGGGTGCACCACGCGCGCCCGCCGATCGTTGGCGCGGAGGTCGAGCTCGAGTGCCGGGGATGCCGGCGCGAGCTGGTCGTGTCGGTGTAAGGCGACCGGGCGTCGGACCAGTCAAAGGAACGTCAACTGTCTCCACCCTGTCACTATTGCAAATGAGGCGATGGGGGTATAGTCCCCGTCACTACAGTGCCGCTCGCGGAAGAGGCCATGGAGACCACAGAGACCTGCACCAGCGCCCAGGGACTGCTGGGAATGCCCGATGACGGCCATCGCTATGAGCTGGTCCGCGGCCGACTCAAGAAGTCCTCCCCTCTGACGCATCTGCAAGGCCGCATCGCCGCCCGGATCACGCTATCCTTGTTCGAGCACGTCTCGGCGCACAATCTCGGCGAAGTCTTTCCCGCCTCGACCGGTTTTCAGCTCGCGTCCAATCCCGACCATGTGCGCGGCCCCGACGTCGCCTTCGTGCAGCGCGAACGCGTCCTGGCGGTCGGCGACATCAACGGCTTCTGGCCGGGCGCTCCGGATCTGGCGGTAGAAGTCATCGCACAGAGCGACACTTTCGCCGACGTCGAAGAGAAGGTGCTCGACTGGCTTGCGGCTGGCACGCGCCTGGTGATCGTGATCAGCCCTCAGCAGCGCACGGTCACGACCTTCCGCTCGCCCTGCACGGTGCACATCCTCAACGAGGACGACACGCTCAAAGCCGGGGACGTAGTGCCCGGCTGGAGCATGCCGGTGAGGGAACTGTTCGCGGCTTGAGCGAGAGTCCCCTCTCCTTGCGGGAGAGGGCTAGGGCAGGGGGCGGCCTCGCGTTGCACCGTTACCCTACGGTTCTCCGAGCGGGGAACCGGGGTGTCTTGCTGGTTCCCTAGCAAATCAGGCTGCCCTGGCAGACCAGGTCACTCCTTACGGTGGCCGGCTACAGCGACTCGAGAAAGGCGATGAGAAGCTGGTAGGGTATCGGCTGCTGCATATCGACACTCGTCATGACCATGCCAGCGTTGGCCCGGCTGTTCCTGTTCCTCGGCGCCCTCGCCTGCCTGCTCGCCGTGCTGCTGGGCGCCTTCGGTGCGCACGCGCTGCGCGGAAAGCTGACGGCCGACCTCGTCGCGATCTATCAGACCGCGGTGCAGTACCACTTCTGGCACGCCCTCGGTCTGCTCGCGATCGGGATCGTCTCCCTATACCTGCCGACATCGGCGCCATTGAAATGGGCGGGGTGGCTGATGCTGGCGGGGATGGTGATCTTCTCGGGCAGCCTTTACCTGCTGGCGATCACCGGCGCGCGCTGGCTTGGAGCGATCACACCTATCGGCGGGACGGCTCTCATCGCAAGCTGGGCGTTGCTCGCGTTCGCGATCGCGAAGGCGGGCTGACCGACTCGTCGCCAGTCTCGGCCGGCAGTACCTCGGGCTCGCGCTCGAGGTTCAGTTGCACGAGATCCAACCGCCCCGTACCCTAATTGATGTAGCGACGCCTCGAAATGCAGAGCACCATGCCAACTACCGGTACTTCCGACCGAGGCCGCCGAAATCGCCCGGAAGCTACGCGACGCCTAGACGTCCGGGATTCCCACGAGAACCTGCCCCCGGTTGACCACCATGAAGCAGCACGCCCCCTTTCCTAATCTGTTCATCCTCGACCACCCGCTGATCCAGCACAAGCTCACGCACATGCGTGACAAGACCACCTCCACCCGCACGTTCCGGCAGCTGCTGCGGGAGATCACGCTGCTGATGGGCTACGAGGTGACCCGCAACCTCCCGCTCACCACGCGCACGATCGAGACCCCGCTCACCACGATGGAGGCCCCGGTGATCGCCGGCAGGAAGCTCGCAATCGTGCCCGTGCTGCGCGCCGGCATCGTCATGGCCGAGGGGTTGCTGGAGCTGATCCCGTCCGCGCGCGTGGGGCACATCGGTCTGTATCGCGACGAGACGCACCGGCCGGTCGAGTACGTGGTGCGCCTGCCCGAGCTGGAGGGCCGTCACTTCATCGTGTGCGATCCAATGATCGGGACCGGCTATTCCTCCGCCCATGCGGTCAGCGTGCTGAAGGAACGCGGGGTCCCAGCGCAGGACATCCTGTTCCTCGCGCTGGTGGCCGCGCCCGAGGGCGTGCAGGTCTACCAGGAGCGCCATCCCGACGTGCCGATGTTCGTCGCAGCGCTCGACGACCGACTCGATAAGCACGACTACATCGTGCCCGGCCTGGGGGACGCCGGGGATCGCATGTTCGGCACGCGGAACTGATCGGCGCAGATGGATCACTCCAGCAGGACCGGCAGCGGCCGCTGCAGCCGATACCAGGTCGTGTCCACGTCGGAGCCGTCGTCCCAGCGCAGCATGACGAACTCGCCCGGGCCGTCGATGACGCGCATCGGATGGTGCCACACCCCCAGGTGGTAATTGATCCCCGCGCCGCCATCGCCCAGGAACGCCCCGATGGTGTCCAGCCCGGGCGGACCGTCGCCGGCCGGCAGGCACACGAGCAGCAGCGCGCACCAGCGATCGGCACGAACAGCTGCGAAGAGTGCTCGTGCCGCTCGAGGACCGGCGCCGCGTAGGGCAGCGTCACCGGCTCGATACGGCTGACCGCCAGGTTCGCTCGCGCCCCCGCGCGGGCGTTGCGCAACTGACCCGCGAAGTCGATCTGGCGCATCTCCCGCGGCGGCGCCAGCACATCGCCGTACCGGGCGAAGGCCTGCGCGGTCAGCGGGTGACAGCGGACGGTATGCAGTGGTGCGGCCACGCGAATGTGCCGCCCGGCTCGCTAGACTCTGCCCGCCTCGCCCCGCCTCAGATACTGCCCCATCCCCTCGCGGCCGAGCCAGTTCTGGCCGTCCACGATGCACTGTCCGCGCAGGAAAACCTTCTTCACCCGGCCGGTGACCTGCCGGCCCTCGAACAAGGTGTAGTCGATGCGGCTGTGCTGCTCGGCCGCGCGGATGGTCCACTGCTCGTTCGGATTGAACAGCACGATGTCGCCGTCGGTGCCCACCGCGATGCTCCCCTTTTTCGGGAACAGGCCGAACAGCTTGGCCGGCGCAGTCGAGGTGATCTCGACGAAGCGGTTGATGGACATGCCATGCTTGCGCACCGCGCCGTCGAAGATCAGCGGCAGCCGCGTCTCCACCCCGGGCGCCCCGTTGGGGATCTTGCTGAAGCTGTCCACCCCCTGCTGCTTGGAGTACTTCATGCCGTAAGGCTGCTCGTTGAAGCAGAACGGGCAGTGGTCGGTGGACACCACCTGCAGATCGTCGGTGCGCAGGCCCCGCCACAGCTGGTGCTGATGGTGGTGGTCGCGCAGCGGCGGCGTCATCACGTACTTGGCGCCCTCGAAGCCGGGCCGCTCGTAGTCCTCAGCGGTGAGGAACAGGTAGTGCGGGCAGGTCTCGGCGTGGATCGGGATGCCTCGATCACGCGCCTCGGTCACCGCGGCGAGCGCCTCGCCGGCCGACAGGTGCACGATGTACAGCGGCGTGCCCGCCAGCTCCGCCAGGCGGATCGCCCGATGGGTGGCCTCGCCTTCGAGAATGGAAGGGCGGGTGGTGGCGTGATACTTCGGCGCGCGCAGCCCCTGCTCTACCGCCTCCTGCACCAGCACCTGGATGACCTGGCCATTCTCGGCATGGATACAGGTCATGGCGCCGTTGTTGCCGGCCACGCGCATGGCTTTGAACAACGCGCCGTCGTCCACCATCAGCACGCCGGGGTAGGCCATGAACAGCTTGAAGCTGGTCACGCCCTCGCGCTGGATCAGCGTCTTCATGTCCGCCAGGCTCTGTGCGTTGACATCGAGCATGATCATGTGCGCGCCGACGTCCACGCAGGCGCTCTCGCGCCGCTTGTGCCAGTTCTCCAGGCCGGTGAGCGGGCTCTGCCCCACGGTCTGGTTGCAGAAATCGATCAGCGTGGTGGTGCCGCCGAACGCCGCCGATTTGGTTCCCGTGCCGAAGGTGTCCACCGTGTGCGTGGGCCCGAACTCCCAGTCCAGATGGGTGTGCACATCGATGCCGCCGGGCAGCACCAGCAGGCCGTTGGCGTCGTGCACCTGCACATCGGCGCCCGCGCTCAGGTTGCGTCCGATGGTCTGGACCACCCCATTGTCGATGAGGATGTCGGCGGTGTAGTCATCCACCGCGGTGACGATGCGCCCGTTCTTGATCAGCGTAGCCATGTCGTGCTCCTCCGTTGAGTTGTCGTATTCGTTCGCGCGGCGCGGCGGGCTCAAGGAGCCAGCGCCGCCACGGTTTGCGCAATCCGTGAGCGGGTGTGCAGGGCCGACAGCAGCACCATCAGCAGCAGCCTGGCCTTCGGGCCCTTCAGGTCGCCGGTGAAGATCGCCCCCGCATCGGCCAGGTCGCGCCCGCCTCCGCCGCCGCCATAGATCGCCTGCACACGCCCCTCGGGGCAGCGCGAGGTCACCAGCACCGGGATGCCCTTGTCGCTGGCACGCCGCACCAGGGCGGTGAGCCCGGTCGGGCCGTTGCCGCGCCCGAAGCATTCGATTACCAGCCCGGCGACACCGCGTTCGATGGCGAGCTCGAGGCCGCGCAGGTCGGGGCCGAGCGTGAGCCGGAACAGCTCGACCCGATCCTCGAGGCGTTCGACCGGGAACGTCTGCCGCAGCAGCGGCCGCCGATGGATGACGACGCGCTCCCCGTCCACTTCCCCCAGCGCACCGTGCCCCAACGACTGAAACGTCTCCACCGCGCTCGCGTGCACCTTGGTCACGTCGCGCGCAGCATGGATGGTGCCGTTGAAGCACACCAACGCGCCCAACCCACGCGCCGCCGGCGCAGTCGCAACCCGCAGCGCATTGAGCAGGTTGAACGGCCCGTCCGACTGTGGGTCGTCATGGGCGCGCTGCGCGCCGGTGAACACCACCGGCTTGTCGGCGGCGAGCAACAGATCGGTGAGGTAGCTGGTCTCCTCCATCGTGTCGGTGCCGTGCGTGATCACCACGCCGTCGACGTCCGCGCGCGCGAGCAGCTGGTTGACCCGCTGGGCCATGCCGAAGGCGAACTGCACGCTCATGTCGAAGCTGGGAATGGTGGCGAAGTCCACCACTTCGAGCGTCGCAACGGCCGCGGCCTGCGGCAGCATCACCAGCAGATCTTCCGCGCGCTGCGAAGCCACCGTGCGGCGCAGCGCCGGATCGTAGCGCGAGGCGATGGTGCCGCCGGTGGCGAGCAGGGCGACTTTCGCCTGCACACTCACGCGCCGACCCGCGCCCGCTCGAGGATGACGTTGAGCAGCACGTTGCAGCCCGCCGCCAGGTCCTCCGGCTTGGCGTTCTCGATCTCGTTGTGGCTGATGCCGCCCTCGCAGGGCACGAAGATCATGCTGGTCGGGCACACCCGCGCCATGTAAATGGCGTCGTGGCCGGCCCCGCTGACGATTTCCATATGCGCCAAGCCCAGCCTCGCGGCGGCGTTGCGCACGCCGGACACGCAGCCGCTGTCGAACTTGCAGGCCGGATAGTTGGCCACCCGCTCGACCGAGGCGGTGCAGTTCTGCGCCTTCGCGTGCCGCTCGCAGGCCGCGCGCATCTCCTGCTCCATACGCTCGAGCTCGCCGTCCTCGGCGTGGCGCAGGTCGACGGAGAAGCGCACCTCGCCCGGCACCACATTGCGCGAGTTCGGCTTGACCTGCATGAAGCCCACCGTGCCGCGCCCATTCGGCTGGAAACGCTGGGCGATGGCGTTGACCTCGATCACTGCGTTGGCGGCTGCGACCATGGCGTCTTTGCGCAACCGCATCGGGGTGGGGCCCGCATGCGCATCCTGACCACTGATCACCACGTCGTACCAGCGCAGGCCCAGCGCGCCGACCACCACACCGATCACCTTGCGCTCGTCCTCCAGAATCGGTCCCTGCTCGATGTGGGCCTCGAAATAGGCGCCCACCGGCCGCCCGCCCACCGGTTCCGCCCCCTGGTAGCCGATCTGCTTCAACGCGTCACCCACCTTGATGCCGTCGATGTCCGCACGCTCGAGCATGGCCGCCAGCGTGAACTCGCCGATGAACGCGCCCGAGCCCATCATCACCGGCGTGAAGCGCGAGCCCTCCTCGTTGGTCCACACCGCGACTTCGATCGGGGCCTCGGTCTGGATCTTGTGGTCGTTCAGCGTGCGCACCACCTCGAGCCCGGCCAGCACGCCGTAGTTGCCGTCGAACTTGCCGCCCGAAGGTTGGGTGTCGAGATGACTGCCGCTGATGATCGGGGGCAGGCTCGGGTTCTTCCCCGGGCGGCGGGCGAAGATGTTGCCGATGCCGTCGACCTTCACCGTGCAACCGGCCTCCTTGCACCAGCGGGTGAAGAGGTCGCGGCCCTTGCCGTCCAGCTCGGACAGGGCGAGCCGCCGCACACCGCCTTTTTCGGTGGCACCGATCCTGGCCAGCTCCATCAGCGAGTTCCACAGCCGTTGCGCATTGATGGCGGGTGCATTCATAGCTCGTTACCTCCTTCGCGATGCAGTCGAGCCCGGTTCGTGCGCGATCGTCATTTCGTCGCGGCGGGCACCGTGGCTGCGGGATTGTTCGGATGCGTGGTCCAGTCGGCATAGCTCCCGACCGGCTGCCCGGTGCGGGGATCGCGGCTGCCCACCGGGAGCGGCACCAGCGTGATGCAGTTGTCCACCGGACACACATTCACGCACAGATTGCAGCCGACGCACTCGGCGTCGATGACTTCGAAGTGGCGCCGACCGTCCTGCTCGCGCGTGATCGCCTGGTGCGAGGTGTCCTCGCAGGCGATGTAGCAGCGTCCGCACTGGATGCACAGCGCCTGGTCGATGCGCGCCTTCACCGTATAGTTGAGGTTGAGGTGCTCCCAGTCGACGAAGTTGGACACCGCCTTGCCGACGAAGTCGGCCACGCTCCGGTAGCCCTTGCTGTCCATCCAGTTGGCCAGCCCGTCGATCATGTCTTCCACCACTTTGAAGCCGTACACCATGGCGGCCGTGCACACCTGGACGTTGCTCGCCCCCAGCGCCATGAACTCGGCCGCGTCGCGCCAGGTCGCGATGCCGCCGATCCCGGAGATCGGCATGCCGGCGCATTCGCGGTCGCGGGCAATCTCGCCCACCATGCGCAACGCGATCGGCTTGACCGCCGGCCCGCAGTAGCCGCCGTGCGCTCCGCGCCCATCGATGCTGGGGCTGGGCGCCATCGCCTCGAGGTCCACGCTCATGATCGAACTGACGGTGTTGATCAGCGAGACGGCATCCGCGCCCCCGCGCCGCGCCGCCCGCGCCGGCGCGAGAATATTGGTGACGTTCGGCGTGAGCTTCACGATCACCGGCAGCCGCGTGTTCTCCTTGCACCAGCGCGCCACCATCTCGACGTACTCTGGAACCTGGCCGACGGCCGAGCCCATGCCCCGCTCCGACATGCCGTGCGGACAGCCGAAGTTCAACTCGATGCCATCGGCCCCGGTGTCCTCCACCATCGGCAGGATCGCTTTCCAGGCACGCTCCTCGCACGGCACCATCAGCGACACCACCAGGGCCCGATCCGGCCAGTCGCGCTTCACCTGCCGGATCTCACGCAAGTTCACGTCGAGCAGACGGTCGGTGATCAGTTCGATGTTGTTGAAGCCGATCAGGTTGCGCGCCGTCCCCAGCAGTGCGCCATAGCGCGGGCCGTTCACATTGACGATCGGCGGATCTTCCCCCAGCGTCTTCCACACCACGCCGCCCCACCCCGCTTCGAATGCGCGGTTGACGTTGTTGGCCTTGTCGGTGGGCGGCGCCGAGGCGAGCCAGAATGGATTCGGCGAACGAATGCCGAGGAAGCTGCTGGTGAGGTCAGCCATGGTTCACCCCGTTGCCGGCGCCGCGCGCAGGTGCTGATTTATCGACAGCGCGGCACGCTTGCCGTCCTCCACCGCCACGACCGTCAAATCCTCCCCGCCCGCCACGCAGTCCCCACCCGCCCACACATCCGGCAGCGAGGTGCGGCGCTGAGCATTCACCGCGATGCGTCCGGCACGCGTGTCGAGCAGGGAAACGGCGCCCGCCACCGCATCCTGGACCAGCACCTGGCCGATCGCCTTGAATAGCATGTCCGCTTCCACCGAGAACCGCTCGCCGGTGCCGGCGAGCGCGCCTTGCGCGTCGATGCACGTGGTCTCGAACTCGACTGCCGCGAGCGCGCCATCGCGGCCGAGCAGGCGCACCGGGCGTGCCCAGTGCTTGATGCGCACCCCGTTGGTCTGCGCCCAGTCCTGCTCCTTGCGACTCGCCCCCATCTGCTCGGCCCCGCGCCGATAGACAATGGTGACGTCCTCGCTGCCCAGGCGCTTGCTCTGCGTGGCGATGTCGATAGCGGTCATGCCGCCGCCGATCACCACGACACGACTGCCCACCGGCAGCGTGCTCAGATTCTGCGTCTGGCGCAGCGTGCCGATGTAGTCGATGGCGTCGTACACGCCGCTCAGCGCCGGCGTGTCGATGCCGAGGTCGTTGACCGCGCCCAGCCCGATGCCGAGGAACACCGCGTCGAAGTCGCGCCGTAGCGCAGCCAACGTCAGATCGCGGCCCAGGCGTTTTCCCAGGGCGACCTCGATGCCGCCTACCGCGAGCAGATAGTCCACTTCGCGCTGCGCGATGCCGCCGGCCACCTTGTAGGCCGCCACGCCGTACTCGTTCAGTCCGCCCAGCTTGTCGCGCGCTTCGAACACGGTGACGGCATGCCCGAGCGTGGCCAGACGATGCGCGCACGACAGCCCGGCCGGCCCGCCCCCGACCACGGCTATGCGCTTGCCGCTGGCCGGCCCGCGCGAGAAGAGCTGGACGTTGCGGTCGAACACCCAGTCGGTGGCATAGCGCTGCAAGGCGCCGATCGCCACCGGCCGATGCTCCTGGTGATTGCGCACGCACGCCCCCTCGCACAGGACCTCCGTCGGGCACACCCGGGCGCATACCGCACCCATCGGATTCTGGCGCAGGATGTCGTGCGCCGAACCTTTCACGTTGCCGGTGGCGATCTTGCGGATGAAGCTGGGTATGTCGATCGCAGTCGGGCAGGCCTGCACGCACGGCGCGGCATAACAGAACAGGCAGCGATCGCTTTCGTTCAGCGCCTGCTGATGCGTGAGCGGCGGATGCGCTTCGCCGAAGTTGCGCGCGTACGCCTCGGGCGTCAGCCGCCCGGTGGCGATGCCTGGCGCACCGGCCGCTGCCTTGCCTTCGCCGTCATCCACTGCACCAATCTCCTCTCGCTGTGCGCTGTACGTTGCGTCTTGCTCAGGCCACCGACAGCTCGGCCACCCGCGCGCCGCAGAACGCCTCCAGCGAGCGCCGCAGCCGCGCATGATCCATCCCGCGGGTGATGAAAACGATGCGCGAGCGCTGGTCCTGGCTGGGCCAGCGCTCCAGGTGCTGCGGCGGGTGAACGATGTGCTGCACGGCGTTGATGAATACCGGTGCATCGCTGCCCTGCACCTGCAGGATCCCTTTCACCCGCAGCACATCGTTGCCGTAGCGGTTCAGGAGCATGCTGAGCCAGATGCCGAAGGCGGTCCAGTCGAGCGGCTGCTCGAGCACCAGGCTGAAGCTTGCCACCTGCTCGCTGTGCCGCCGCAGCGCCTTTACGTACGGCTGCGCAGCCGCGCTCGCTCCGTCCTCCGTCGCGGCGGTGAAGCGCGTCAGCTCGGGCATCACCGAACGGGCCGCGGGCCGCACCTCGAGCAGCGCATCCGCGTCCCAGGGATCCTGCAAGGCATCCCACACTTCCGCGGATGGATTGATCTGCGCCAGCACCTGGCGCACCGCCGCCACCTGCGCCGGCTCGGCCAGATCGGTCTTGGTGATCAACAACCGGTCGGCGGCCGCCACCTGCTTGATCCCTTCCGGGTTGTCGGCCAGGTGCAGCGCCGCGTTCACCGCGTCCACCGTGGCGATGACGTTGCCGAGCCGGAAATGATGCTGGATCACCCGCTCGCTCAGCAGCGTGTAGAGAATCGGACCCGGGTCGGCCAGGCCGGTGGTCTCGATCACCACCCGGTTGAAGGCGGGAATCTCGCCACGCTCGCGCCGCCCGAGCAGATCCCGCAGGGCGCTACTCAGATCGCTGCGGATCGTGCAGCAGATGCAGCCGCTTTCCAGCAACACCACCGGCTCGTCCACCTGCTGCACCAGGAGGTGGTCGAGGCCGACTTCGCCGAGCTCGTTGATCAGCACCGCGGTGCGGCTCATCTGCGGCGAGCGCAGCAGACGCTGCAGCAGCGTGGTCTTGCCGCTGCCGAGAAAGCCGGTCACCAGATTGACCGGCGTGTGTGCGCTGGCCTGCGAGGTCACGGCGGCGCCCCGCTCCTCACCCGCGCTCGAGGGCGGCGATCAGCCGCTCGTCGAGCGGATCGATCGGTCGCTTGCGCAGCTGCTCGGCAACCGGCCACACTGCGGCGATGCTGTCGACGATCGCCGTCTGGCCGGTGGCGCTGCTCAGCACGTAGGAGACGCCGTTCCAGTCGGACACCTTGAGCGCGCAGTGCTTGAGGATCCGATTGGTGAGCGCCACCCGATGCAGGCGCTCGTGCCGGCGCGTGCGGCCTCCGCCCGTCACCGAAGTGACAGTCGTGTCGCTCCAGTTCGACTCGCCCAGGAACACGCCGCACATGCCGCACATCAGTGCGCTCCCACGGCGACCCGCGCGGCCCCGGTCTGCTCGCCAACGGTCAGGTAGTGCACTTCCTCCGGTTGCCACTGCACCACGACTTCGTCGCCGACCTCCAGCGGATCGGCGAAGAAGGTGCTGTCGCTCTGGTTGACCACGAACTCCTCGCCGCTCGCCTCCTCGAGCGTGATCTTGAGCCAGAAGCCCTGGTACTCCACCGCGCTGACGCGCCCGCTCACCATGTTCACACCCAGCGGTTCGCCGCGCGGCCGTTGCAGCCGGACGCGGTCGCGGCGTACCGCGACCTGGAACCTGGCGCCCACTGCGGGTGCCGGGTCGGGCGCACTGATGCGAATGCGTTGCCCGCCGCTGTCGATGGTGACCACACCGGCACCGGTGTCGGTGACCGTGCCCGAGAGCACGTTCTGCCCGCCGAGAAAGCGCGCCACGTACGGGGTGCGCGGACGGTCGAACACGTCGCGGGCCGAGGCGGCCTGCTCGATGTGGCCCTGGTCCATCACTACCACCATATCGGCGAGCGCGATCGCCTCCATCTGCGTGTGCGTGACGTGGATGAAACTGATGCCGAACTCGTTCTGGATACGCCGCAGCTCGCCGCGCATCTGCAGACGCAGAAACTCGTCCAGCGCCGACAACGGCTCGTCCAGCAGCAGGACGCGCGGATTGGTGATGAGCGCGCGCGCCAGGGCGATGCGCTGCTGCTGGCCGCCGGAGAGCTGTGCCGGCAAGCGCTCTGCGAACTCGCGCATGTGTACCCGGGCGAGCATTTCGGCCGCCCGCACGTGCCGTTCGGCCTTACCGACCCCACGCACCTTGAGATTGAAGGCAACGTTGTCCAGGCAGCTCAGATGCGGAAACAAGGCATAGCTCTGGAACATCATCGCGGTACCGCGCGCCACCGGCGGCGCGCCCAGCACGTTCTGCCCGTCGATCAGCACCGCGCCTTCGGTCGGCTGCTCGTGACCCGCGATCATGCGCAGGATGGTGGTCTTACCGCACCCCGACGGACCGAGCAGGCAACAGTACGCGCCCGCCGGAATCTTCAGGTCGATGTTGCGCACCGCCACGGTGTCCCCGAAGCGCTTGGTGACACCGACTAGCTCGATCCCGCCGCGGGCGCTAGCGTTCTTCTTTCCTGGTTCCATGGTCACTCCAGTTCAAGGCGCGTGCAACGGCGCGGCGGCCGTCACGCCTGCGGCCCCGCAGCAGCCTGCCCGGCAGGCACGACCCGTTGCGCACGCCGGCGTTGGATCAGCGCGATGGACCCGAGCGCCAACGCAATCACTGCGAACGACACCAGGGTGGTGACCGTGCCAAGCGCGTAGAGCGCCGGCGACGTCACATTGGTGGTCATGCCCCAGATCTCCATCGGCAGGGTATTCTGCGCCCCGGCGGTCAACAGCGAGCGCGGAAACTCGTCGTAGGACAGCGTGAAACCGAACAGCGCCACCCCGATGATGCCCGGCAGAACGATCGGCACCACCACCATCCAGAAGATCTGCCAGTTGCTCGCCCCCAGGTCGCGCCCGGCCTCCTCGTAGGCGCGGTTGAAGCGGCTCAGCACCGCGAACATGATCAGCAGGCCGAACGGCAGCGTCCAGGTGAGCTGCGCGCCGAGCGCCGAGAGGTACCAGCGGGTCTGGACTTCGAACAGCTGGAAGGTAAGCCCCACGCCCAGTCCGACCAGAATGCCGGGCATGATGAGGCTGGCGACCGCCAGGTAGAACACCAGGCTCGACCCCGGAAAGCGCCGCCGGAACGCGAGCCCCGCCAGCACCGAGAAGGCCACTGTGAGCGTCAGCACGATCAGGGCGAGCACGATCGAGCGGGCGAACGCGCCGGCGAAATCCCCCGTGCGCTCCTGCGCGAACAGCGCATGGAACCAGTGCAGCGAAGTCCCCTGCATCGGGAAGGTGAGCCCTCCGGTCGGCCCCTGGAAAGACAGAATATAGATCGCCGACATCGGCCCGTACAGGAACAGCACGAACAGCGTGAAGAACGCCGCCAGCGCGTAGAACGTCCAGGGGCGCTTGCCGTAGTCCTTGTGGCTCGCTCCAGCCATGCGGTTACCTCACCAGTTCCCTGCGCACGTCGACGATGCGCAGAATCGCGGCCACCATCAGGCCGACGATGATCAGCAGGATCACCGCGCTCGCGGCCGCGGGCGGATACTGCACCATGGCGATCTGGTTCATCATCGCGGAGGCGACCGAGGCGGTGTGGCTGCCGCTCATCACCTTCACCACGAAGAAGTCGCCCATCACCAGCGTGAGGACGAAGATCGAGCCGAGCGCAATGCCGGTCTTCGACAGTGGGATCACGATATCCCAGATGATCCGCAGGCGGCTGCTGCCGGCGTCGACGGCGGCCTCGATAATGGAGCGGTCGATGCGCGCCATCGAGTTGAAGATCGGCACGATCATGAACAGCGTGAACAGATGGACATAGGCCACGATCACGGCGAAGTCCGAGAACAGCAGGAACTCTAGCGGCTCCTGGATGAGGCCGGCCTGCATCAGCGCCTCGTTGAAGATTCCGTTGCGGCCGAGGAACGGGATCCACGAGATCATGCGGATGATGTTCGAGGTCCAGAACGGCACCGTGCACAGCAGGAACAGAGCCATCTGCCAGATGATGTTGCGCACATGGAACACGAGGAAGTAGGCGACGGTGAAGCCGATCGCCAGCGTGATCGCCCACACGATCACGGCGAAGTAGATGGTCTGGAAGTAAAGCGACAGCGTAACCCTGGAGGCGAACAGCTCGGCGTAGTTGGCCCACACGAATGCCGGCACAGTGCTGATGCCGTCGAAGTCGAAGAAGCTGAAGGCGATCACCACCAGCAGCGGGATACCGAAGAACAGCAGCAGCACCAGGGCCATCGGCGCCACTTGCAGGTAGGAGCTGAGCGTGGGTGAGAGCTTCACTCGAGCGGATGCCCTTCTTGTAGTCGGGAATGCGGTACGCGGCGACGCGAGCCCGCAGGGCCCGCGCCGCGCGTCCTTGCAGCGCGCTACGGGAGCGAGACGCTTGCCTTATGAGGCGAGGAACTCATTCCACTTGGCGACCATGTAGCGGTTCTCGTCCATCAGCGTGTTCCAGCAGGCGACCTGGCCCATGCGATCCCAGAAGGCGCCGCCGTCGCGGACCGCACCCGGCTTCTCCATCAGGTTGCCATAAGGATCCTTGATCTCGCCCTTGGCTGCCTTGCCCTCGTACCAGAAACCGTACTCGTCCGCGCTCATGAACTTCTTCGCGGTCTCGGGAATGGAGCTGTAGTAGCCCTGCTTGGCGATGAACCCGCCCTGCCAGCCGGCCATGTACCAGTTCAGGTACTCGTAGGCGGCGTCCAGTTTCGCGCCCGTCAGGTGCGCCATCGGGGCGATGCAGCTCGCCCAGGCGCGATAGCCTTCCTTCAGCGGCGCGTAGTAGCAGGGGATGCCGCGCGAGCGCACCGCCGTCACCGCCGGCGACCACATCGACTGCACCACCGTCTCGCCCGCGGCCATCAGGTTCACCGACTCGTCGAACGTCGCCCAGAAGGCACGGAACTGGCCGGCCTTCTTCGCCTTGATCAGGATCTCGATGGTCTTGTCGATCTCCTGCTTGGTCATGTTGCCCTTGTCTTTGTACTTGATGTCGCCACGCGCCTCGATGGCCATCGCCGCATCCATGATGCCGATGCCGGGCACCGACACGATCGAGGTCTTGCCTTTCCACTCGGGATTGAGCAGCTCGGCCCAGCTCTCGATCTTGCGCTTGACCAGATCGGGACGCATACCCAGGGTGTCGGCGTTGTAGACGGTGGGGATGCCGGTGGCGTAGCCGGTCGGCTTGGTGGCGAACTTCTTGTCGCCGGGCTTCTCGATGTACTGGACCTCGAACGGCAGCACGCCCTGGTTGGAAACCTTGCGCCCGTCCGGGTACTCGCCCCTGGTGAAGATCGGCACGACCTTGTCCCACAGCTTGATCTTCTTCAGGTCGATCGGGTGCAGCGTCCCGCGCGGCAGCATGTAGAGCTGGAAGAAGTACTCGATGTCTGCGATGTCGATCGACTGCGGCTGCGTCACCAAGCGGTTGAGCAAGGCATCGTGCGGCGCGGTCTGCATTTCGACGGTGAAGCCGAGGTCCTTGGTGGCCTGGTCGGCGATGTCCTTGATCGCCGAGTACGAGCCGCCCACCTGCACCAGCTTGATGTCTTTCGTGGTCTGCGACCAGACCAGCGGGAAGCCGTCGATCAGGCCGGTGCTGGCCGCCGCCCCCGCCGTGACTGCAGCGGTCTTGAGGAACTTGCGCCGTCCGCCCGAGACCGGCGCGGCCGTCTCGCTGCTGGCGGGGTTGTTGTCTTCTACTTTCTTCACCATGGTCGTCTCCTCTGTAGGGAACCAACTCCAACTCAAGTCGAAATCATCTTCTTCTCGATGCCTACTCCGGCCGCCAGCGCGCACTCATGCTCGAGCGGGATGCTGGCGGAATCCTGCAGGGCGATGCCGGTGGAGTCGAACAGCGTGACCTCCGCATCGGACGTGCGCCCTTTCTTCTTGCCTATGATCACCTCGCCGATCTCCGCGCAGTGACCCTCCGTCGCGACAGCTGCGCAGCCGCTACTTCTTGCGCGGGGAGCGGCGGGCGAAATCGTTGGCGATGTCGTCGAAGGTGGTGAACTTCACTCCCGGGTGCCGGATGACGTGGTTGAACAAACGCTCGAGCATCAGCAGCACCTGCGGCCGGCCCGATACGTCCGGATGGATGGTGAAGGTGAACACCGCGTAGTCCATCTCGCGATAGACCCAGTCGAACTGGTCGCGCCACATCTCCTCCAAGTGGCGCGGATTGACGAAGCCGTGCGAGTTGGGCGCCTTCTTGATGAACATCATCGGCGGCAGGTCGTCCAGATACCAGCTGCCGGGGATCTCGATCAGATCGGTTTCCTTGCCGCGGGTGAGCGGCACCATCCACTCCTGGGGATGCTTGGAGTAGTCGATGTTGGTCCACTTGTCGCCGACGCGCACGTAATAGGGTGTGTAGTCGTTGTGCATCAGGCTGTGGTCGTACTTGATGCCTTTCTTGAGCAGCATCTCGTTGGTGACCGGGCTGAACTCCCACCACGGCGCCACGTAGCCGGTCGGCCGGCGGCCCGACACCTTGGTGACCAGCTCGATACACTTGTCGAGCACGGCTTCTTCCTGCTCGGGCGTCATTGCGATCGGGTTCTCATGGGTGTAGCCGTGGATGCCGATCTCGTGACCGGCATCGACCACCATCGCGGTCTGCTCCGGGAAGGTCTCGATCGAGTGGCCGGGAATGAACCAGGTGGTCTTGATGTCCAGCCGCTTGAACAGGTTCACCAGCCGCGGCATCCCGACCTCGCCCGCGAACATGCCGCGCGAGATGTCGTCCGGCGAGTCTTCGCCGCCGTAAGAGCCGATCCAGCCAGCGACTGCGTCCACATCCACGCCGAACGCGCAAAAGATCTCCTTAGCCACTGTCTCCTCCTTCTTGGTGAACTCGTGTAGCGAGTCTATCGAGAGATGCGAAAGATTTGCGAGCCGACACCGCCGCAAACTCGGCCGGCACGTCGCTTTCCGACAACGGGAGGGGAGGTCCGTCGACGGCCACCCCTTTGCAGCCGCCATGCCAACCCCGGCAGCGCCGGCAACGGCTTGAAGCTTAACGCTTGTTCTCGTTGCACCGATTATGATCCGCACCGATTCAGTGCGTCAACTCGCAGCACCCGCACCACGCGTGGTCTTATCGCCGCGGACGTGGAGTCGGCAATCTGCGGCGGCTCGCACACCGGCGCGGTCAGTCGCTGCCCGACTCCGGCGGCAACGGCGCTGCAAGCTCGCGCAGGAACGCGAGGTCGCGCCTGCTGCGACTGCGCGCCTCGAAGGCGTCGCGCAGGAATGCGGGGGTCAGCCAGGGATAGGGCAGACCGTGCTGCACGGCTTCCAGCAGCTCCGCTCGTGGATCCTGGACCCGGTCCATGCGATGGATATGAATATGCATCGCTGATACCCGCAGCGCGCCCTCGCCGTCCGGCTCGAAGCTCCAGCGGTAGAACCCCTGGCCCATCCTCAGCAGGCCGACGTCCCGCTCACGCATCACGACCAGCCAAGGCACGAAGGCGACATGCTGCGCAGCGCCAGGCGGTGCATCGCACACGTAGTAGGTCCGACAGCGGTCGAAGCTCAGCGCGAAATCGCTGACCAGCGTCCGGGCAAGCGCCTCGATGCCCTCGATCCGGGCCGGGAAACGGATGTCGTCGGTCGCGATGGCGTAGGTCAGCACTGCGTCGGAGCGGTAGATCTCGCGCATCAGATCGGGGCGCGTGAAGTCCTTGGCCTCGGCGTAGCGTTCCAGGAGTTGCTGCGGGGTAGACATCGGCATTGGCTTGCACACTTCGGATTTCTGGCCCGCACACCCCCACCACCCCGGCAGCTTCGCTGCCACCCCTCCTCAGGGAGGAGGGGAGGAGTCTTCTTCTCCCCTCCTTTCCAAGGAGGGGGCGCCCCCGGGTCACTGCCCGAGGCAGGCTGAGGCGACGGGGTGGTTGGCGCGATGAAGTTGGCCGATAGTCACGCCAGCTCGATGCGCAGAGGTTGGGCGCCCTCCCAGAGCACCCGCCGGCCGAGCTCGGCCAACGAGTCCAACCCGGTGGTCAGGGTGAGGAAGTGGTTGCCCGCGAGCTGCCCGACCTTGCTTGCGAAGCAGGTGCTGCCGTAAGGAACCAGGATCTCGGTCTCGCTCGCCCCGCCGGGGTAGAGCAGGATATCGCCGCGCGACGGATGACTGGTCGCATTCTCAGCGGGGATGTCCAGATGCAGCGCGCCCAGCGGCACCCAGGCGGCTTCGCCGCTCCAGCGCGCCTGAATCAGCGAACCGGTGAATGGCAGCATCGCGCGGAAGGCGGCACATGTCCGCGGCGCGACCGTCTCTTCGAACCGGGCCGAGAAGCGCAGCCCTCCAACGGTGACGGTTACGTCCCCCATGGCTGGTCACCTGCGCGGGCAACTCGAGCTCCGGCTCGGCCACGCTCGACCGGCATACGTGACAGCTCTGCGCCATTGCTACGGCAGTTTCTGCGCCCGCCGCCCCTGCGGCAGACTGGTCGTGGCCGAACCGGTTGTCGCATGGCCTACACGAACTCGATGTCCCGCGACATCACGCGCTGCACACCGGCCTTGGTCATCTCTTTCCAGGCTGCTTCCATGGAGCCGCGCACGTCGATGCCGCGGCTCAGATCCTCGATCACCACGGTCTTGAATCCGGCCTTGCGCGCATCCACCGAGGACCACATCACGCAGAAGTCGGTAGCCAGGCCGCACACGAACACGCGCTTGACCCCGCGCGCCTTGAGATACCCAGCCAGTCCCGTCGGGGTCTTCTTGTCGTTGTCGTAGAAGGCCGAGTAGCCGTCGACGTTCGGGTTGAACCCCTTGCGCAGGATGAGCTGAGCCTTGGTGAGGTCGAGGTCGCTATGCAGATTGGCATCGTCGGTACCCTGCACGCAGTGGTCTGGCCACATGACCTGGTCGCCGTAGGGCAGCTTGATGACCGAGAACGGCTCCTTGCCATGGGTCGAAGCGAACGAGATGTGGCCGGGGGTATGCCAGTCCTGGGTCATCACCACGCACTTGAACTTCCCGGCGATATCGTTGATCAGCGGCACCACTGCCGCCCCATCCGGCACTGGCAGCGTGCCGCCTGGAATGAAGCAGTTCTGCACGTCGATCACCAGCAGTCCGTCGGTGTCGCCGACCTTGAACTTGCCCATCGCCAGCGCCTCGCGCAGGCCCAGGCCCGCCGTTGCGGCGGCCACCGCCATGCCACCGGCGGCCTTGAGGAACTCCCTTCTGTTCGATCTCGTCATCGCTCCCTCCAGAGACATATCCCGTTTAGGTTTGCTGCACCCGTCGCACGAGCCCCCGAGGTTCCCGCGATGCGCCGGATTCGCAATGAGTTTAGCACCGGGCTTTGCCTCCGCCTATTGCCGGCTCACTGGCCGTGGACGACGACGGGTATCTCGGTCGCCGGGGGTGTGTTCCGACTGCGGCCGCAACGCACCGCGCCATCGATCACCACCATGCCGACCCCGGGGATGTCGCCCAGCGCCACGCTCTCCAGCAACGTCCGCCCGGCAGTATGCTGGGCACAGTCGAGGAACACGAAGTCCGCCACTCTGCCCGGCTCGATCAGGCCGCAGTCGAGCTTGCGGATACGGGCAGTATTGCCGGTGGCGAAGCAGAGCGCCTGCTCCGCCGGGATGCCGCCCAGGCTCGACAGCAGAGCGATCACGCGCAGGATCCCGAGCGGCTGAACGCCGGAGCCGGCCGGACCGTCCGTGCCGAGGATCACCCGGTGCAGACACTTGCCGTCGCGCGCAGCCTGCACCGCAGCGACCGCGATCTTCTCATTTCCGTTGTGCACGATCTCGATGGCACGGCGGGAGCGCTCGCACAGCTCGCACACGTGCGCCTCCGGGAGCGCGGTGTGGCCTCCGTTGATGTGGCCGATCACGTCCGCATCGGCTTCCAGCACCACGTCCTTGTCGATCAGCCCTGAGCCCGGAATGGACGGCCCGCCGGTGTGGATGGTGCTCTGGATGCCGTGCTTGCGCGCCCAGGCCACCATCTGCTGTGCCTCCGCTCCCGCCTTCACCGAGCCCAGACCCACCTCGCCCAGCAGGGTAACGCCCGCCGCTGCGAGCTCGGCGAAGTCGGTCTCCGTCATGCCCTTTTCGATCACCGGCGCGCCGGCCAGCACCTTCACGCCAGCAGGACGGAAGTTGTGGAAGGCCCGCTGTGCAGTGATCGCCAGCGCCTTCAGTCCCACGATGTCCTTCGGCCGACCGGGCAGATGCACCTCGCCCGCCGAGATCATCGTCGTGACACCGCCGTTGAGCGTCGAATCGATCCAGCCGATCTGACTTTGGCGCGGTGTCCAGTCGCCAAACACCGGATGCACATGGCTGTCGATGAGCCCTGGGGCGAGCGCCACACCCTTCGCGTCGATCAGGGTGTCGGGCTGCGCAGTGTCGCAGTCCTTCGCCTTGCCGACCTGCCTGATAACGCCGTCGACGGCTACGACGGTGTCGGCGTCGAGGATCGGCCGGGCGAGATCCCCGGACAGCAGCAGGCCGATGTTGCGGATGACGAGCCTGCCCTTGGGGCTGGCGGTGGTGTCGACTGCCATGCCGTACCTCGCTAGTCGTTACTGTTGCTATGCCTCCGCTGCGCTTCACGCCCTGAGAGACGTGTTCTGCGGAGAGCGTAGCAACCGTTACACGGAAAGATACTCCCTCTTCACCTCTTCGTTTCCTTCGAGCTCCGCCAGCCCTCCTTGAAAGCGGATCTGACCCTTCTCGATAACGTAGGCGCGGTCACTCACCAGCCGCGCGAAGTGCAGGTTTTGCTCCGAAAGCACGACCGCCAGGCCTTCCTGCTTCAGCTCGAGGATCATGTTGGCCATGTCCTCCACGATCTTCGGCGCGATCCCTTCCGACGGTTCGTCCAGAAGCACCAGATACGGATTGCCCATAAGTGTGCGGGCGACCGTGAGCATCTGCTGTTCGCCGCCGCTCATCCGCCCGGCGGGCCGCTCACGCATTTCGGCGAGATTCGGAAACACGCGGAACAGCTTCTCCGCCGTCCACGTGGGCGCGCCCTCCCGCTCGGGCTGTCTGCCGACCTCGAGATTCTCCAGCACCGAGAGCTCGCTGAAGATCCGCCGGTCCTCGGGCACGTAGCCAAGGCCCAGGCGCGCGACCTCGAAGGGCTTGCGCCCGCGCAGCGGCTGGTCGCGGAAGCTCACTGTACCGCCCACGCGGTCCACCAGACCCATGATGGCCTTCAGTGTGGTCGACTTACCCGCACCATTGCGGCCCATGAGCGCGACCACCTCGCCGCGCGCCACCTCCAGCGACACGTCGAACAGGATCTGCGCCCGGCCGTACCAGGCGCTCAGGCCTCTCACCACAAGCAACGGCTCCAAAGCACTACCTCTCACCACGAAGACACGAAGGCACGAAGAAAACCAATAGGAAATGTTGCATGGTGTGAGTGTCGTAGCGTCTCGAACCGATCTAGCTATCCCTTTGAGACACACACGGCCAGTCCATGCTGCACTGTCCTTCTTCGTGTCTTCGTGTCTTCGTAGTGAGCGGTAGGTCTTGAGTCGTGGCTATCACGAAAGCGCCGCGTGCGCGTGGAACGTCGCCCCGGTGCCCAGATATACCGCCTGAACCTGGGGATCGTCGCGCACCTGCGCCGGCGAGCCCTGGGCGATGATCCGGCCCCGCGTCAGCACCAGCACATGCTGTGCGTAGGTGAAGACGACGTCCATGCTGTGCTCGGTGAACAGCACGCCGAGGTTGCGCTCGCGCGCCAGCTCCGCGGTGAGCACCATCAGGTCGTTGCGCTCCTTTGGCGCCATGCCGGCAGTGGGCTCGTCCATCAACAGCAGCTTCGGGTCGTTCGCCAGCGCCATCGCGAGCTCGACACGCTTGACGTCGCCATAGGCGAGCATGCCGCAGGGACGCTCGGCCTGCTCCGCCATCCCGACCTGCCCCAGCAGCGCAAGCGCTTCGTCGCGATAGCGCTCGCTGGCGCGAGACCACAGGTCGAACAGCTGCCTCGCACGAGACAGCAGGACCATCTGGACGTTTTCGCGCACCGTCATCGACCCGTAGGTGGCCGCCACCTGAAAAGTGCGGCCCACGCCGCGCTTCCAGATCTCGCGCGGTGGATGGCCGGTAACGTCGATGCCTTCGAGAGTAACCGTGCCGCTGTCCGGCGTGAGCTGACCGTTGAGCATATTGAAGCACGTGGACTTGCCCGCGCCGTTCGGCCCGATCAGCGCCAGCAGCTGCCCACGTTCGAGCGCGAAGGAGACGTCGCGCACCGCCTGTACGCCGCCGAAGGATTTGCTGAGGTTTGTGACAGCTAGCAGCGGCATCGTTCTGATGAGGCGAAAGCCGTGAGGCGTAAGGCGCGCCCCCGTGCCTGCAGTGACGCGAGAGGCGGGAGGTGGGAGGTGTACCCGCCACCCCAGCCCTCTCCCCCGCATGCGGGGGAGAGGGAGTCATCTATTGCGTTACCCAGTACCATTGAACACCTCCCGCCTGACGCCTCACGCCTCACGCCTCACGAAGCGCTGCGCGAACCCTGCGATCCCCTGCGGGAACGCCACCACCAGAAGAATGATCACGGCCCCGAGAATGAACCTCCAGTAGTCGGTGCTTCGCATCACTTCGGTCTGGAGGGCATGATAGACGGCGGCTCCCACGACCGGGCCGCTGAGCGTCTGCACCCCGCCGAGCAGCACCATGACCAGCGCGTCCACCGACTGCGGGATGGCGAGCACGGCGGGGAATACGCTGCCTTTGTGGTAGGCGTGCAGAGCGCCGGCCAGCGCGGCCGCGGCACCGGCCAGCACGAACGCTGCCCACTGCTGGCGGCGCACGTCGATGCCGATCGCATCCGAGCGCAGCGGCGAGTCCCGGCCGGCGCGCAGTGCGTAGCCGAACGGCGAAAAGATCACGCGCCGGAGCAGCAGCAGACCCCCGGCGACTAGGAGCAGCGTGAAATAGTAGTAGGCCGTCTTCGACCCGAGCCAGGCCGGAGGCCAGACGCCCAGAACGCCGTTGTCGCCTCCGGTCCAGCCCGACGTGAAAGCCACCGACCAGACGATCTGGGCGAAGGCGAGCGTGAGCATGGCGAGATAGACGCCCGACAGCCGGATGCAGAACCAGCCGAACAGGACCGCGACCGCTGCCGCGGCGAGCGGCGCCGCGACCAGGTTGATGGGCATCGGCGAGGCCAAGTGCTTCACCAGCAGTGCACAGGCATAGGCGCCGATGCCGAAGTAGACGGCGTGACCGAAGGACACCAGCCCACCGATGCTCATGATGAAGTGCAGGCTGGCGGCGAAAAGCGCGAGGATGAGGATCTCGATGGCGATCAGCTGCGCGTACTCGCCAGTCAGCGCCGGCAGCAGCAGGAGAAGGCCAAGCAACGCCGCCGCGCCGCCCAGCAGCGGCCGGCTCGCAGGACGGATGGGCAGCTCGGCCGACTGCGCAGAGACCCGCGTGCGTCCCTCCGGCTTCCCCAGCAGTCCGTACGGCCGGATGACCAGCACCACCGCCATCACCAGAAAGGTCAGCACGAGCGTCACCTGCGGGAATATGAGGATCCCGAAGGCCGACAGCAGACCCACCAGCAGGGACGCGAGAAAAGCACCGGTCACGCTGCCCATCCCGCCGATCACTACCACCACGAATGCCTCGGCGATGATGTGGATGTCCATCTGCAGGTTCACGGCCTCCTTGGGGATCTGCAGCGCGCCCCCCAGCCCGGCCAGGAACGAGCCGAGGAACAGCACGCTCGTGAACAGCCATCGCTCGTTGACACCCAGTGCACCGGCCATCTCGCGGTCCTGGGTCGCAGCCCGTACCAGCACACCCCAGCGCGAGCGGTGGAACAGTAGCCACAGCAGCCCCAGCACGATCGGTCCCAGCACGATCAGGAACAGGTGATACTGCGGGAAGCGCTCGCCCAGAATCTCCACCGTCCCCTTCAAACCCGGCGCGCGGGGGGCGAACAAGTCCTCCCGGCCCCAGATCGCCAACGCGACATCCTGCACCACCAGCACCACGCCGAAGGTCGCGAGCAGCTGGAACAGCTCGGGTGCGCGGTAGATCCGGCGCAGCAACAGGACTTCCATCACCACGCCGACCAGACCTACCGCTACAGCAGCCACCACAATCCCGGACCAGAAACCCAGCGGCGCGCCGAGCCGCTCCATCAGGAGCTCGGTCGCGCTGTAGGCTGCGTAGGCGCCCAGCATGTAAAACGACCCGTGCGCGAAGTTCACGATGCGGGTCACGCCGAAGATGATGGACAGGCCCGACGCGACCAGGAAGAGGGTCGCAGCGTGGGACAGGCCGGTGAGGAACTGGATGAGGTAGACGGTCACGTCTGCGTGAGGCATGAGGCGCGAGGCGTGAGGCGAAAGCCTTGCGCTGCGTTGGCTTCCGACGGGTGGCGCCGCAACGCGTGGCCCAGGTACGCGACGGTCGCAGCCGAAACGCTGTGCAGTCCGCCCCCTGCGACGCCCCGGAATGCGCGGATGCTGCGCGGCGGCACCGCTCGCCTCACGCCTCTCGCCTCGCGCCTCACGATTACTTCATCGCTTCCGCCGGCCGCTTCTTCCTCACCACGGCATCCGGCGGCATGTAGTCCTTGCCGTCCGCATACCGCCAGTCCACCATCACACCCTTGCGGCCCCTGAGGTCGAGCCTGCCGACGAAGGCGCCCAGCGTGGACTGCTGATCGATGGCGCGGAACGTGATCGGACCGAACACGCTTTGCACCTCGAGGCCGCGGAAGGCCGTGATCAGTTTCTCGCTGTCGGTCGAGCCGGCCTTCTTCAGGGCTCCGGCGATCGCCATGAAGGTGGTATAACCGACCACCGAACCGAGCCGGGGCGTATCCTCGAAGCGCTTCTCGTAGGCCTGGACGAACTTCTCGTGCGCCGGCAGCTTGATCTGCTCCCACGGATAGCCGGTGACGATCCATCCCACCGGCGTCTCGTCCTTGAGCGGGTCGAGGTATTCCGGCTCGCCGGACAGCATGCTGACTACGGCGCGGTCTTCGAACAGCCCGCGCAGGTTCCCCTCGCGCACGAACTTGGTCAGGTCCGCACCGAAGGTGACGTTGAAGATCGCCTCCGGCCTGGCCGCGGAGAGCGCTTGCACAGTCGCCCCCGCCTCGAGCTTGCCCAGCGCCGGCCATTGCTCCCCGACGAACTCGACGTCGGGTCGCTTCGCCTTTAGCAGCTCCTTGAAGCTCGCCACCGCCGATTGCCCATACTCGTAGTTGGGCGCCAGCGTCACCCAGCGCTTAGCCGGCAGCTTGGCTGCTTCCTCGGCCAGCATGGCGGCCTGCATGTAGGTGCTCGGCCGCAGCCGGAACGTGTAGCGGTTGCCCTGCTCCCAGACCAGCGCGTCGGTCAGGGGCTCGGCCGCCACGAACACCACCTTGTTGCGCCGGGCGATGTCGCCGACAGCCAGGCCGACGTTGGAGAGGAAAGTGCCCGCCAACAGATCGACCTTGTGGCTGGTGAGCAGCTCGTTGGCATGCCGGGTGGCATCGTCCGGCTTGCCGCCGTCGTCGCGCGAGATCACCTCCAGCTTGCGCCCCAGCACCCCGCCTGCTGCGTTCACCTCCTCGACGGCCAGCTCCCAGCCGTTGCGATAGGGAATGGTGAACGCCGGTACCGCGGAGTAGCTGCTGATCTCCCCGATACGGATCGGCTGCTGGGCGGCTGCAGGCAACGCAAGCATTGCCACAGCTGCCATGAACAGGAACTTCTGAACCACGTAGGACACGGTGGGCACGGAGGAAACCCTGATTCGTGAGAAGGACGGGAGTTGGAGGGCGCAGCTTAGCTATGGCTACGATGGCGACGCTCCGCTCGGGATCAATCGAGGCTCGACCCTGGGTCGCCAGCGTGCAGCAAAAAACGCAAACACGAGCTTTCCTCCGTGTCCACCGTGTCCTCCGTGGTTCAAGATTTTCACGCCTTAGGTGCGTCGCGCAGCTCGCGCCGCAGGATCTTCCCCACCGGGCTCTTGGGCAGCGCGTCGCGGAACTCGACATGCCGCGGGACCTTGTAGCCGGTGAGATTCTCGCGACAGTGCTGGATCAAGGACTGCGCAGTGAGCGCGGGATCCTTGCGCACCACGAACAGCTTGACCCCCTCGCCGGTGTTCTCGTCCGGCACGCCGATGGCACAGGCCTCCAGCACGCCCGGGTGCATCGCAACCACATCCTCGATCTCGTTCGGGTAGACGTTGAAGCCGGACACCAGGATCATGTCCTTCACGCGGTCCACGATCTTGAGATAGCCCTCCGGTGTGATCAGGCCCATGTCGCCGGTGGCGAGCCAGCCGTCGGAGCGCAGCACCTTCGCGGTCTCGTCCGGCCGCTGCCAGTAGCCGGCCATGACCTGCGGTCCGCGCACGAACACCTGTCCGACCGCGCCGTGCGGCAGCGCGCGCTCGACCTCATCGCGGATCTCGACCTCCGTGCCCGGCAGCGGCAGACCGGTCGTGCCGGTGTGCTCCTCGATGTCCTGCCGGTTGATGGACACGGCGCCCGACGTTTCGGTGAGGCCGTAGCCTTCCGAGAGCACCCGCCCGGTAATCTCCTTCCAGCGCTTGGCCACAGCCAACTGAACTGGCGCGCCGCCACCCCCGGCCATGCGCAGGTGGGTGAAGTCCACTTTCGCGAACGCCTCGTTGTGGATCAGCGCGTTGAACAGCGTGTTGACGCCGACGAAGAACGTGAAGCGGCTGCTGCCCAGGGTCTTGACCAGATTCGGGATATCCCGCGGGTTGGCAATCAGGATCTGCAACCCGCCCCCGCGCACGAACATCATGCAGTTCAGCACCAGCGCCAGGATGTGATAGAAAGGCAGGGGTGCGATCGCGACCTCCTGCCCCGGGCGCACGGTGTTTCCGGTGTAGGCAAGAACCTGCTCGACGTTGGACAGGACGTGGCGGTGCTGCAGCATCGCCCCCTTCGACACCCCGGTGGTGCCCCCGGTGTACTGCAGGAAGGCCAGGTCGTCCGCCGCCAGGGCCGAAGCATTCATGGGCGCTCCGGCGCCGTCGGCGAGCGCTTGCGGAAAGCGTACTGCGCCGGGAATGCTCCAGGGCTTGACCATCTTCTTGACCTGGCGGAACACCAGGTTGATCAGGCCGCCTTTGATAAAACCCAGCATGTCGCCGACAGAAGCCACGATGACGTGCCTGACCGGGGTGCGCGCGATGACCTCCTGAAGAGTGTGCGCCGCGCTCTCGAAGATCACGATCGCGACGGCGCCGGAGTCTTTGAGCTGATGCTCCAGCTCGCGCGCGGTGTACAGCGGGTTCACGCTGACCACCACCAGCCCGGCGCGCAGGATCCCGTAGACCGCGACCGGGTACTGGAGGATGTTGGGCATCATGACAGCGATGCGGTCGCCTTTCTTCAGCCCCAGCTTGCTCTGCAGGTAGGCGGCGAAGTCCCGCGAGAGGCGGTCGAGCTCGCCGAACGTGATCTGAACGCCGAAGCTCTCGAAGGCGGGCTGGTTGCGGTAGCGCTTGACGCTCGCCTCGAGCATCTGCGGAATCGACTGGAACTCCAACGGTTTCAGCTCGGCGGGCACACCGGGCGGGTAGCTCTTCAGCCACGGCTTGGCATCGATACCGGTGGTCATCGGCTGGATTCCTCTGCGGTCGGGAACGTCAGCGCAACCCGTCCTGGCCCTTAATCTCGTGCTTGGACAGCCCGCCCACGCGTGCCAGCGGCCGGCCGCTGTCGGTGACGGCCACCGCCACCACGATCTCGTTCGGCCGCGGCGCGTCGCTTACTCGCGCCTCGACCGCGTCGAAGTGGCTGCGGACGTAGGCCGCATCCTTGTGCCCCAGGGGCACGTCGATGGCCGTTCCCAACGTCCCCATCTTCTTGGCCGAGGGTACCAGCGCCGCACCTCTCTCGACGGCCTTGCGCAGCGGGGCACCGAGCTTCGGGTGCAGGATCGCGGCCGCGTGCTCCAGCTCACCGCCTTCGCCCACAATGGCTGCTTTGCCGTAGCTTTCCGCCTGTGCCGGCTGGATCCCCAGCGCCTGCACGCAGCGCTCTCCCAGCAGCCCGCCCAGCTCCTCGCCGATATCCATCAGCTCGGTGAGGTCCTCCTGGTAGCGCGCAGCGAAGGGATTGGCAATGACTGCCATCGCCACAGCACGCCGCGTGGGCGGGTTCACATCGCGGCCCATCTCGTGACGGATTTCGTCCACCTGGACGACGATTTTCCTGATGCTCGCTTTCATTCTCCCCCCCAGAATCTCAACGCAGAGGCGCAGAGAACGCAGAGCGATTCACGTGCATGACTCTATTGCGCATGCATATTATTCGGTTGCACTTTCGGTCAGCCATGCTCCTACGTGGCGCCCGGTTGCTGGTCTTCGCGCAGACTTGGTCCTATCGTCTGTCCCTCTTCATGGCTTCTTCCTCTGCGTCCTCCGCGTTCTCTGCGCCCCTGCGTTGGGGTGTTACATTGTCTGAACCTCACCGCAGGCCGTCGGCGCCCTTGATCTCGGACGCCCGCAAGCCGCCCACCCGCTCGTGCACGCGCGGCCCGGTGGTCATCACCAGGATGGTGATCAACTCGTCGGCCGCCGGTGCGCCGGGAACGTACACCTCCATCGCGTCGAAGTGGCTGCGGACGTAGCTCGCGTTGATGTGCGTCACCGGCACGTCGAGCTTGGTTCCGGGGGCGCCCACCTTCTTGGCGGACGGCACGATGGCTTTCGCGCCGCCCAGGAGCTCGCGCATCGCATAGCCGCCCGGGACGTGCCAGAGCGCACCATGCTCGAGCTCGCCGGCGGCGCCCACGATTGCGCCCTTGCCGTAGCCCTCGATCTGCTCGGGCGTCACGGCCATGGCCGCGAGAAGCCGACGCGACATGTCCAAACCCAATGGACTAAGTGCTTCCATCATCGGCACGATGTTCGGCTCGTAGCGCCCCGCGAAGGGGTTGGTGAGCACGGCTGCAACGGCGCCACGCTTGAGCGGCCGCTGCGTGGGCGGGCCGAACTCGTGGAAGATCTCTTCCACCTGGGTGAAGACTTCGCGTATCTCGATCATCCGCTGCTGACTCAGCACACCTCGGCACAGGGGCGCACAGACCGCGAGGAACCGCACGGCGGCGCCGGCACCGCTCGAGTCAAACCCAGCAGTCGTTGCGCGCGCCCAGTGTTGCGCCGGTCCCGCACACCTGCGCCGCACCTTGCAGACACAAGACGGCAGCCGCGATAGTACCTTCTTCTCGCAGACGTTGCGCGAGCTGCTCTCCGGCCGTCAGCGCAGCGTCGATCTGCCGATGCGACAGCGCTCCGACCTCGACTGTCACCAGCCTGTCTCCCAGATCAGTGTCGTCTTTGAGGTCACAGGCAGGCTTGCGCACGATCGCCGGGTCTGCAACGTTTACGGCGTTGGCAATCATAGTCGCGGCCGCATCCGCCTCGGCGGCGCTGCGTGCCAGCACGGTGACGCTGTCTGCGATACCCAGACTGAAGCTGCGGCCGCGCCAGCCGCTGGTAGCCACACCGCGCACGGGTGACTCGGCCCGCAGCTCGAAATCGCCGTCGAGCCGCCAGGGCTCGAGCGGCCTGACCCGACCCAGATCGGCAAGCAGGCCCACCCGGTAGCAGTCATCGTGTGCCAGATGCAGGGCGATGTCGCCGCCATTGTTCACGTACGCGCTGCGCACACCCGCCTGAGCGCGAAAGAACTCGATGATCTCGTCCGCGACCGCGCCCGCCACTGCCGCCATGGGGGTGATGAACTGCGCGCGATGAGGAAAGCAGGCTGCGACCATACGCTGTGCGATCGGCCCGCGGACGCCAAGCGAGTGCTGCACCGGCGTGCGCAGCAGCGTCAACTCGCCGACCAGTTCACTCAGAACCGACTCGAATCGCGTCCACGCCTGCTCCATCCCCGCTTCGATGGCCGCCGGCGCGCCGGTTGCGCCGATGACGAGATCGATCGGGCCGTGGTGGAAGTGTAGGCGGCCGTCAGGGAAGCGCGCGCGCGTGGCGCCGCTCGGTGAGGCTGGAGGCGGGAGGCGGTAAGCGTCTCCGCATCCCGTGGGTGAGGTATGAGGCGTGAGGGGCGAGGGGTCCCTCTCACCCCAGCCCTCTCCCCCGCTCGCGGGAGAGAGGGAGTATGCTATTTGGTTCGCCATATCATCGAACGCCTCACGCCTCACGCCTCACGCCTCACGCCTCACGCCTCACGCCCAACCGGCCACGGATTCAGCCCGTCCCAGCCGACCACGCGCACGCGCTCGCTCTTGAGCACGTCTTCGACGGTGCGCACGCGGTCCATATGCCCGCCCAATGTAGCGTAGTCGGACAGGCGCATGGTGAACTCGATGGGCGCGACGATCGCAGGCGTTGGCACCCAGCCGAAGGAGTTGTCGGGCATGCGCGTGACATCCACCATCACCGTGATGCCGCCGCCCGGCCATACGTACACCGGCGCGCCGCCACAGGTCACCTTGGTCAGCAGATCCTTGATCGAGCGCGTGAGGCGCACGGGGTTCTCCGTGACACCTGCGCGCAGGCTCCCGCCTGCGCCGGCGAGAAACAGCACCGTGCACAGCGCTGGCTCGCAGTTCTCCCCGATGCGCTCGACCACCTTCCGTACCGCGTCCGGCATCTCGGCGGGCGTCATGCGCAGTTTGTCGTCGAGGATGAAGTAGGCAGAGTCCTCCCCCGTGGTGGACACCATCAGAATGCGGCTGCCGGGCCGCGCCAGCTTGGGCTCGAAGCCGGTGACGATGGTCAGCGGGTCGGTGATGTCGGTACCGCCCCAGCCGGTGCCCGGGTTGGCCACCTGGAAGTAGCGGCCCGGAGTGGACTTGCGGCCTTTGATCCTGATCCCGGAAGGCGGCATGGCGAGGAACCTTCCTGCCTGGTGCTCGGTGAGGATGCCGGTGATGTGATCGTCCACCACGACTACCTCGTCGACGTGGCCGTGCCACTGCTTGGCGAAGATCCCGATGGTGGCCGAGCCGCAGCCCACGCGCATGCGCTGCTCTTCCACACCGTTGACGATGGGCGCCTTGCCGGCCTGAATCACCACATGCGCGCCGCCCTCGACTTCGACCTCGACCGGCTTCTTGTTGCCGAGGTCCATCATCATGTCGCAGGTGACGCGACCTTCCCTCTTGCTGCCGCCGGTGAGGTGGTGCACCCCGCCCAGCGACAGCATCTGCGATCCGTACTCGATCGTGGTGACGTGACCCGCCGCCTCGCCCTTGCAGCGCACCGTGGCTTGCTCCGGGCCGAGCCAGCGGTCGGTGTCGATCTTGATCTTGAAGCTGCAGTAGCTGAAGATGCCCTCGGTCACGACCGTGACCATGTCCACGCCCTCGTGGCGGGATCCGACGATGAAGGGTGCCGGCTTGTAGTCCGGGTAAGTGGTGCCGGAGCCCACGCCGGACACGAATACCGGCGCGTCCGAGATCGGGGTCCCGTCCCAGTCCTTCTGCTCGAGGAACTCGGTAACCTGCCCCGACTCGCCCACGACCTTCCTGAACAGCACGACCGGGTCCACCCGCGTCAGCTTGCCGCCGAAGTTCCCCCAGCGGTCGCACGCCCCGGTACGCCCCTCGCTGATCTGGCACAGCACCGGGCACGCATCGCAGATCACTTTGCCCGGCGCAGGGGTTTCGCTCATCGCATCGCTACTCAAGACGCAATCAAACCTCGGTTACCACGAAGGACACGAAGGAAACCCGTTGGCCCCTTGGTGTCTTGGCGGCCCAATTGGCGTTTCCCCGCCATCCTAGGAGCCTTGCCGGCTGGCGGGGTGTTGAAAAGCGCCCTCTCTCCCGACGGGAGAGGGTCGGAGGGAGGGTGAACGCTCAGGCGTCTCATTCCAACGGCATGTCTCCACGGCATCCGGTTCTGACCCGTCACCCTACCCCTCTCCCGCAAGGGGAGAGGGGACTGGTTGGCGGCATTTTTCAACAGCCTGCTAGAGCCTGCGTTTCGCATTTCCTCCGCGCTCTCTGCGTCTCTGCGGTTCAATCCGGTTGCAGTCACCGCGACTGGTCGAGAATCGCCTTGCGCACGCGATCCGGCGTGGCGGGGACATGCGTGATGCGCACGCCCGTCGCGTGGCGGATGGCGTTGAGGATGGCCGGCGCAGTCGGGATGAGCGCAGGCTCGCCCACGCCCTTCGCACCGTAGGGCCCGATGGGCTCCGGGTCCTCGATGATGTGCACCACGATCGGCGGGATATCGCCCACGGTCGGAATGAGGTAGTCGTGCAAGTTGTCGGTCCTGCCGGCGTGATACTCCTCCATCAGCGCCATGCCCAGGCCCTGGGCGATGCCACCGTGGATCTGCCCTTCAACCTGGGTCGGATTGACCGCGCGTCCGACGTCGTGCGCGGCGTGGATCTTCAGCACCTTGACCGTGCCAAGATCGAGGTCCACTTCGACCTCAGCGGTCTGCGCCGCAAACCCATAGGTGGCATAAGGGACGCCCTGACCGTTTTCGTCGAGTGGGGTGGTGGGCGGATCGAAATAGCCTTCGCCCACGGCGACATCCCCATTGGGATCCACCGCGAGCGCGCTCAGCTCTGTACGCCACTCCCGTGCGCCGGTGCGGGCCACCAGTTGTCCATCCTCCACGGCGAGCCTGGCATCGCCCGGCGCGCGCAGCAGCTCGACCAGCCGGCGGCGCAGTGCCTCGCCCGCAAAGCGCGCGGCGTTGCCGGACACGAAGGTCTGGCGCGACGCCGAGGACTTGCCCGCGTCGGCAGTCAGATCGGTGTCGCCCATCACCTGGTCGAACAGCGCCACCGGCAAACCGAGCGCGTCCGCGCAAATCTGCGGCAGGATGGTGTTGGAACCCTGCCCGATGTCGACCGCGCCATTGTAGAGAAACACCCGCCCATCGCGGCGCAAACCCACGCGGATCGTGGAGGGGTTGGCGATCACGGTGTTGCCGATGCCGTACCACATGCAGGCGATGCCCACCCCTCGCCGTTTGCCGCGCCGCGACCCGGTAAGCGCATGCTGACAGGCGTTGAACCCGGCAACCGCGGACAGCGCCTGCTCCCAGGCCGGCTTGACTGCGGTCAGACACAGGGCGAGCCCCGCGCTTGCCTGGAGCACCTGGCCGGTGGCGGTGGCCTGGCCCGCGCGGATGGCATTGCGCAGGCGCAGCTCCAGACGGTCGATGCCGGTCTGCTCGGCGAGGTCGTCGAGCAACGCCTCGTGCACGATAGTGGACTGCGGGACACCGAACCCGCGGAAGGCGCCGGCGATTGGCCCATTGGTATAGATGGCACGGGTCAGCGCGCGCACATTGGGCACGAAGTACGGGCCGCTGGCGTGGATCGGCACGCGGTTGGCCACCGTGTTGCCCCACGAGGCATAAGCGCCGGTATTGAAGTCGCCGAAGAAGTCTGCCGCCAGCAGCCGGCCTTCCCCGTCGCAGGCGAGGCGCGCATGCATGCGAGCCGGATGGCGCTTGGGCGTGGACAGCATCGATTCGGGCCGGGTGTAGATACAGCGCACCGGGCGCTGGAGCTTCCAGGCCGCGACCGCCAGCAACGGCTGGATGGAGATGTCCAGCTTTCCGCCGAAGCCGCCGCCGATGGCCGAGGGGACGATGTGCACCTGGTCCTCGCGCAGCTTCAGTACCCGTGCGATCTCCTCGCGGTCCATGTACGGCGTCTGTGTGCAGGCGAATATGCGGATGCGCTCGCCGATGCGCTCGGCATAGCCCGCTTCCGGCTCGATGTAGGCATGCTCGACGAAGCTGGTGGTGAAGGTGCCCTCCGCCATGTGCGGGGCTGCCGCCAGCGCTGCGTCTACGTCGCCCTTCACCACGCGGCCCCGGATCAGCACGTTGTCCGGCGCAAACTCGTGCAGCGGCGTCCCCGAGCTGAGCGCGCGGTCCATCTCGAGCACCGGCTGCTCCGGCTGCCACTCGATCGGCAGCTCCGCCTCAGCGATCGCCATCACAGACTCGTAGTCACCGACCAAGGCCAGAACCGCTTCGCCCATGAAGCGCACCCGGCCGGCCGCGAGCACGGGCTGGTCCTTCACCTGGGGAAAGATGCCGAAGCTGTTCTCTGGCACGTCACTGGCGGTCAGCACGTCGAGCAACCCGGGGTGCCGCCGCTTGAGCGGCGCGAAGCTCCCGAGGCTGAACCGCGCTCGCGCATGAGGCGAGCGGATCACCCGCAGCCAAGCGGCGTCGGGCGGGGCAGCGTCCGCGCCGAAGCGCTCGCGCCCGGTCACCTTCGGCACGCCGTCCAGCTTCGAGATACGTGCCCCCACGGCCCGCCCCGCCTCCGGCCGCGGGGCCTCGACGGCGCCGTGCGGCGCGGCGAGCACGGCCTCGACGATCTTGCGGTAACCGGTACAGCGGCATAGCACACCGCCCAGGCCATCGCGCACCTGCGCTTCGGTCGGTGCGGGATGGCGGGCCAAGACGTCCGCCGCGGCCATGAGCATGCCCGGCGTGCAGATGCCGCACTGCGCCGCGCCGTGGGCAAGGAAGGTCTGCTGCAGGCGCGACAGCTCGGCGCCGTTGGCCAGCCCCTCCACGGTGGTCACGCGCCGCCCCTGGACCTGACCGGCAGCCACCAGACAGGCGCACACCTGCTGCCCGTCGAGGAGCACGGTACAGGCGCCGCAATCCCCGGCGCTGCAGCCGACCTTGGTGCCGGTGAGCCCCAGGCGGTCGCGCAGAACGTCCGACAACCGCTCGCCGGGAGGGGCCGCGATGCGGCAGGACCGCCCGTTCAGTTCGAAAGCGAGCTCCATCTCGGCGCGCACGCTTATTCCTCGCCGAGCTCCCGAAGAGCGCGCTGGGTAAGACGTTGGGCCGCGTCCAGCCGGTAGGCAGCCGTCCCCCGCACATCGTCGATCGGCGCCAGCACTGAGAAATCGCTCGCGCGCACCTCGCCTGCCAGCCCCTCGGCGGCGCGGCCCGTGAGCCTCGCCTCGAGAGCATGGAGACGCTGCGCCACCGGCGAGCACGCGCCAACCGAAACGGCGGCGCTCACTACCGCGCCGCCTTCGTCCACATCGAGCACCACCGCGACCATCACGATGGAGATCACCAGGTAGCGCCGTGCGCCCAGCTTGAGGAAGGTGGAGCGCGCCCGGGTGCTGCGCTCGGAGATCAGAACGGCGGTGACCAGCTCGTCTGGCCGACGCCCGGTCTGCCGCCCGCCCGTGATAAAGCCGGCGAGCGGCACGCGGCGGCTGCCGTGGGTGCTGGCAAGCTCCACCTCGGCGTCCAGCGCGAGGAGACACGGCACACCATCGGCGGCAGGCGAGGCGTTGCATATGTTCCCGCCCAGCGTGCCGGCATTCTGGATCTGCAGGCCCCCGATCTCGCGGGCAGCGAGCTTGAGCGCGTCGAACAGCGAGGGGAGCGGCTCGCGCAGGATATCGGACCAGGTCGTGAGCGCCCCGACGCGCCACATGCCATTGGCACGGCGGATGCCGCGCAGAGCCGCCAGACCGGTGATGTCGAGAACGTCCTCGCGCAGCGGCTGCCCTACGCGCGCCGGATAATAATCCGTGCCACCGGCCAGCACCGTGAGGGCACGACCGGCCAGCGCAGCCAGCGCGTCATCCAGCCCGGCCGGGCGCAGATACAGCGGGTGTTGCACAGGCCTTCGTGCCTCCTCCGGTTCCAGCGGCCGGCTCATGGCTGCCCGGCTCGAACGGGTGTGGAGTAATTGCTACAAAGTTTGAAGAAACCACTTTACTCCCGCTTTCGCGGCAACATATCCTAGGCAACGGCAACTTTCAACCCCGCCCCCCGTTCCGCTAATATCGCAATTTTCGAGCCTGGGAAACTCCATGACCCACGTCGTGACCGAATCGTGCATCAAGTGCAAGTACACCGACTGCGTGGACGTATGCCCGGTGGACTGCTTCCGCGAGGGGCCGAACATGCTGGTGATCGACCCGGACGAGTGCATCGATTGCGCCGTGTGCATCCCCGAGTGCCCGGTGAACGCGATCTACGCGGACGTGGACCTGCCGCGCGACCAGCAGCATTTCACCGAGCTCAACGCGCAGCTGTGCAAGACCTTCCCGTCAATCACCGACAAGAAGCCGGCCCCGCCCGACGCCGACGAGTGGAAGGACGTGAAGGACAAGCTGCAGTACCTGGAACGCTGAAGGCACCGCGGCGCGCCGCCCATGGCAGTCAGCCGCAAGCCCGCCCGCAGCGCCGCGCGCAAGCCCCAGCGGGCCGCGGCGGCCAAGCGCGATCCGGCCGGCATGCAGCGCCGCATCCTGGATGCCGCCACCGCCGAGTTCGCCACCAGCGGCTTCGGCGGCGCGCGGGTCGAGCGGATCAGCCGCCGCGCCCGCACGGTGGACCGCATGCTCTACTACTACTTCGGCAGCAAGGACGGGCTGTTCCGCGCCGTGCTCGAAGACAGCTACGAGAAGCTCGGCCGCGCCGAACAGCAGCTCGATCTGTCGGGAGTCGATGCGCTCGAGGGAATGCGACAGCTCATCGCCTTTACGTGGAACCACTACCTGGCGCACCCGGAGTTCATTCGGCTGCTCAACAGCGAGAACCTGTACCGGGGCGAGCACGTGAAGAAGTCGCGGCGCGTGAAGTCGCTGTCCTTCCCCCTGCTGTCGGTCCTGACCGGCCTGCTCGAGCGCGGCGCCGCGGAGGGCCGCTTCCGCGGCGGCCTCGATCCGCTGGACATCTACATCACCATCGCCGCACTGGCCTACTTCTACCTCTCCAACCGTTACACGCTCACGCGCTTTCTGGGCGTGGATCTCATGACGCCGGCGCGGCGCGAGCACTGGCTCGAGCACATCACCAGCGTGATGCTGGACCACGTCGCCTTACCCTCAAGAGCGTGAACCGCGGTGGACACGGAGGAAGGCGAGAGCTCGAAGATGTGCGTGCCTGGATCGTTCGTGCCGGGCGGCAGCGGATGCACATCAATTCACTTCGCGTGACGTATGCACAGCTGCCTGCAAGGGTCCGGGCAGCTTCGCGATCTTGGAGCCACATCGACTTTCCTCCGTGTCCTCCGTGGTTCCACTTGTTTGCAAGGTGTTCACCTGCCCCCGGCCGCTCGAACCGCGGCGCGCGGGAAGCTGAAGGGCGCATCCAGGGCTGCCAGGCTGGCGGGGTCACGCTCGTACACGTCCTCGTAGAAGTGCACACGCCCGTCCGGCGCGACCGCGCTGGTCCAATAGGTCACCAGCACCGGCACCTTGTGCTTGAGGACGACGGTGCGCGTGTCACCCGTGTCCACCGCCTCCAGCAGCTTGTCCTTCGACCAGCGCTCCGGATCGTCGATCACCAGAGCCGCCAGATCGAACACGTTCTGCACCCGGATGCAGCCGCTGCTGAACGTCCGGCCGTCGGCCTCGAACAGGTCCTTCTGGGGTGTGTCGTGCAGGTACACCAGATGCGGGTTGGGAAACATCAGCTTGATGCGCCCGAGCGCATTGTTGGGTCCCGGGTCCTGTACGACCTGCCCGCCAACCCGCCTCAGGCCTTTCTTGCGCAGGTAGTCGGGGTCCTTGCGCAACCCCGGCAGGATGTCGCGCTCCAAGATGCCGGGCGGCACCACCCAAGTGGGGTTGAGCACCACATGCGTGATCTCCGCGCGAAAGATAGGCGTCGGGGCGTAGGGCTTGCCGACCACCACGTTGGCGGCGAACCGCCGACCCGATGCATCCGCGTAGTAGACGCGGAACGCCGGCACGTTGACCACGACCACGCGCTCGGGGAGATCGTGCAACAGCTGGCGGCTGCGGTCGAGCGAAAGCCGGATCTCGTCGATGCGCTGGGTCACGGGCACGTTGAGCGCGCGCAGCGTCCGCACGCCCAATATGCCATCGGGCTTGAGCCCGTGCCGCTCCTGGAATGCCTGCAGCGCAGCCACCACGCCCTCGTCGTACTCGTCGCCCTCTCCCCCGGCCGCGCCCAGATCGCCTTCCACCCTGAGGCGCTCGCGCAGCGCAGGCACGCGGGGATCGGCGGCTCCCGGCTTGAGGGACCGCCCACCCGGAAGGGGGTTCCAGCCACCGGCGGCCTGGATCTGCCGGTACTTCTCCAACGCCGTGCGCAACCCGTCATAGAATGGATGGTGCGGACGCAGTGCGTCCAGTTGCTCCGCCACGTGCCCCATGTCGAGGGCGCGCTGGATCGCCGCGGCCGGCGCCGCCGCCCGTACCGCGTCGTAGTCGCGGCGGAAGTTCCAGTGCGGATCGAAGCTCGCCGCATCCACTTTGCCGAAGCGCAGGTGATAGGCGAGCCGGATCAGGGCGTCGGTGGCCAGCAGGTCCAGGTCGGCATCCCGCTCCCCACCCTGCGCCCCTGCGCGCAGTTGGCCCAGAGCGGAGAGGTGGTAGTCCTCGGGATCGAGGCCGTCCCCGCCGCTGGCGCGCACGGCCGCGAGCAGCGCCTCGAGGTTGTGCGGGTCGCCCCAGGCGGGCCGGTAATCCCGCTGCTCGTAGAATTCCGGCAGCACCACGCTCGAGGCGATGGACTGCTGGCCGATCCTGACTTCGACCCCGTTGCGCAACTGCCCGACGCGGGCCTGGATGACTGCAACCGCATCCGTTTGCGCCAGCGCAGCCGGCGGGACCGCAATGCCCGCCATAACGGCGATAGCCGCGAGCAGCGATCTGACAACTCCTGCATGTGTATGCATGGTGCTCTGAATCGACTTACAGAAGGGGCGCGAGTTTACGCGGCTGCCGGGCAGCGGGCCAGGCCCTTGAGCTGCACGCGGGTTTGCCTCAGGATTGGGCCAACCGAAAACCGCCGCGCTCAGGGCTCGAGGATCCGAGCATTGCCCGCCTCCAGGACATGTCGATAGCCTGCATCGAAGACCTGCGCCTCCATGCACGTCGCCGCCTGCCCAAGGCGATCTTCGACTTCGTGGACGGTGGCGCGCAGGACGAGATCACCCTGCGCGTCAACCACGAGGACTTGGCCCGGCTGACGCTCATGCCGCGCGTGCTGACCGACGTGTCCGACCGCGACCTCGGCACCACGCTGCTGGGCAGGCGCATCGACTTGCCCCTGGTGGTCGCGCCGACTGGGCTGGCGGGGCTGGTAGCCCGCGCCGGCGAGATCGCCGAAGCACGCGCCGCGGAGCGCGCGGGCATCCCCTACTGCCTGAGCCAGATGGCCGCCTGCGCCATCGAGGACGTCGAGCGGGGCAGTCTCCAGCCGTTCTGGTTCCAGACCTACCTGCTCAAGGATCGCAGCATCAACGAGTCGCTGCTGCAACGAGCGGCGCGGGCGGGCTGCGAGGTGCTGGTGGTAACGGTGGATACCAAAGCGCAGGGCCCGCGCGAGCGCGATGTGCGAAACGGCTTCACCGTCCCGCCGCGCGTGACCTGGCGCAACGCGCTCGACCTGGCACGCCGTATCCATTGGCTCTGCGACGTCGCCCTGGGTCCGCGGGTGACGTTCGCCAACCTCGCCGGGAGCCTCGTGGGCAGCAGCGACATCATCAGCATCGCCCGCTTCGCTCAGGAGCAGTACGACTTCACCGTCGATTGGTCGCACATCGACTGGTGCCGATCGCGCTGGAAGGGCAAACTGGCAATCAAAGGCATTCTGACGCCGGACGATGCGCGCCTCGCCGTCGAGCACGGTGCCGACGCCGTGATCGTCTCCAACCACGGCGGCCGGCAGGTCGACGGAGCACCCTCGGCAGCAGCCGTGCTGCCTCTCATCGCCGCCACGGTCGAGGGGCGCGCCGAGGTGATTCTGGACGGCGGCGTACGGCGCGGCAGCGACATCCTCAAGGCGGTTGCATTGGGTGCGCGGGCCTGCATGGCGGGCAGGCCGTTCCTCTATGGGCTGGCCTGCGATGGCGAGCAAGGCGTGGCCCGCGCCATCGAGATCTTCCGCGTCGAGCTGGACGTGGCCCTCGCGCTGCTCGGGCGCGCGAGCGTGGCGGAGGTGGACCAGACGGCCCTCGCCAGTGCGTTGGGGTAAGTCCGTCCTCAAGGCCCTCAAGCAAGACCTTCACCACGGAGAACACGGTGGACACGGAGGGCGACCGAAGCCAATCACCAGAACTGGCGGGAGAGCAGACATCGGGACAGCTGGCCGTGCGGGCGTGAAGTGATACAAACGACTGCGTCCCGGGTCGGCGGGTTTGCGCCGTGGACACAGTCGGTTTCCTCCGCGTCCCCGTATCCTCCGTGGTTAGGGTGTTCGTCAACACAACATGCTCACGCCCGCGGGCTGATTAGAGTAACGGCATGGACCCCACGCACGATCCTGCCGGGCTGGCCGTCTCCGCCGAGGGCGTCGACAAAGTGTTCCCCAACGGCGTGCGCGCACTGGAACGGATCGACCTCGCGGTGCGCAACGGTGAGTTCGTCACCCTGCTCGGCCCGTCGGGCTGCGGCAAGAGCACGCTGCTGCGCATGATCGCGGGACTGACACCGCCCAGCAGCGGACGGCTGCACCTGCACGGCGGCGGCGCGCCGGCGCGTCCCGTGGCCTTCGTGTTCCAGCAGCCCACACTCATGCCCTGGGCGAGCGTGGCGGCGAACGTGCGACTGCCGTTGGACCTCGCCGGGGCTGACCGCGCGCAGGCCTACGCGCGGGTGCGCGACGCTCTGGCGCTAGTGGGACTCACCGGCTTCGAGAGCAGCTACCCGCGCGAGCTCTCCGGCGGCATGCAGATGCGCACTTCCATCGCCCGGGCGCTGGTAACGGCACCCGGGTTGCTGCTCATGGACGAGCCGTTCGGTGCGCTGGATGAGATTACGCGTACGCGGCTGGACCGTGACATTCGGGATCTGTGGGAGCGCCGGCACCTCACCGTCGTGTTCGTGACCCACTCCATCTACGAGGCGGTGTTCCTGTCCATGCGGGTGCTTGTCCTGTCTGCCCGACCCGGCCGCATCGTCGGCGAGGTGGCCATCGACGAGCCGCATCCGCGCACGGAGGCCTTCCGCATGAGCGAACGCTACGCGCAGTGGTGCCGGCGGCTCTCCGAGCTGCTGGCCGCGGGCAGCGCCGAGCCCGCCACTGCATGAACCCGAAAAACTGGTTGAGCCGCAGAGGGCACAGGAACAGGGAGAAGATCATTCGGTACGGGGGTACCGGCAGCGTCAGGGGGCCAGGCACCGGTGACGAGACGGGACCATCGTCGTTTCTTCCTCACTGTGTGACCCCTGTGGCTGTTTTCTTTCCTCGATGAATCGCAGACTCCTGACCTATACCGCGCCCATGGCCGTCGGACTGGTGGCCTTGGGACTATGGCAGCTCCTGGTCACCGCCTACCAGGTGCCAAGCTATCTGGTGCCTTCGCCGCTGCTCGTCCTGCGCACGCTGTTGCAGGACTGGGCGCTGCTGTGGGCGTCGCTGCTGGCCACGCTGCGCATCACTGTCCTCGCCCTTGGTCTGGCAGTCGTTGTGGGGGTGTCGATCGCTTTCGTGTTCGTGCAGAGCCGCGTCATCGAAGCCAGCCTGCTGCCCTATGCCATCCTGCTGCAGGTCACCCCGATCGTGGCGATCGCCCCGCTGATCATCATCTGGGTGAAGAACCCGACCCTGGCGCTGGTCATCTGCGCCACCATCGTCGCCATCTTCCCGGTAATCTCCAACACGACCGTGGGGCTGAGGAGTGTCGATCCCAACCTCCTCGACCTGTTCCGGCTCAGCCGCGCCACACGCTGGCAGACGCTGGTGCGCCTGCGCATCCCCAGCGCGCTGCCGTATTTCTTCGCGGGCTTGAAGGTCTCCAGCGGCCTCGCGCTGATCGGGGCGGTAGTGGCGGAGTTCGTCGCCGGCACTGGCGGCACCGCGTCCGGGCTGGCCTATCAGATCCTGCTGTCCGGACTGCAGCTCAACATCCCGCGCCTGTTCGCCGCGCTGCTGCTCATCACGCTCGCGGGCGTTGCGCTGTTCTCCCTGGTGTCCGGACTCGCCCGCATGGCCTTGCGGCACTGGCACGAGAGCGAGCTCGTACCGGACCACTGAGAGGCGTCTCCGGCATCGCGACAGGCTGACCGGTCATGCGAGCGCCGCTTCCTGCAGGCAGGCGCTGGCCCCTGCCCAGCGCGGATCCGGCTCACCACCCGTTTCGTCGCGCGCTGCTTCGCGCTCGGCGAGCCAGGCGCCATCGCTGTCCAGAAAGCGTGCGAGGCTGGCGCGCACCGTCCGCCGGGCCCGGAACAGCCGGGCCTTCGCGGTGTTCGCGGGGCAATCCTGGATGCGCGCGATCTCGACAAGCGACAAGCCATCGTGCAGCGCGAGCCGCAGGCATTCGCGCTGGGCCTGCGGCAACTCCTCGAGCGAGTGCATCAGACGCTCGCGTCGCTGGCGCTCCCAGGCCGCAAGATAAGGATCGCCGTCCTCACAGGCCAGCCGCGCCTCGATGTCCGCGAGATCGTCGTGCTCGGGCCTGCGGGCGCGCAGCACGTGCAGCGCCTTGTTCCGGGCGATGCCCAGCAGCCAAGTGGTGAACCGGCAGGCATGGTTGAAGCGCGTGGCCTGCCGCCACACCTCGAACATCGTATCGATCAACACCTGCTCGGCTTCGTGCGGATCGCGCAGGGTGTTCAGCGCGAAGGCGTACACCCGGCGTCCATAGGCGCGGTACAGGACGCGAAGGCTGCGCTCGTCTCCCGCGGCCATGCGCTCGAGCAGCTCGGCGACCTGCGACTCGGTCAGATCCTTCATGTCGATTCCCCTATGGTCGATCTGCCGCGACGGCGTGGCTCACGGCTCGGTGCGCTCCGGGGAGTACGTCCCCCGTGCCGTGGAGAATCGCACAGGCCGGCGGCCCGATGCAGCTATCGAAAGTTAGGGGTGCGGCGGGCTGGAGCCGTGCCCCGCGGCCTTGCGCCGGGCCCCGCCTGCCGCTAACCTGCCGCGACCACCGTCTCGGGAAGCACCATCATGAAAAGCCCGCACATCCCCCGCATCGCTTCGGGTCGCAAGGCCTTGGGGCTGTTCGCCTGGCTCGCGCTGGCGCTCGCTGCGCAGACGGCCTGGGCCGAGACCCTGCCGAAAGTGGTGTTCCTTACGAACTGGCTGGCGCAGGCCGAGCACGGCGGGTTCTACCAGGCCGTGGCCGAAGGCACCTACCGCAAGCACGGGCTCGACGTCGATGTGCGCATGGGTGGACCCCAGGTGAACGTCGTGCAGCTGTTGCTTGCGGGGCAGGCCGATCTGGTCATGGGCTACGACCTGCAGACCATCAAGCTGGTAGAGCAGGGCTTACCCGTGATCACCGTCGGGGCCACGTTCCAGAAGGATCCCGCGGTCATCATCGCCCACCCCGACGTGAAGACGATGACCGAGCTCAAGACCCGCACCCTGCTGATCGGGCAGGCGAGCGAAACGACGTTCTGGCCCTGGCTCAAGGCCAGATACGGCTTCACCGACGCGCAGAAGCGCCCCTATGCGTTCAGCGTTCAGCAGTTCCTGGTGGACAAGAGCATCGCCCAGCAGGGCTACGCGACCTCCGAGCCCTATTCCATCGAGAAAGGCGGCGTCAAGCCCACCGTATTCCTGCTTGCCGACGCCGGGTACCCGCCCTACGCCCAGACCATCGTCACCACGCAGACCATGGTCAAGGCCAAGCCCGACGTGATCCGCCGCTTTCTGCAGGCCACCGCGGAAGGGTGGAAGAGCTACCTCGCTAACCCGGCGCCCGGCAACGCTCTCATCAGGCGCGACAACCCGCAGATGGAAGATGCGCTGATGGCCTTCGGGCTGAAGAAGATGCTGGAGTACGGCCTGGTGACCGGCGGCGACGCAAGGACAGGGGGAATCCTCACCATGACCGACGGGCGCTGGGGACAGACCTTCGCGTTCATGGCAAGCACCGGACTGGTGAGGCAGGATGTCGACTACCGAAAAGCCTACACCCTGGAGTTGCTCAAGACCGTACAGGTGCTGCCCTGAAGCGGTGCCGCGCTCGTCGAGGACGCACCGCAAGTTACCAGATTTGGTGCAACGCAGTAGGTGGTGTTGCGCGGCGCAGTCCGCGACGGCTTCCGCAGGCTGCGCTCACGGCCGACCAGTTGCGGCCCGCCTGAGACAGTAGTACTCTCGGTTCCGCTTGGCGGGCTGCCTGGCCCGCTCGCTCTCGGGGAGGGAACAATGACGCCTGACTTTCTGCGTGCGCCGCGCCTGGCGTGCGCTGCCGCTGCTCTGGGGATCGCTGTTTCGGCTGCCGCGCTTGCCGAGCTGCCGACCGAAACGCTCACGGTCGAGCCCACCATCAAGGCCAAGAACCGCGCCTATGTCGGTGATGTCGCGATCAACTACATCGCCGACGGCAAGCTGCACGTGGTCGATACCGATACGGGCAACTATCTGGGCGTGGTCGGCACCGGCTTCACTGGCCAGTACGTCCTCAATGCCGACACGCGGGAGCTGATCATCGCCACCGGCTATTTGTCGCGCGGGCAGCGCGGCGAGCGCACCGATATCGTCGAGGTGTGGGACGCGGATTCGCTGTCGTTCAAGTACGAGATCGTCATCCCGCCCAAGCGCGCCATGGCGCTCAACTACGAAGGGCTGTTGCGGCTCTCGGCTGACAAGCGCTGGCTGTTCGTGCAAAACGCCACACCGGCCACTTCGGTGACCGTCGTCGACATGCGCAACCGGCAGGTCGCATCGGAGATCGCAACCCCGGGGTGCTGGGGCATCTACGTGCCGGCCTCGCGGTCGGACCGCTTTTCCGCCCTTTGCGGCGACGGCTCGATCGTCACCGTCACCCTGAACGCCGATGGCGAGCAAGCCGCGCGCGCCAACAGCGGCAAGCTGTTCGATCCGGACAAGGATGCCTGGTTCATGCAGGGCGAGCAGGACGGGGACACCTATCACTTCGTCTCCTTCCAAGGCAACATCGCCTCAGTGGAGCTCGGTGGGGACAGCGCCAACCTGACGGGCACTTGGTCGCTCGTCACGGCCGCGGCCGACAAGAGGAAGAACTGGCGCCCGGGTGGCTATCAGCCGCTGGCCGTGCATCCCGGGACCGGGCGCCTCTACGTGACCATGCACTCCAACGGCGCCGAGGGCAGCCACAAGAACCCGGCTGAGGAGATCTGGGGCTTCGATGTCAAGTCGAAGAAGCGGGTGGTGCGCATGCCCGGGCACACGACCATTGCGCTGGAGCCCTCGCCGGACGGCAAACGCTTGTACGCCATCGACATCATGAAGGCCGAGCTGCTGGTCATCGACCTGGGCGCGAAACCGAAGGTCCACAGCAAGACGCAGATCGGCGCGGTGCCCGCTCAGATCGAGACGTTCTGATGGAGCTGTCCACGTTTGCGGCCGACCCGATCGCGGTCGGGACCATCGTCGGCGCATTAGCATTGGTGATGCTCGCAGCCGCCTGGCACAAGCTCAGCGACCCCGACGTGTTCTTCGGGTCGCTGGCGGCCTACGGCCTGCTGCCGCAAGCGCTGGTGCCGCTGGTGGCGCGACTTCTGCCGATCCTCGAAGTCGCGCTGGCGGTCGCTATCCTGGTGCCGGTGACGCGGCCGCCGGCGTTGCTCGCGCTGGCTGCATTGGTCGTGCTGTACGCTGTCGCGATGGTCATCAATCTCCTGCGCGGGCGGCACGACATCGACTGCGGCTGCGGGGGCGCCTCCCATCCGCTGTCATGGGGGCTGGTGGCACGCAACGTCGTGCTCGCGGCGGCGGCGCTCGTCGCCAGCCGGCCGACCGTGGAGCGGAGCATGGAGTGGACGGATGCCCTGACGCTGGTGCTGGGCGTTCTGGCGTTCTACGCGCTGTATCTCATGGCCGACGAGCTGCTGCGGCAGGCCAGCCGCCTGGCGCAGATCAAGCGGTCCGAGCAGGGTTGAGGTGGCATGACTAGTCTGATGATATCCAACGCCCTGCTGTGGGTGCTGATGCTCGCGGTGATCGTGGCGCTGTGGGCGTTGGCGCGCCAGGTGGGCATTCTGTACGAGCGCGTCGCCCCGATGGGCGCGTTGGTCACCGACGCTGGACCGAAGCTGGGCGACCTGGCCCCGCGCTTCGAGCTGCCCGCGCTCAACGGATCGCTGGTGGCTATCGGCGGCGAACAGCCGAAAAGCCAGCTGATCTTCTTCCTGTCGCCCACCTGCCCGGTCTGCAAGAAGCTGCTGCCTGTGCTGAAATCCGCCTCGCAGGCGGAGCGCGAGTGGCTCGACGTCGTGCTGGCGAGCGACGGTGAGGCCACCCAGCATCTGGGCTTCTATGGCAGCGCCAGGCTGCAGCAGTTTCCGTATGTGCTGTCGGCCGACCTCGGAATGACCTATCGGGTGAGCCGACTGCCCTACGCCGTCTTGATCGACGAGCGCGGCGTGATCCGCGCCAAGGGGCTCGTCAATTCGCGCGAGCACCTGGAAAGCCTGTTCAACGCCAAGGAGCTGGGGGTCGGCACCGTCCAGGACTACATCCGCGACCGTGTAGCCACGCAACCTGGTGAGACTGCCTGAATCCGCAACGCAGGCCCGAATTTGCAACCTAGGGAGGGGTGAACATGACGCTCTTCGAAAAATGGCTTGATCGCTTCACCGAGCGCCGCGTGCGCCACGCCGCGCAGCTCACCAGCCGCCGCAGTGCGGTGGCCAAGCTCGGCGCTGCGCTGGTGGGCAGCGCAGTGCTGCCCATGCTCCCGTTCGACCGCTCCGGCAAGGCCTACGCCCAGCACGGTGGCGGTGGCGGCGGCGGGCCGAACGACCCGATGGCGTGCGAGTATTGGCGCAATTGCGCGCTGGACGGGTTCCTGTGCGGATGCTGCGGCGGGTCGATCACATCCTGCCCGCCCGGCGCCGAGGCCTCCAAGGTCACCTGGGTGGGCACCTGCAAGAACCCGAAGGACGGCAAGGACTACCTGGTGAGCTACAACGACTGCTGCGGCAAGACCGCGTGCGGCCGCTGCCTGTGCAACTTCAACGAGCGCGAGCGCCCGGGCTACCGCATGGGCGTGTTCAACGACATCAACTGGTGCATGGCCAACACGGCGACCATGTATCACTGCACGGTGTCGGTGATCGTCGGCGTATCGGATGCGGCGTGACGGGCACACTGCATTTGCCTGGGTAGTACTGGCGTTCGCCACGGCGGCGGCGAACGCGCAGGACCCCGCCACCGCCAGCCTGTTCGTTCAGAACTGCAGCGCCTGCCACCAGGCCGATGGCAGCGGCACGCCGGGCCTGGCCCCGCCGCTCGAGGGCGCGCACTGGCGGAAGCTGGTCGCCGAGCGCAGCTACCTGCCGCGCGTGATCGCCTTCGGGCTCACCGGTCAGATCAGGGTCGGCGACGCGGTCTTCAACAGTGGCATGCCCGCGCAAGGGCAGCTGAACGACGAGCAGGTAGCCGGGCTGGCCAATCACGTGGCTTCCGTGCTGAACGCAGCGCACCTCTCCCCCGACTGGAAGCCGTACGATGCCGCGGAGATGGCGTCCGTGCGCGCGACCCCGCACGCGAGCACCGAGCAGCGTCAGCTGCGCACCAAGATCCTCGCGCCATGAGCACTCGGCCAGCACTGATCATCGCGAGTGCGCTGCTTGGTTGCGTTGCATTCGCCGGCCGGGCCGACGTCAAGACCTACCAGGGCAGCGAGCACGACTACGTGCTGCACTGCTCCGGCTGCCACTCGATGGATGGCAGCGGCCATCCGGAGTTCGGCGTCCCGGATTTCCGTGACCAAGTGGGCCATTTTCTGCGTTTGCCCGAGGGACGTGCCTTCCTGATGCAGGTACCCGGGCTCATGAATGCTGGCCTGCCCGATGACCGGCGCGCGGCAGTAACCAACTACGTCGTCACGACGTTCGCAGGGGAGTCCCTGCCCCAGGACTTCCGGCCTTACACGGCCGACGAGGCGAGACGCTTCCGCGATAACCGCCCAGCGGATGTCGCAGCCACACGGCGCCAGCTCTACGAGCAGCTGAACGCCCTGGGCTACGCGGTCAGATAGCATCGCGCGCCAGCCTCCTGGCGCCGGTACCCCAGTCAGACCCTCACGACGCGTTTCCGAACCGGGTATTCCCCAGCATCGAACGCCCGGACCGGCGTCGCAACTCTGCACACGAACTACCCGCCGTCCAGGCGCTCTGATATACACGCATTCGAACTCGATTCACCGTCCTGCTCCGCCCATGCTCAAGAACCTCGCCAGGCTGCTCGCGCGGCCCCGGGAAGCACAATCACCGGCATTCGAACAGCACGCGCTCGAAGGCGCAATCGCCACGCTGCTCTACGAGATGACCCGCATGGACGCCGAGGTCCGGCAGGAGGATCTGGCGGCAGCGCGCGCTGCTCTAGCCGACTTGGTCGGGCTTGATACATCGCGGGCGGATGCCCTGCTGGGCGACGCTGCACACCGGTCCGGCCGCCTCACTTCCTACTACGCGCAGGTATCGGTCATCAACCGCCGCTTCGAGATGGACCAACGCATCCGCTTCGTCGAGCACCTGTGGCGGGTGGCCTACGCAGACGGCGGTCTCGATCAGTACGAGGACCACCTCGTGCGCAAGATCTCGAACCTGCTCTACGTGCCCCACGTCCAGTGCATGCTGGCTCGGCAACGCGCACGCGGCGCCGCCTGAACGCTGCACATCCCTGGATCGATCGCTAGTACAGCGACACAGTCCTTGCGAAACATCGCCCGGCAGACGTGGACATCGGCAAGGCGCACCTGTTCTCGTCCTTTCGGTTTTCTTCGTGTCTTCGTGCCTTCGTGGTGAGAGGTGGAATCAACGGGTTGAAGTACCTGGGCCGGGCACAGCGATCAGCAGCCCGCTGTGCGGCCGGCGCCTGCACCAACGCGGCGCTTGGGCCTATACTCGTGCGCATCCACGACTTCCCCCGGAGTCCCGCATGCTCGTAAAGTTCGACAGCAAGGTCGGCACACTCACGATGTTCGGCGATGTAGCCGTGCAACTGCTCAAGCTCATGGGGCATTCCGGCACGGTGCCCAGCGCCATCCTCGCCCCGGACATCCCGGCAGCGATCGGGCGGCTCACTCGCGCACTGGAGCAGGGCGCCTCACTGCCGGCTACGCAAGCCGATGAGGAGGATCGCCGGGAAGGGCACATGCCTGTGTCGCTGCGCCAGCGCGCCCACCCTCTCATCGAGCTTCTCGAGCGCGCTGCGAAGAAGAACGCGGATGTGATGTGGGAGCGTGGCTAGCCCGTATTTGTCAAGAACAAACCTGTTCTATCGCAGAGGACGCAGAGAAGGAAGCAGAACCGCATTCACCACTAAGGTCACGAAGGGAGACTCGTGTCCCCTTGCCGTCCTTTGCGTTCCCGCTGGAGGGAACTAGGGGTAAGAAGGCGTTTCCGCGTCACGCGTTCAGGGGCGAGGCAACAGGTTGCTGCGGGGGTGCTGCGCCCATGCGCACACGCCGCACCTCGGCCAGCACCAGGGGCTGCCCGCCGGCGATGCCATCCGGCTCGATGCCGCAGGCCGACAGGGCGGCCGTGAGGTCGGCCAGCACAGCCTCGCGGCGGCGCACGAAGCTGGCGGCGAAGCAGCGCCAGAAGCGCCAGCCGGCGCGCTCCAGCACGCGCTGCCGCCGCACTTCCTCGGCCCAGCTCTCGGGGCCGCCATGCTTGTCCCCATCGCACTCCACAGCCAGCCGCGCGTCGTTGTTCGCACCCTCAACGACCAGATCGATCCGGTAGCCTCCTACCCGCACCTGCGGAGTGACCCGGTACCGCCGCAGGAGCAGCCAGTCGTACAACTCGCGCTCGAGGAACGAGCTGCACAGGTCGCGCGGATCGTCGACCCTCGCCTCCTCCTCCAGGAACGGTCGCGAGAAGTGCGCGAGCAGGCCGCGGCGCAGGCGGTCGGACTCCGAGAGGTGCTCGAGGGCGACCGAGCGCACCAGGTACATGCGGTCGCGCGCGCGCGAGCCCGCCACATTGAAACGCTGCGCGAACATCTCCCGGGCCAGAGGTGCGCCCACATCGTTGGGTGCGCACACCATGGACAGGAACATGATGTCGCGCTCCTTGCCCTGGAAGGTGCGCGCATCGCCACAGGCGATGGCATGGCGCTGCAGCGCCTGTGGCCCCAGCTCGTCGGCGAGCCGGTCCCATACCTTCAGCGCCTGGTCCTCACCGAGCAGCGAAACCACGCCAATGGAGCGGCGTGCCATGCGCGGGTCGGAGGCAATGCGCGCGATCTCCTGCACGATGAACTCGATCTCGGCTGGATTGAGCCCATCCTTGCGCTCGCCATCCTCGATGAACACGTCGACCAGCGGCGGGTCCAGCCGCTCGGACGGCCGCGGCAGGCGCAGTGGCCGCAGCTCGTGGTGATAGAACTCGCGCTTGGAGTACTCGATGATCGGCGCCACGCAGCGGAAATGCTCCTTGAGCATCACCCCGCTGCGCGCGAACACAACCTTGGCCAGGTCGTAGACCGAGCGCTCCGGCGACATCTGCGCCCGGTACAGCGGTACCTGGTCGGAGAGGAAGCGCTGCATGAGCGACTTCACCTTCTCCTCCTCCATCCCCACCCCTTCCGGGGAGACCTGTCGGTCGTCGCCGACGATCAGGATCTTCTGCGCGCGCAGCAGCGCCGGAAACGCCGATAGATCGGACTGCGAGGCCTCGTCGATGATCACCAGGTCGAAGCAGCCCAGCTCGGCCGGGAGCGACTCCGAGACGCGGTAGTGCGGCATGATCCAGCACGGCACCGCGTGGTTGGCATCGGCCGCGGCGGCGCGCGCGTCCTGCCGGTAGCGCACTGCGCGCTTGCCGGTGCCCTTGCCGATCTTCTGCACGGCGTTCAGATAGGCCTGCAGCGCTGCGCGCACGTGGGGCGTCGCATTCTCCGCCAGTTTCAGCCAGGTGCGCGCAACTACCAGATCGTGGTACGCACGGGCAAGATCGTGTTCCAGGTCGCTGCGCAGTCGCGCAAGCTTCTCGAACTCGTCCTGCGAATCGATCATGGCAAGGTGTGTCGCCAACCGCCGCAGCCGCCACGCGGCACGCAGGCGCTCGGGCTGCAAGGGCTCCTCGCGCGTGTCCGCCGGACGGCGCAAGCGCTGCGCGAGCTGCGGCGCTCCCGAATCGGCGACGCGCTGGGTGACCTCGGTCACTACGGCGAGCTGCGGAGCCAGGGCATGCACGCGCGCGAGCTCGGCCATCAGCGCCGACCAGCGCGCCAGCAGACCGCCTTCGTCCACCGCCGGATCGCCGAGCGTGCCAGCGACGAACGCGCGGATGTCTTCGATCACACGCCCGCCCGTACCCTCGAGTGCCCGCTGCATGCGCTCCTTGACCGCCCACCCCTGCGACAGCCGCTGCGTGGCCTGCTGGTGGACCAACACGCGCTCCAGCTCGGCCAGCGCGGCTGGGTCCTGGTCCAGCCGGTACGCTGCCGCCCAGGCGGGAAACACCCGTGTGGCCTGCCGCACCAGCTCGGCCTCCTCCGCCACCAGGGCCTTCACGCGCTTGTAAAGCGCATATTGGGACGAGGCCGCCAGCCCCCCGTTGGGGTCGTCGGCGGCGACGGTCTCCAGCCCGAGCTCGGATGCGAGCGTGTTCCAGCGCTGCGCGAGCTCGCGCCACTTGCTCTGCAGCGCGAGGTATCCGGCCACGTGTTGCCAGTCTCCGGCGCCCACCGCCACCTGGCCCCCGACCCGTACAGAATCGAGGGTCCGTTTGGTCTGTGCTGCACGCCCGAACACTCCGCCGAAGCCGAACGGCCGCTTGCCCTGCGCGAGGTTGTCCACCGCCTGAACGAACCCGGAGGCCAGCTCGTCCGGCGGCGGCACCGTGACGGGCCGGGCCAGATACGCGCGCCGGGCCTGGCCCGCCTGGTCGAGCTCGCGCCCCAGGCCTTCGAGCAGGCCGAACTCGTGCCCGGCTGTTGCCGCACGCAAGCGCTCGCGCACCCCCGGCACCCAGCTCTTGCCCACCTCCGCGATCTCGACACGCAGCGCACGCACCCGCTCGATCTGTCCTGCCAGTGCCTGCGCATCGGCCGCCCCGTCCGCGCCGGCATCGACCCGCACAGGCAGCTCGGCATTGCGCAGTGCCTCGGTGGTCCGCCCCGAGCGCAACAGGTCCTGGTGCGCTTGCACCAGCACCGCCGTATCGGGAAACGCCGCAGGCGAAGGCAGACTGCACGCCGCATAGGCGACGTCCTCGCCGAGGCGCTGCCGCGCCTGCTCCAGCTGCACGAGCTCCTCATCGTCGAAGCGCGGCGCGTACTGCGGACCGGCGCCGAGCCGGTCGGGCAGCCACTCGAACACCCCGCCCTGAGCGACAACTTGCTGGGCGGCGTCGAGTGGGTCCACCACGTCTCCGCCCAGGTCGATCGGCAGAAGGTTCAGCCGCGCCCAGCGGCTTACGTCGGTATCGATGCGCGTAATGCGGACGTGCAGCGCTCCGATGGTCTCCTGCAGGCGCGCGATCTCACGGGCGGTCACCGCCGGGTCGATGCTCTGCACGCCGGTGGCGATCCGCTGGATCGATTCCTCGAACTGCTGCATGCCTTCGTGCTCGCTGGCCAGCAGTGCGATCGCGAGGGGCCGGAGCTCTTCGGGAAGCTGGTCGCGCAGCACAGCGAGCGCCGGTTCCTGCATGGAGGTCACCAGCACGCGCCGGCCACTGGCCAGCCAGTGGCAAATGATGTTCGCAATCGTATGCGTCTTGCCGGTCCCCGGCGGCCCCTGCACCACTACGCCGTCGTGGGTCTCGAGCAGCTGCACCACGCGCACCTGTTCGTCGTTGAACGGCTTGGGGAAGCACAGGTCGCCCGCTGCTGTCGCCCCGGCGCTGACGCCGCGGAACGCCGGTAACACGACCGGCGTAGTCTGTGCAGCAGGCTCGGTGACGAGCGAGCTGACGGCCTCCGGCAGCGGCGCGTCCGAAGCGTTGCGCAGGAGTAAGGTGAACTTGTCCAGATCCTGCACCAGCACGTTGGTGCTGCGCGGACGCGCGAACAGGACCCAGGATCGGCTCACTTTGAGCTGATCGTCGGGCTGCGCAAGCGCAAGATCGCCGAACAGGATGGCGCCCGACTCGAGCTCGCCGGCCGAGTTCAGGCAACTCTTCGCGATGTCGAGCAGGGGGTCATAGGTGTCGGCCTCGAAGGGGGACAGCGTGGTCGTGGCGCGAGAGAGGTACTCGCGTGCCAGCTTCTCCGCCTGCGCGACCCCGGGGCGGTCCACAGCGGCGTAGAAGTCCAGCTCCAGGCGCGGATCGAGGTCGCGCGGCCTGACCTCGGCGGCGCCAGTCTGCGGATTGAAGCTCAGATCCACCAACCGCGTGATCAGCGGATAGGCCACCGTGGTCGCCTCGTGTCGCCACACGCCCAGACCGACGCCCCACACGAGCTCCACCTGTGCCTCGGAGATGGCGCCCGACATCTCCTGGTGCAAAGTGAAGAGCTGTACGTACAGCCGCGCCAGACGACGGCGACGACGCTCGGCCTCGGCCCACGGCTGCCACGCGCTCTCCAGATAGCGGGCGTACTGCCGCTCCACCTCGGCGCGAAAGTCGTAACGGCTCAGCTCGATGCGGCCGGCGGGGTCGACCGCCGGGTCGGCTGCGGCTGCGAGGTTGTCGGGGGACCGGCTCACGTCCCGATGAGTGCCGGCAGCGATCAACGCAGCCCCCTCCACGCTGCTCGCAAGCCTGGGCGCCACGAGCAGTGCCAAGCCGACGTTCAGCCACGGTGCAAGCCAGGGATTGTCGGGTTCGGGCGGGAGCCTGGGACCGGGTGGCCGCGGAACCGACAGCCAGACCTCGTCCGCGCCGTCCTGGCCGGCGTCGTTGAGCCGCACTCCGTCCACTGCGACGAGCTGGTGCTCGAACAGCAGGAAGCGGCCGTGGTCCACGACGTTGTACACCAGCTTCGTGCGCAGCTTGACCGACTGCTGCACGTAGTCGATGAGCGCGAGCAAACGTTGGCGCTGGATGCTCATGGCATGCTGGCCGGTTCGTGACGTTGTGCTTCGAGTCCCCTAGGCAGGACGGGACGCATCCGATGCGGGAGCGCCAGCGACGCGAAAGACCAAGGCCCCACAGCGGTCGGATGCCCGTGCGTCGGCCCGTACGGGCCACAACGCGCGAGCGGGATCCTCCACGCTGGGCTCGAAGGGGGAGTGCGGCGCAGACAGGCGAAAACACGGCAGCCCGTCGCACCGACGGGCGCCCCGCTCCCACACAAGCGCCAACAGGCCCTCACAACAACCCACTGGCCCGCCGGCTCGCGCTGCAACGGGCACAGGCATGGAGGTCCTCGCGTCGCCGGGGCCCGGTACCAGACAGCACACCGAGCCTTGATCGGCGGAGGCGAACACCCGGCCAGCGCATGCAGGCCTGGCTTGAGGCCTGCACCCTCCCCTGGTCGTCGAGCCGACTGCGCTGGGTCTTCACCATCCTGCCAAGGCGCTATCGTACCCAATCCCGACGGCGACTGCTCTCAATCCTTTTAACCGCAGAGGCGCAGAGACGCAGAGGAGGCGCGGACGAAGGGAAGACTTCAGGTGTTCGCAGAGTCGACGCAAGTTGAGTTGGATCCACCGCCCAGTCGGTCACACCAGGCCATGTCCTGCAGAGCTACCCGGAATCTCGAACGGCGCTCAGGTTGCGCCACCTCCGCTCGGATCTGACCCTTGTCTATCTCCGCGTTTCCTCCGCGTGTCTGCGCCTCTGCGGTTCAGCTCTAGGGCGTAGTGTTGTGGCCTGAACATTCCGTTGACACTGGACCGCCGCGATGGCACGGCGGTTGCGAAGTCGCACAGTAGCTGAAGACCGATGGTCAACGGATTGTGTGAGACCCACGTCCGCCACGGGAGGAAGTGCTTGATGCATCGACGCAATGCCTGGGACAGCCGCGATGGGCTCGCCTCCAGCCGATGCGCTGTTTGCGGCGCTTCCAACACGCATGCGGACAGGATCGCGCGCTTTCTGGGCCTGACACTGGAACCCTGATCTGCCGATCACTGTGCTGAGACTGCTCGCCGATCTGCCGCTGAAATCCAAGCTGTTCGTCACCAGCTTCCTGCTGCTGGGGACTGCAGTGGCGATCACCTGCGTTCTCTCAGTGGCGAGCTATCTGCAGGACGCGAAGGCACGCCTGGTCACCGACGCGGATACCCGCGCCCGGCTGATTGCGCAGGACGCTACACCGGCGCTGAAACTGCGAGACAAGGCAGCGGCGCACCAGGCGCTGCGGGCGTTGCGCCTGGCTCCCGCCGTCCAGGGTGCGCGCCTGTTCGACGATCGCGGCGAAATCCTGGCGGAGTACCGCGGCCAGGGCTGGCGCGAGACTACGCTGCCGCCCGTCACCCCAGCGGCGGACTCCGACCGCTTCGAAGAGCTGCACCTGCAGACCGCCCGCGTAGTCAAGACCAACGAGGGCAGCGTCGGCACTTTGGTCGTCGCAACCGACCTCGTGGGCTATCGCTATGAGGTGGTAGGCTTTGCGGTAAGGATCGGGCTGATCGCCGTAGTTGCGCTGCTCATCGCCTTCAGCGGCATCGTGCTCGTGCACAGCCTGATCCTCGGTCCCGTGGGGGCGCTCGCAGTGCTGGTGCGCCGGTCGGTCGCGGAGAAGCGATTCGAGCTGCGCGCGCCCACCCAGCCTCGCGACGAGATCGGCGTGCTGGCCGCCGACGTCAACGCCCTGCTGGAGCGCATCGGGGAGCGCGAGGCCACTCTGCGGCGCGAACTGATGGAGCGCACCGAGGCGCAGCGGCGCATCGAGGAGCTGGCGCACTTCGATCCTTTGACCAAGCTGCCCAACCGTCACTATTTCATCCGCCAGCTGGAACGCGCGCTGCTGGCTGCGATGCAGTCGGGCAGCGCCGGCGCGGTCCTGCTGGTCAATCTTTCCGCTTTCCGCCAGGTCAATGAGCGCCTGGGGCACGATGCGGGCGACACGCTGCTGCTGCAGTTCGGCCGGCGGGTGACGGCGAAGCTGCGTGAAGGAGACATGCTGTGCCGGTTGGGTGGCGACGAGTTCGCCCTGATCCTGCAGCAGGTGAGCGGCGAGAGCCACATCACTGCCGTGGCCAACAAGATCCTCTCCGTAGTGAAAGAGCCGATTCCGGTGGGAGGGCACGATGCGCAGGTCGGTGCTTCGATCGGCATCGCGGTGTTCCCTGTCGACGGCTCCGAGCCGCACCTGATCCTGCGCAGCGCGGAAATGGCGCTGCAGCGCGCCAAGGCCGCCGGCCCCAACAACGTCTGCTTCTTCGCTCCGGAGATGCTGGACCGGCTGCACGCGCCGCTCAATATCGACGCCGAGCTCGGGCGCGCGCTCGAGAGTAATGAACTGCGCCTGCACTTCCAGCCGCAGATGGACCTGGCAAGCGGGGCGCTACGTGGCATGGAAGGCCTGGTCCGCTGGCAGCATCCCAAGCGCGGACTGCTGCTGCCCGGCGAGTTCATTCCGATGGCGGAGGAAAACCACGCGCTGATCCGCGCGATCTCGGATTGGACGCTGGACGCGACCTGCGCGCAGCTTGCCGCCTGGCAGGCCGCGGGCCTCGAGCCGGTCACCCTGGCGGTCAACTTCACGCCGGTGCAGTTGCGCGACACCGGCATGGTGGCGCGTCTGGACGGGCTGCTCGAGCGCTATGGCGTGCCCGGCTCGCGCATGGAGCTGGAGATCACCGAGAACCTGCTGATGGCCGAGCCGCGCGCCGGCGAGATCCTGGGCGAGCTGCGCAGCCGCGGGCTGCGCATAGCGGTCGACGACTTCGGCACAGGCTACTCCAGCCTCGCTTACCTCAAGGACCTGCCCATCACCGCGCTCAAGATCGACCGCGGCTTCGTGCACGGCGTGCCCGACTCGCCCAAGTACGCTTCCATCACCCGCGCCATCATCGGCATCGCCCGCCACCTCGGCTTCGAGACCATCGCCGAGGGCGTCGAGACACCGCGCCAGGCCGAGTTCCTGCGCGCGCTCGGCTGCACCGCTTACCAGGGCTTCTGCTTCTCCCCTGCCGTTCCCGCCGAGGAAGCGCAGCGCTTCCTGCCCGCTCCTACCCGCGCCAAGCTCGACCGGGCCGTCGCCTGATCGTCCCAAGGTAGCCAAAGGTGCCTGGCGCCTCCAATCGGGCGACTACGAGGTTGCGTCGGGCGTGCATGCAGTGTGCACACCTGGCATACGGCAGGTCATATGCAGGATTCGATCAGAGTCTCCTTAGTCCAGAACTTGTCGATCTCGCGGTTCCTCAAACGACTAGGTGGCAGTCACGGTGATCCCGATCCGTGATCGGACCCGACCAGGAGAGACACCATGCAAGTCGTTCAAAAGATTACCCCATGCTTGTGGTTTGATGATCAAGCCGACGAGGCAGTCAAGTTCTATACCGGTATCTTCAGAAATTCAAGGATCACAAACGTCGCTCGTTACGGAGAGGCTGGACATGAGATCCACGGAAAACCGGCGGGAACGGTAATGGTTGTGGCATTTGAACTTGATGGGCAGGGGTTTACCGCACTCAATGGCGGCCCGATCTTCAAGTTCAACGAGGCCATCTCGTTCCAGGTCGATTGCGAGACGCAGGAAGAAGTGGACTACTACTGGGAGAAGCTATCCGAGGGCGGGGACGAAAAGGCACAGCAGTGCGGCTGGCTCAAGGACAAGTACGGAGTGTCATGGCAAATTGTTCCCACCGTCTTGCCCGGGATGATCAGTGACCCCGATTCCGCAAAATCCCAGAGAGCCATGAAGGCGATGCTGCAAATGAAGAAGCTCGACATCGATGCGCTGAGGCGGGCGTATGCCGGATAGCATTTGGCACTTCAGAAAGCCATCGACGTTGTCGCGTACGCTGCCCAGCCCACGCCCTGAGGCAGCCCGTCAAGCGGTTGGCCGAGGTTCCTGAGCGCCGGCAAGCGGTAACGAGCCGCAGCCGCGGTTGCTGGAACCGTGCATTCGTGCGGAGCGCTCAGCAGCTGCGGTCATCGCCGAGGCGGGTCGAGCGCTCCGATTGCCCACCCCGCCCCGCTCACTGCAACTGCTGAATCCCCGCCAGCAGCCAGCCGCGGTTGCCGCGCTTCGGCTTGCTCAGGTTCCAGACCTCGGAGAAGCGCTCCACACCGCTCTGCCCTTCGCGCGTCGCCCCGTCGAAGCGCACGCTCGCGACATAGTCGGACGAACCTTCTTCGATCCCGAGCAGCTGCGTGTCGAGCGAGACGACATCCGTTTGCGCCCTTGCCCCGGCGGTCTCGCTGAGCTGCATGCGGATCTCGGCGAACACCTCCGGGGTCGTGAACTCACGGATGTCGTCCAGGTTGTTCGCGTCCCAGGCGGCCTGCAAGCGGATGAAGTGGACTTTGGCGTTGCGCAGGAACGCATCGACGTCGAAGTCAGCCGGCACGCCCCACGGCGCTGAGGACACAGCCGCCGTTGCGGTTGCCGCCCGTGCAGTCCCAAGCGTTGCTGCGACGCTGCCGGGGCGCGCGGCGGCGCTGGGCGCGTATCCACGTCGAGCGGCATCGGCGCCCGGTGCCTCGAACGCGGGCTCCATCCTTCGTTGCGTCGCCGTCGGGCCGCGCACTGGGCGGAGCATGCGCCAGACAAACAGGCCCGCGAAGACGAGCAGCGCGATCACCAGGAGGCTGCCGAGCATCTCGGCGAACGCGCCCGTCAGGCCAAAGGCCGACAGCAGCGCGGCGATGCCCAACCCAGCCGCGAGACCGGCAAGCGGGCCGGCCCAGCGGCTGCCGGTCGCCTTCGGTTGCGCAGCCGCCCCAGCCGCGGCGGGCTGACCGGCCTGCTGCACGGGCCCGGCCTGGGCCGGCTGGCCCGCCGGCGGCTGCATCTGCTGCCGCTCGACGTTCTGAGATTGCCGCCCGAAGCTCTTGCCGCCGCCGAGGCGCCTGGCGGCCTCCACATCCTGAGCGACCATCGCCAGCGCGAGGCCGACAGCCACGACAGCCATCGCCAGCCGCGACGTCCACGTCCCTACGATCCGTTGCGAAATTTTCATGTGTTCTTCAATCCCTGAAGTTACGATCGGTGCTCGCAGGCGCGAGCCCGTAGTTGGACAGTCGCACGTCCAGTAGTTCCGCTGACACGCGCGCGGCGACCAGCCAATGCGGCTACGTTGCGATACCGGCTATCCCGGCGGTGTCTGCACCAGTTGCTTGCGTGCCGCTCCGCCGGCGAGGAAAGGTTGCGGGTCCGGGCAGCCGGCCGGGCGCAACGCATGGAACAGGCCCCCGCCGGGCCGCTCGCCGCGCAGCCAGCCGCCCTTGCGCTCGAACCAGCGCAGATGCCCCAGTTCCTCCCCGGTCGGACGATACACGAACACCAGCTCGCGGCGCCAGTAGCGCGGGAACTCGCTGTCGAGCCGGCGCGTCTCGATGAGCGCCATCCCGGCGTCTACACTGTGGGCCGAAACAGTCCTGAACACGGACAGGCCGCCATCGCTCTCGCAGGCGAGCCGGGTCTGCTGTTCGTTATAGACCTCGTCCAGGAAAGGCAGGACCGTGAGTGCTGCCGCCACCGGCACCCAGGCCCAGGGCCTTGCGCGCTTTGGGAACACACGACCCACGATGAACCACGTCGCCAGCAGCACGGCCACGGCGAACGCCGCGGCGGCAAAAAGCAGAAACAGTTCAGCCATCGCCCAATCTTATCCTCTCCGCGAACGAACCCGCGACAGGCCCCGCTGCATGCGTTAAGGTGGCGGCATGCAATGGCTCGACCGCCTCCCGCTCGGCCTGCTCGTCGTCGCAGCCTTGGCGCTGGGGCTCGCACCGTTCGCCCCCGAACCGCACCTGTGGCAGAAGCTGAAGATGCTGTCTTCGGGGACGCTCACCCGTCCTATCGACATCTTCGACCTGGTCCTTCATGGCGCGCCCGTGATGCTGCTGGGATTGAAGCTGCTGCGGCGCGCCCGGCGCAGCACCCCGAAACCGCCCGGCTGATCCCGCCGATTTGCGCTAGCATTACGTCTTTTCCGGCTTCGATCCGCGGTGCGCCTGTGCCGTGGAAAATCACATTGTCCCGGTAGTTTCGGGCCCGGCGTGCGCTTGCGATATCGGCGTGGTTGGGGCCCAGCGCCGATGCTCCCGTAGCCATTCCCTGCCATGCGGCTGCTACTGAGCTGCGCCACCGTCGCACTGGTGGCCGCAACGATCGCGCTGTTGCCAGACCGGGCAACCGCGCAGGAGCTGTTCGAGCTGCAGCCGGAGTACGTCTACGGCAAGAACCGCAAGCCGCGCATCGGCTACCGCAAGCCTGAGGTTTTCGACCCGCTGAGCGACCAGCTCTACCAGGCCGGGTATCGCGACTTCCCACCTACGGCCATCCCCGACGAGCTCAAAGACGTGGATGCGATGACCCGGGTGAAGGGTATGGGCCGGATCATGGCATGCGCGGATGGCTGGTTCTGGCCCTTCTCGCGCACCGCGCGCAAGAACGAGCCGCCGGGGCTGGAGATCGAGATCCTCCAGACGATCGCCAGGAAGCACGGCTGGGAGCTGGACATGGCGTGGGTGAACATGTCGACACGGTTCGGCCCCGGCGCTCCAGGCGGCGCATACAGCCGCTCCATCAACAAGGGCGTGTGCGACATCGTGCTCGGGCTGACCGTGACCGACGATGACCACCACATGGAACCCAACCAGCTAAGCTTCACACGCCCATTCATGAGCACGGGCTTCGTGCTGGTCACCCAGGGTCCGGCCAAAGGATTGCGGTCGCTCGACGACGCCAAGGCGCAGAGCATCAAGGTGGGCGTGCCGGCCTACTCACCCATGAGCGAGTACGCGCAGGCCCACGACATCCCTTACTCGACGTTCTTCCAGAACTACCAGGTGATCGATGCACTGGTTCGCGGCGAGGTCAACGCCGCGATGATCTGGTCGGGCGCAATCTCGCAGGCGCGCCTGGAACACCCGGAGGCCGAGTTCGAGATGGCGAAGGGCTACGTGCCGGTCCCGGAAATGCGCTGGAACAGCGCGTGGGTAGTGAAGGAGAAGGAAGTCGAGCTGAAGCAGTTCCTGGACGAAGCCTTCGAGCAGATGCTGCGCAGCGGGGAGATCCGCCGCATCGTCGAGCGGTACGGCGTTCCCTTCTATCCTCCGGTCGACAGCACGGCAGCCGCGCGCGTGACCACCGGCCCCGCCGGCCAATGACAACTACAGGCAGGAGACACGATTCATGATGGACAAGCTCATCGAACTCAGCATCATGTCCGGCGGCCTCCTGCCGCTCATGGGCGTGCTGCTGCTCATCACCCTCGCGGTGATCATCGAGCGCTCGTGGTTCTTCCACCGGGTGCTAAAGTCGGGCGTCGAGCTGGAGCACGACCTGCAGCTGGTGGAATACCAGAACTGGGACAAGGTCCAGCAGATCGCCTCGCACTACGAAGGCTCGCTGCAGCGCTCGCTGATCTCCTCCGCGCTCGCCTCGCGCGGCCAGGACGCCGACACGAGCGACCGCCACATCGAAGAGGCCGTGATGTGGCAGCTGCCCAAGATCGATCGCTACGTGTGGGTGCTCGACACCGCAGTGACGCTGGCGCCCTTGATGGGCCTGCTCGGCACCATCATCGGCATGGTCCACGCCTTCGACATCCTGGGCACTGCCGGCGCTGCAGGCGGCGCCACCCAGATGGTCACCGGCGGTATCGCCGAAGCGCTGGTCGCCACCGGCGCGGGCCTGTTCATCGCCATTATCGCGGTGCTGTTCCTGAACCACTTCAACAAGCGCATCCGGCTCGCGCTGCATCAGATGGACCTGCTCAAGGTCATGCTGCTCAACCGCATGCACGGCGGCGGGTCGGCGCACCAGGGCGTGCCGCTGAAGGAAGCCCACAGCGGCAGAGTAACGCCCCTCGTCGCGGGCAGGGGCCAGTAATGCAGCGCGGCCGCAGGCACTACTTCGAGGGCGACCGCCCGCGCGTGGAAGTCATCCCGATGATCGACATCATGATGTTCCTGCTGGTGTTCTTCGTGGTGATCTCGCTCAGGATGATCGCCGGCACCGGCGTGGCGATGGAACTGCCCGGCTCCGCGACGACGACGCAGATCAAAGCCTCCACCATCACCATCGGCGTCACGAAGAGCGGCGAGACCGTGCTCGACGGAAAGCCCGTCACGCAAGACGAGTTGCGCGCGCGGCTGACCGAACTCAAGCAGGCGCAGAAGGTCGAGGTCGTGCTGGCGGGCGACCGAGACGCCTCTCTGCAGACGCTGCTCACGGTGATGGACACGGTGCGCGGCGCCGGAATCACTACCGTGGGGATCGCCGCGAAGGCGGAAAGCAAAAAGTAGCAGCCGTGAACAGACACGACGTGCATGCAGCATCGGTACTTGGCCTCCCGTGACGATGCCCAACGCAGAGGGCGCCGATCAGAACGCCCGGGGTCCGGGCTCCGGGCCGCTCTGGGCTGAGGTCGGTGAGGACGATGAACAGAGGCTGCCGCTGTGGATCGCGCTGGTTGCGGCCGCAGCGCTGGAGTTGCTCGTGCCTCTGCTGGTGTTCGGCGTGGATTGGTCCTTCCTGCCTTTCTTCGAGCCGCCACCCGTCCCGGTGATGACGGTCGAGCTAAAAGAGCCGCCGCCCGAGCCGCTTCCGCCGCCACCCGAGAAGCCGAAGGAGAAGCCCAAACCCAGGCCGCCGGAGCGACTGAAGCAGGTCGAAGTCGAAATCCCCAAGCCGCTGCCGGGCGAGGCGCCGTCCCGGATCACGCTGGCCAAGCCCGAGCCTGAGCCCAAACCGGAACCGAAGCAGGAGGAGCCGCCGCCCGAGCCGGAGCCGGAGGTCGAGGCGCCCCCGCTGCCGTCGGTGTTCCAGGACGTCAAGCCGGTGCGCAAGGTCAGGATCAAGTACCCGCCCGAGGCCGAAGCGAAGCACATCGAGGGGCGGGTAAAGGTGAGGCTGGCGGTGGATCTGAGCGGCAACGTCACCGACGTCGAGATTCTGCTGGCCGAACCGCCCGGCGTGTTCGAGGAAGCGGTGCTGGAAGGGGTGCGTCAGTACAAGTTCAAGAAGGACGGCACGACCTACCACGCCGACCAGGAGGTGATCTTCAAGATCGATCCTTGATCGACCCTCTATGCAGGCGCCGCAACTCGTCGAGGACGCAACGCCGAACCAGGCCTAGTACCTCAACCCATTAGTTCCACCTCTCACCACGGTGTCTTGTCGCCCAGGCACACAGAGAATGCCCCGCCCGGGTCGAGCTTGCCTTCCATGACCAGCCCGTGCCCGTCCTGCGGTGGCACCGGATCGGCTCGGGCAGCAACTTGCGCAGAGCCTGCCGCGCCAGCGAGATGTCGCCGAGCAGCAGATCCTTGAACTGCCCTACAACCTGATAGGCGCGCTTCCGCAGGCGGCGCAGTTCCAGTTCCGAGGGTAGCGCTACCGCAAGCCCGGCAAGCTCCCCCTCTGCGGCTGCAATAGCGGCCTCCAGGCGGGCGATCTCGGCTAGCAGTGCCTGTGGGGCGCCTTGCCGCTCGCAATCGCCTGCACGAGGTTCGCCAGCGCCTTGCGGTCGCGGCGTAGCTCGGCCTCCAGGCGCGCGGCCCTGTCCGGTCCTTGGGACCGCTGCTCGGCGATGATCTGCAGCGCCCGGTCGACATAGAGGTCAACGGCCTGCGGCGTCAAACTGTGCGGCTGATAGCGCAGCCACAGCCAGGCGATCTCCACCGCCATGGCTCTGACCCGGTGATTGCCCGCCTTACTGATGCCTTGATCTTGTTCGGCTTCGCCACTGTTGTACGGCGTGCCCACCAAGCCGGCCAACGCACCGACCTCGCGGCGGTTACGAAACGCGCGACAGCCGAAGAACTCCATCACGAACAGCCACGCACTCGCCGGCCCGATGGCGCCCAAGCGCATCAGCTGCACCACCTGCTGCTCGGGTTGGGTCTTGGGCTCGCGCAGCCGCTCGCGCCGCTGCGCCTCCAGCGCCTTGATCTGTGCCTCAAGCAACTTCAGCCCCTCATGCTCACGCAGCAGTTCGCCTTTGAGTTCCTCGGGCAGCGCAGTGCCATCCCACAGCTTGAGCGTTTCGAGTCGTCGGCCAAAGCCCGCGTCAAGCTTGGCTCGGATGCCCTGCGTCACCAACAGGGCCTGGAGCCGACACTGATGCGAACCGCGTTCACGCTTGAGTCGTTCGAGCTCCCGATGCAGCCGGCGGGCGTCTTCCTCGGCCGCGCTGGGCACGCGCACGACACTCCAGCCGCTACGCTCGCCGGCGTGATAGCGCATCAGCTTCGTGAGCAAATGCTCCCCATCGATGCGGTCGGTCTTGGCGCGGCGCTTTCTGCGGTTGACCTCGATGCTCGAAGAATCCACCACGACGTTGTCAATGCCCATGCTCACCAAGTACCGGTGCAACCAGAACCCGTCCCGGCCCGCTTCGTAACAACTGACCACCCGCGTCGCCGCGAAGGGCCATGTACAGCATCGGCTCCACTGCGTTATCTTCCTGCTTACGGGTCGCTTGGTTCATCTTCCGGTCTCCTTTTCTCTTTCGGTTGAGAAAGCCACCAGAGGATAACTCACGCGGCCCTACATAGAATCTATCCGTTATCCGTGGGGGTCGATCTGAATACCCCTAACGGTAACAGGCATGGCCCTCGGTGACCCTGACCGGGGTCAAGGCGGCAGGCGGTACGCCTGCCCAAGAGGTGTGGACAAAGGGTGGCGTCCTGTAACCTTGTCGAGCCAGACAGCGATACTGCTGATCCAGGAAGGCGAATCACATGAAGAGAGTGGCGTGGCCGAAGGCGGCCTTGAGTGCTCTGCTGCTGGCGGCGATGTGCCTGCCGGCAGCATGGGCGGACTTCGAACTCGTGGACGGCCAGGGCCGGCGCATCCTGCTGAAGGATGACGGCACCTGGCGCTACGTGGATGCGCCGGCGGTGGGCAGTGCCGCCTCCGAGCCCGCCAAGGAGCAGCCCCAGGCCGAGTTGGTGCTGGAGCGGCGTCTGGACGTGCCGGGCGGCTGTCGCTTCGAGTTTGCCTTGACCAACACGCTCCCCTACGAGATCCGCAGCTTCGTGCCGGAATTCAGCGTCCACCGGGCCAGCGGGGTGGCTTACAGTGCGCAGACAGTCAGTTGGGGCCCGGTGCCGCCCGGTGACCGGATCCGTCGCGCGGTGCGTTTCGTCGGCATCGGCTGCGCCGACATCGCCAGGCTGCAGATTCAGGGCGGCGACCGTTGCGACATGGGGGATCTGAACAAGTTCTCGGACGTCAAGGGTGAATGCCTGGCGCGCGTGCGCGTGCTTCCGAGCGAGTTGCTGCCCTTCGAGAAGGGCAAGTAGGCTCTCAGGGCCCGTCACCCTGAGGCCCGACCCCCGGCCGCGGCGCCCCATGCGGCCCGTGGCGCGCAATCGCGTCGACCAGCGCGTCCAGGGCCAGCCGCGCCCGGCTGGGTCAGGCGGCGATCTGGAAGCTGATCAGGCGGCTTTGTGCCTGGAAGACATTTCGCCACGAAGGCACGAAGAAAACCGAAGGACGCGGACAGGTCCTTGCCGATGTTCCACGTCTGCCGGGCGATGTTTCGTAACTCCGTGTCGCGGTACTAGTTGCGCTGCTGCCCGGTGGCCGGTTTGGGCGGCATGGTAACGGGCTTGGGTGTGGTGCTCTGCTTTGCCGGCGGTTTCGCCTTCTGCTCGGCCTGCTGCCGGGACTGCTCCTGCTCCTTGGCTTTCGCTTCAGCCTCTCGTCTTACCCGCTCCTGCTCGGCCGTTTCGGCGCGCTGGCGCTCCTGCTCCTCGGCCCTCTGCTGCTCGTCCGTCATGGTTCGCTCGCGGTCGCGCTCCCCATCGGTGGCCTGCTCCCCGGGCTGGTCACCGGATTTTCGTTTCTTGTCTTTCTTGGCTTCGTTCTGCCCCTTGGTGCATTCCTTCATGAACGCGCTGCGCGCCTGCCCCTTGAGGCCTCGCTCGTTGGCTTGCTGACCACAGGTCGCCACTCTGTCTTCAGCAGCCGACGGCAACGAGACGCTCATGCAGACGACCATTACCGCCATGACAACCCGCATGGTTCTGACCCTGTTTTTTTGTGAGCGCTCGACCGCCGAGCACCAAAACCCAGGATAGCAGACGGACGCGTGTCTGCACGTGTCTCGAGGAGCCGCCGCCATCGGCGATCGCAATGACATTGCGGGTTCGCAGGACCTACGTCGGCCATGTCCAGGATCTGTCCAAGACACGAGCCTTCGAGTAACATGCACGGCGTCGACGCGCCCCGCGTCCGCCCCGGATCGAACACAGCCTATGCCTCCCAGGAAAAGTGCCACTGATAAGGTTGGTTACCCGATCGGAGTAGTCGCGCGGCTGACCAACATCCATCCGGAGACCCTGCGCATCTGGGAGCGCCGCTACGGCATTGTCAGCCCGGACCGAACTGGCCGCGGCAGCCGTCTCTACTCCCAGGACGACGTTCGCCGCCTCGCACTGGTCAAGGCGTTGGTCGATGCAGGGCACCCGGTCAGCATCGTCGCGCCGTTGTCGATGGCCCAGCTCCAAGCCCGCATGGAGGCGACTGCGCCCCGCGCGCCTGAAGCAACTGCGAAGTCGGCGGGACCCTGTCGGGTCATCGTGGTGGGAGCTGCGCTCTCCGTCCGTCTGGCGCCGGGCGGCGCTGCCCCGCACGAGGTCGAGATCGTCGCCTCCTTCCAGGACGTCACCCAGCTCGAGCGGAAGGCATCGGATCTGACCGCCGAGGTCCTGCTTCTCGAGCAAGCAACGGTACACCGCGAGACTGCGGGCGATGTCCGCCGCCGGCTCGCGCTCTCCGGTGCTGCGCGTGCAGTGGTGATTTACGGCTTTGGCGCGCGTCAGGCGCTGCGCGAGCTGGAGGCCACGGGCGTGGTATGTCTGCGAGCGCCCGCCACCCTTGCAGACATCCAGCGGGCCTGCCTGGTGGCCTGCAGCATGCCGGCCGCCCCTGCGCCGCTCGAGCTTCCATCCCCTGAAAGCGTTCCGCCCCGCCGGTATAACGCCGAGCAGCTCGCTCGTATCGCAGTTCGCACTCCCTCCGTCACCTGCGAGTGCCCCCATCACCTGGTGGACCTGATCACCAACCTTGCCGCCTTCGAGACTTTCAGCCAGGAGTGCCGCAGCCGTAACCCCGAGGACGCGGCAGTGCACGCATTCCTGTACGCAGCCGCCGGCACAGCCCGGGCGTTGCTGGAAACCGGCCTCGAACGGGTGATTGCGCTCGAAGGCATCGCGAGCGAGTAGCGTCGCGCTCGGAGCGGACTCGGTGGCGGCAAAGGATGCAAAGGAAACGCAAACCGCGTTCACCGCGAAGGACACGAAGGAACACGAAGGAAACCCTCTGTTCCGTTGGCGTCCCCGATCACGTCAACGAGAGGGTGGGCCGTTCACTCCTGGCTCTTGCCTTC